>CAYNFI010000009.1:0-53469 GCA_964396445.1 uncultured Candidatus Bathyarchaeia archaeon
CCTCTCCAACGAGCATCCAAACCTCTTAGCTACGACGGACCTAAAGTTTTCGCTTTACGACCCACAGAACCTAGCCTTGGAGGAATCGAATAAGAAGCTTCTGAAACAGGCGAGGGAATGCGATGTGGTCTTCGTATGCGTACCCTCCGGGGCTTCCCTCAGCATCGTTAAAGACCTCTACGACCATAATGCAAGGATCATCGACACAAGCGCGGATTTCCGTTTGAAAAACCCTGAAACCTACAAGGCGTTCTATGGAAGGAACCACCCCCTACCCGAGTTACTTAAGGAATTCGTCTACGGACTACCTGAGCTTCACCGTGAGGAGCTTAAGGATGCACGGTATGTGGCATGCCCCGGTTGCAACGCAACGGCTATGATCCTCGCAGCGTATCCCTTAACCAAGCTGAACGGGTTTGAGGGCTTCAGGATAGTCTTCGACATCATGGCAGGCTCCTCGGAAGCCGGTGCTGAGCCTACGCGGTCTTCACATCACGCGGAGAGGTCTGGGGTTGCTAGACCATACGCGGTGAAGGAGCATAGGCACCTCGCTGAGGTGAGGCAGGAGCTTAACATGGAGCCTTCAAGGGTTGGCGCGACCATGTTCGCCGTGGATATGGTTAGGGGCGTTGAATGCATAGGGCACGTCTTCGCGGATAAGGTAGTGGAGGAGAAGGAGCTTTGGAGGGTTTTCAGGGAAGCCTACCGAAACGCTTCATTCATAAGGATCAGGGCTAGGAAAACCGGGGGTCCAGGCAGCCTCCCAGACGCCAAGTTTGTAAGGGGTTCAAACTTCTGCGATGTAGGCTTCTTCATAGATGAGGACCGTGGACGCATAGGGGTGCTCTCAGCCTTGGACAACATGCTTAAAGGCGATGTAGGTAACGCCGTGCAGAGTATGAACCTCATGTTCGGTCTTGACGAAGCCACACGGCTGGGGGATATGGTACCGAGCTACCTCTTCGAGTAAACAAAACTTGGACTCGGGGACGCGGCACCTTAAGCATTAGTAACCTGGAAACCTAGAATAATGTTCATGAACGATCTTCCACTCTAAGCCCTGCCCTTTAAGGAGGGTTGTCACCCGCGCCTCTACATCGAAATGCTTATTCCTGATATGTCCTTTATAGTGGAGTTGGAACGTGGCAAGGGCTGTCCCATCCATTACATCAACCTTAAAGTCCTTGACTTCATAATCATAGCTTGTGAGAACCTTTAAAGCATCAGCCTCGTTTTTCAGGGCTTCCTCAGCCCGTTGCCTCCTAAAAGGAGACCAGTCGTCGAACTTGGTATACTTTTCCGTATCCACTAGGCTGCGGATCGTTTCGCCATCCCTGTTCTTTATACCATCAAGTCTCTTCACAACCGTCATCTTCACAGCTTCCTCTAGCGACGTAACCGTCGTCACGGATGCTGAGGATGTAGTTGCCTGCTCCCCAGGTCCTACTGTAAGCCTCGCACCGCATCGCATACAGAAACTATCCTTTGGACCAGCCTGTTGACCGCATTGAGGGCAGAATGGCATTCGCGATCATCTATCCTACGCCAATAAGTCATACCCGCTCCCTATTAGGTTTAAGGAAGTAGTGAACATGCATTTGAAGATGAGCTTTCCCTCTGCTTTCTAGACGGCTACGAATGGTTTAAATTCCTCCACACATAATTAGCCGTGAGTTGCATGGAAATCAAGGTTGTTAAAGAAGTCAATAATCAGCTCTTGGGTAGAAAGGAAGTGCATTTCATCGCTGGGCACCTAAGGGCGAGCACTCCGCTGAGGTTTGACGTAAGGAAAGCACTGTCTGAGAGGCTTGGTTCAAGGTTAGAAGCAACCTACGTGATAAAGCTGAAGACGAAGACGGGTACGCACACTACGGATGGACTGTGCTTCATCTACGAAGACACGGAAAAGGCTAAGGCCCTCGTTCATAAACACGTTTACTTGAGGAATTTACATCCTGAAGAGCGTGCTAAGCTTAAGGAGGAGAAGCCTAAAGCTGGTTAAAGCCTCCATTTTGAAGCATTAAGGCCGGTGAGTGTATGGGTGAGAAAGAGGAGAAAGGCGAGGGTAAGAAAGAGCGGGGAGGAAAAGCGTGGAAGCTGTACGAGGTTGACTACGGTAAAAAGACGGTTAAGCTAAAGAATAGGAAGTGTCCAAGATGCGCAAAGATCATGGCTTTCCACGAATCTCCAAAACCTCGATGGGCCTGCGGAGGCTGCAACTACACGGAATACGTGAAAAAAAGCCCATAAATTCTGAATATACAACAGTGCTCATTTTAGGTGTTTCTTCAACCTTCTTCCTAAACCCAGTTAAACCTCTTACAAACCCCGTCTTTTCAGGTGACCGGGTTTAGCCCCGGGTCTTATCTTGCCTGTGAACTGGATGTACTTCGTTACTGTGCGCGGGGTGTGACCATGTTCTACACCTTTAGGTGTGGCTACAAGGTCCCCAGGAACGACATCGTATTGACTTTTAGTTCCATCCGCGAGACGTAAGGTAACCGTGGTCGTCCCCTCTATGAAAAGCCAGTACTCGTCAAAGTCATGGTAGTGAAGCTCAGCAGGTGTCTCCGGAGGAAGAATAAACTGGTGGATAGACACTATGTCGACCTCGTCGAGTATGGCGTATAGTTCACGGCTCATACGCTGCCCCTTTCCCAGACTGATGACACACATATCCGTGCCTATGCTCAACAACCATCACCGCAGCGTGTCCCAAATCGAGAAGCTCTCATCGATATGACTGACGAACATGGGGTAAGCATATCCGTTCCCTTATTTAGTATCGTGAAAACCTACCCGTAGGGAACTGGCTCAACTTTCTTGGTTTTAGAGGACTTCTCAGCGGTTTCCATGATGGCGATGACTCGCCGTGCTTCCTCAGGCTTCACTTCAAGCTCCTTACCGTGGAGGAGGTGGTCGGAGATGTTTCGGTAATAGGGAAGCCTTTCTGAAGCCTTATACTTCACCTCCATCTCCACGGGGATCCCATCAACCTCAGTGCATACCTTGAACTTTCCACCACCTTGGTCGAGGATCGCTCCCTTAGTGCCTAGGATACGCCACCGTGGTTTCCCAACCCTTGCGATGCTGGACAGTTGAACGTCCGCCACAGCCCCGGATTCGAATCGTATAACGGCTTCAACCTCATCCTCGTTCGTCACATCCATCCAAGCGAGTTTATGGAAGAAACCAGTTACGCTGACAACCTTCTCCGGGACGAGGTTGAGGACCCAGTCTATGAAGTGGGCGCCCCAGTCGTAGATTGCTCCGCCTGAGACCTTCTTATCCGACCGCCACCAATACCCTGGATGCCCGTAACCCCCACCGAAGACCTCAACGTGAAAAACCTTACCGATCAACCCTTTATCGATAACCTCTTTAATGGCGAGAAAATCACCGTCATGGCGGCGGTTATGGAAAACCGTTAACATAACCTTCACCTTCCGAGCCTCCTCGATCATCGCCGTGGCTTCCTTAACTGTGATGCACATAGGCTTCTCAACGATGACATGTTTCCCAGCCTTAAGGCATTGAAGCGTTAACTGTGCATGAGTGTTATGAGGGGTAACAACGGTGACAAGGTCAACCTTAGATTTAAGGAGGAGCTCACCGAGGTCGTTGTAGGTTTCAATCCACGGGTAATCCTGCTTCGCTAGGGCTGTACGCTTAGCGTCGATGTCGCAGACCGCCACAAGCTCCAATCCTTCAGTTCCCTTAATCCACTCACAATGCGCCTTCCCCATGTTGAAAGCTGGACCGTAACCAACCACAGCACAACGTATCCTACCAGTAGGTTTTGAACTCTCAATAATCTGAGTTCCCATGAAAATTCCTCACACGCGATCTCTGTCAGAAACCATCTATATAGCCCTTTCTAAAAAGGCATTAAGGTAAAATGTACATAAAATTTCCATTTATACCGGTAAGCCACAGTATCTCCCGCCTCTTCTACCAACTCAACGCGTAGCCTGTTTCTCCCCTAGGCGAAGCCGCGGCGGATATTACCCCGGTTTCAGGGTTGAAGGCAATGGCGAGAACCCTTCCATGAGCCCAGTCACCGTCCACTACAACATCATGTCCCTTCTCCACGAGACTTTTTCTAACGGCTTCAGGGATTCTCCCCTCAACATGTAGCCTACCAGGGGAAGCTTCCCTTGGATAAAAGGAGCTTGGAAAATGTGCCGTATGAAACGTGGGCGCATCTACGGCTTCCTGAAGGTTCATCCCAAACTCGACGAGGTTTAGGAAAAACTGCAGCGTCCACTGGTCCTGTTGGTCGCCACCCGGTGTTCCGAAAACCATGTATGGTTTTCTATCCCGTGTAACGAGGGAGGGAGTAAGGGTTGTCCTCGGTCTTTTCCCTGGTTGAAGCCCGTTAGGGTGACCTACGTCAAGGTTGAACATTTGCCCACGGGTTCCAAGGGGGAAGCCAAGTCCCTCGATTACGGGGGAAGACTGCACCCAACCTCCACTTGGAGTAGCCGCGACCATATTTCCATCCGCGTCAACGGCGTCAAGATGGGTTGTGTCTCCGATATTCCCCGTTTGCGCATGTATATCGCTTCCAGGTCGGAGTTCCACGGATGCCTTATCCGGTTTGATAAGCTTTCTACGCTCCAAGGCGTAATCCTCGGAGAGAAGCTTACCTACTGGAACGTTGACGAAGTCCGGGTCTCCGTAGAACTTTTCCCTGTCTGCGAAAGCAAGCTTCGCAGCTTCAACAATTAAATGGATGTACACAGTGGAGTTATGTCTAAGGCTTCGTAGATCATAGCCACGGAGGAGGCTTAACTGT
Organism: uncultured Candidatus Bathyarchaeia archaeon; assembly: GCA_964396445.1. Taxonomy (GTDB): domain Archaea; phylum Thermoproteota; class CALKCG01; order B24; family JAWCPE01; genus CAYNFI01. Next base: position 4,799 of record CAYNFI010000009.1, read on the forward strand.
TGTAGGAAAACCGGTCCCTGAGACCACGGACTACATTTATGAACCGTCAAACCTTTATAATTGAACGAAACGGGTTCCTCCACCTTGGTTTCATAACCCTTAAAGTCCTCTAGGCTTAGTAAAGCACTGTGAGGTTTTCCAGAAGAGTCTCGGACCTCGTTACCAGCTCCGAACTCAACGATTCGTTTAGCAATCTCTCCATTGTAGAAGCAGTCTCTAGCAGCCTTCAAAGCCACGGTGCGTCCCTTATGCTGAGCCCTTTCCTCCTCAGCTACGAGGCGTTTGAATGTCTCTGCTAAGCTCGTCTGACGGAAAACCTCTCCAACCTCAGGGACCTCGCAGTTTGGGAGGAAGACCTTAGCTGTAGTAGGCCACTCCTCACGAAACCGCTTAGCGTGAAGTGTGATAACGTTTCTAAGCCCTTGGTACATGGGAAAACCTTCCTCAGCGAATTTAATCGCTGGCTCCATCGTCTCCGCTAGGCTTAGTGTACCGAAACGAGATAGGGCTGTAATCCAGGCGTCGAAGGCACTTGGCACAGTGGCTGGGAGGAACCCATCGCCTGGAATTACGTTTATACCTTGTTCACGGAACCACTGGAAGGTCGCCTTTTTCGGAGCCGTTCCCTGACCGTTGATGACTGAAACCCTTTTGTCCCCTGCAGAGTATACAATAATCGGGGCTTCCCCACCTATGCCGTTTGCGTGAGGCTCCAAAACAGTGAGGGTGAAACCCATAGCTACACCGGCGTCAACGGCGTTTCCACCCTTCTGCAACACTTTAAACCCTGCTACGGTGGCGAGGTAGTGACCTGAAGCCACGGCGCCATGGGTTCCCATGAGAACTGGTCGAGTTGTAAACACCATCCTGGCTTTACCACCCGCTTCGAATATGGAGGGGACCTGCTCATAAGTATACAACTGTATCAGGTTCAACCCTATTCTAGTAAAGCGTTTAGGGTAAGGAGAGAAAGGCGTTTACTCCGCTTAACTGAACCTGAGGTTAAGAACATCTCCGCTCCAACGCTTGAAATTAGCCTAATGCCTAACAGGTGTTTACTTAATAGCTAGGGACGCTATCATCCTCGGGTTTTATACTATAACAAACGCTTTTGTGGGTACATCAGCCCTCGGAGACTATAAACAAATTAGGAACTGTGCAGCTGTCAAGCAATATCCTAACCATACAGCCACCCCTCTTCCCTACCATAGAATAGAGACTTGGTCTACTCTCCACTTGGGCTTCACAAGGCTTCTCTCAACGGTTAGGGTTTGCCCTGCTTTATATGCGAGGATGCCCGTCCACGCGATCATGGCTGCGTTATCCGTGGCATACTGGTTGGGGACCACGAGGAACCTTGCCTCATGCTCCTCAGCCATGATGCTAAGCATCTCGCGGAGCCGTGCCTTCTGCGCCATACCCCCGATGAGGAGAACCTCTGCTTTACGGGTGTGGGCTAGGGCTCTTTCAGCCACCTCCGTGATCATCGCTAGAACCGTTTCCCTTAAACTAAAACATAGGTCCTCAAGCCTATACTTGCCCTCTCTATGCTTCGCTAAAGCTGCTGTGAGTATACCTGAAAACTGAAGGTCCATACCCTTAACGGTGTATGGCAAGGAAATGTAGGATTCCCCTCCATCAGCCATCTTGTCAAAGACGTAGGCCGGCCAAGGAGCTTTAGGGTCGTGAAGCCCAGCCTCCCGGGCGAAGACGTCGAGGCAGTTTGCAGCCGTTATGTCTAAGGTTTCACCGAAAACCCTGTATCGTCCCTCCTCAAGAGCCAGTATCTGCGTAGTTCCCCCGCTGAGCACTAGAACGAGGGGGTCCTCAGCTTTGTTCACGAGCTTCCCAATCTCGATGTGGGCGACCACATGGTTGACACCGATTAAAGGCATATGGAGAAAAACTGAAAGCGCCCTTGCCATAGTCGCCGCTGTTCTAAGGCATGGACCCATACCTGGACCTTGTGAGAAAGCCACCGCATCGATCCCATCGGGCTTCACATCAGAATCCTGTAATGCCTTAGTGAGAAGCTTCGCCGCGACAAGACTGTGATGCTGTGAACATTCCCTTGGATGAATCCCTTTCCCAGATGGGGGAACGTAGAAATCGTTCACATCAGCCAAAGTTTTCCCAGAGGAATCCACTAACGCAACTCCAAAAGTGTGCGCTGTACCCTCAATACCTAAACATACAGCTGGCTTCCTATTCTCGGATCCCTGCAAGGACTACCCATTCTCCTTAAGTGTCTTTAGAATGTCCTCGGTTTTAAAGGCTCCCTTGGGGTATGCCCTCAGAATCCTCGGCGGGGAAGCCGTCAGATGTACGACTGTGGATACATTCCTGCGTGGAATCTTCCCGGAGTCTAAGGCAAGGTCTACACCTTGCCCGAGAGATTTAATGGCTTCGTCGACCGTGTATGGTTCTGGTTCACCGTGGACGTTGGCGCTGGTAGCCGTAATCGGGGAGCCAACCTTGCTCACTAGGGCTTGGGCTGTAGGGTGACTTGAGATTCTCGCTGCTAACTCGTAGGGGTCTAATAGGTCCGGTACATACGGCTTCTTCCTTAAGGCAATGGTTAAGGGCCCAGGCATGAACTTTCTAATCAATTTTAGGGCTTCAGAGGTTAGTTCAGCGAACCTCCCCCACATTTCGAGGTCAGCAACGAGTACGGTTAGGGGTATGTTGAAGGGACGGTGCTTAACCATGAAAACCTTTCTCACGGCTTCAGGGTTTAATGCGTCAGCACCTAAACCGTAACAAGTCTCTGTAGGATAGACTACAAGCCCGCCGCTTTTAATGACCTCAACGGCTTCATCAACAGCTGAATCAGTGAAACCCTTGACTTCTCTAACCCTAGTGTTTGGCATACACGTCTTTAATCGGAAGCCGTTTCAAATAAGTCTTGTATACGTTTTCCTCTTTAGGGTGTAAACAAGATTCTACTCACTTATGAAAACTCATTTTTACCTAGGTTAACCTGTTTAAGGTTAGGAACTTTCGGAGCCGGAAGTAGTATATGTACGTTTACTCTGTTAAAAAAAAATAAGCAGGTCGCGTTACTGCGTTGCTTCCTAAATCCCAACCTTTCTCCCATAGTTTCTACCATGCTGGTACATGGCGAATATGTTCTCCGGGGGTACATCTGGGCTGATATTAGTGTCGGTGCCTAGTATATGTCCGCCCACTCCTCTACCCTCCATAGCTAGGTCGATACATCGCTCCACATCCTTCTTAACGGTCTCAACGGTTCCAAAGACGAGGGTGGTTGAAACTTGGACGCTGCCAATGAGGAGTAGCGGCTTCCCATCCTTCACCTTCATCCGCGTGAAATCCGCGAATTCTACACCATACTTTTCCTGGAAGCCTTGAAAGCCGTTTACACCCGCGTTGATCAGGCTTTTCACAATAGGTGTAATATAACCATCGGAGTGCCATATGATCTTAATCCCCGCGTTCTTCAACGGTTCAAAGGCTTTCTCAACGTAGGGGAAGTAGATTTCATCCAGAATCCTAGGTGAGAGCATAGGTCCATGAGAATAACATATGTCCGTCCCTGTGAAGCAGAAGGGAGCGATACCCTCCTCTTTAACAGCCTTCGCAACCACCTCATTCATGCACCGTGAATGCTCAGCGTAATACGCGTTAAGCTTCTTCACAGCGTCTTTATGCCGTATACAGGTGAGCAGGTAGGGCTTATAGCCGAATAAGCGGAAATTCCCGTCGAATGTAACGGTGTGGCCGCCGCTCATCCAAAGCATGACGTCTCCACACTCGTCCTGCGCACGCTTCATCCTGTTCACGTAGAGTAGATACTGGCGTTCAAAGTCGAAGTCTGCGCGTACATCCGAGGGTGTAGGAAGTGCCTCTATGTACCGCACAACTCTCTCCGGGGTGTAACCGCGCTCCTCAGTGGAACTGACTTCCCAACCCATATACCCGATACCTCCCTTAGGCGAACTCATCAGCTCAGCCGGCTTAGGTAACTGGAAACCGCAGGTCACGTCGACGCCTACGTTCCTAAAGGCTTGAAGCGCTGCCCTCATCGGGTTCTCCCACTCGTTCAACGTAAACCCATACTTCATCTGGATGCCGCTAGCCTGCTCCAGGAACCTTGGGTTCTCACACCAACCACCCCACATGGGCACCCGGTCAACCTCCTCGAAACTAAGCGCCCTAATGGTTCTCTCCATACCCCCAAGCTGCATTCACTTTCACCCTTTTCAGAGAGTTATATCGGGGAAGTCCTAAATAACTTTAGAAAATAAGTTTACACGTTTAAGCCATGTTAGATCATGCTGAACTAAATCCCTGAGAGATATTGACCATTTTGGTTTGAGGCTTCGCGAGGTTGTTAGGCATAACCTTTATAGCAGAGTAGGAATAACGTGGAAAACGCGTGTATGTAACAGGAGGCGTGTAGGTTTGAGCTGTGCCCCATTCGTAGCCAGTCCGCCGGAGGTTATTAGGAAGATGCTTGAAATCGCCAATGTAGGCTCATCCGATGTTGTAGTTGACTTAGGCTGCGGTGATGCTCGGATGCTCATCGCCGCGATAAACGATTTTGGAGCCAAGACAGCCGTCGGATACGAGTTAAGGGAGGACCTTTACAAGGCGTCGTTGAAGTCTCTTGAGTTTAACAAGCTCAGCGAAAGAGTGAAGCTTGTCCACGGTGACCTTTTTAACGCCGACCTCTCAGAGGCAACGGTGGTTACGCTTTACCTGACGAGCATGGCGAATGAGCGGCTTAAACCGAAGCTTGAGAAGGAAACGAGGACTGGGACACGGATTGTAAGTCACGACTTCAGCTTCAACGGTTGGAAGGCAAATAGGATTGAGCGGTTTAACGGGCATACGATTTACCTATATGTGCTGCCTGAAGCCTACAGCGTAGGTGCTCAGCCGAGTATCCGTGACAGCTGGAGATTCTGGCGATAACATGAAAGCTCTAGTTCTCTGAAGCGTTCACATAGCTGTGAAGTTAAGGGGTTGAAGCTCCACCTATCTCTACAACCCACTCCCGTGGTGAAGTCCTTTATAGATTAATGGAAGTATCCTTCAGCCTACGAGGTTGAGGTTTCGTGGATGAGGTGAGGCAGCTCATATACCGGGGAGCTGAAGCTAATATCTACCTCACACAGTGGCATGGATATAATGTTATAAAGAAGGAGCGGGTTGCAAAGAAGTATCGTGTGGGTTTGCTCGATGAGGAGCTTCGGCGGAGGAGGACGGTGCATGAGGCGCAGCTCCTATACGATGCGAAGAGGAACGGTGTCCCCGCGCCTACCGTGCTTCTTCTAAGCCCCAAGGACTCCACGCTTCTTCTCAGCCGCATCGATGGGGAGCGGCTTAGGGAAAAGTTGGCGAGGGTTGATAAGGGTGAAGCTGTTGGGCTATGCCTGGAAGTTGGGAGGCTTGTAGCCCGTCTCCATAGGGCTGGGATACAGCACGGCGACTTAACAACCTCTAACATGGTTCAGACAGCGGACGGACGGATATTCCTCGTGGATTTTGGCTTAGGAGCCTACTCCACACAGGTTGAAGACATGGGCGTCGACATACTCCTTATGAAACGGGCTCTCACAAGCACTCATTACAGGATCTCCGAGGAATGTTTCCAAAGCTTCCTTAAGGGGTACAGGTTAGAACTGGGTGAGGAAAAGGCTGATACAGTGTTTGAACGTGTTAAAGCGATTGAGCGAAGGGGTAGATACGTTGAACGCCGGGTTTCTAAGTGAACGCTGTTGCGGCTCTAATGCTTCTCACGCGTTAAGTTAAGGTAGATTTGCCTCATCTCTACAGCGTCGAGGTCAAGCAACGGCGACTCACATATAAGTATCGGGCTTAACCCAAGCTCAAAAACCAGCTCCGCTAAAGGTTGGAAACAGGGTCCGAAGCTCTTCTCCTCCAGTGTATGATGGCGGACTTCACCCTTCCCCGAGAACTCAACTCGGGTATAGTGACAGTGCAGGTCCTTTAATGCTTCAGCTCCAAGCCTATCCTCGATTGTATTTAAGACCTTAACATAATCCCCCTTTCTTCTAAACCTACCCTTATCCCTGGCGTGAACATGCGCCCAATCCACCGCCGGGTATATCAGCTCGACCTCTTGGCTGAGGGTGATGACCTCATCGAGGCTACCAAGCTGCGAAGTTTTCCCCATAGTCTCAGGTCTTAGGTGAATCCCCGTAAACCCGAGAGTCTTCATAACTACCACAACCTCACTCACGGATTTTACGCAAAGCTTAAGGGCTTCATCTGGGCTTCGATTCCCGTAAAAACCAGGGTGGAAAATCACGTCGCTGGCCTTCATCCAATGAGCGGCTTCAACACACGCTACAAAGCGTCTTTTACTTGCCTCAACGATATCCCTTTCCCCGCATAGGTTCATGAAATAAGAGGCGTGGAGGGAAAGCCTTACATCCCATTGCCTAGCCTCTAAACCTAGTCTGTTCGCATGTTCCATCGGCATCTGTGGTTTAGTACCCCACCGAGTAGCTTGATACTCAAGCGCGCCTAAGCCCTCGTTGTGGAGAAACTTAGGGAGCTTAAAGATAGGGTCTTCGAAACGTGGTGGCGTCCCCGCGGGACCAAAACGCGGATTACCCACTATCTATCCTTCCCCCCATTCCTCCATCACTATGTTAGATATGTCTTGCGGTGAGCACTAAAAGTATGAACGAATTCTAACAACGTACCTCAAACTTATTACAGGCACATGAACTTCAATCATCCATGTATCCAACATGTAATGCAGACAGCGTTGAAAACATGGGGAAATAAGGCTAAGTCAAACCACACAATATAGTACGTATGGGATAAAAGACAACATTGATTCACCTATCTCATGTGGGGATACGTAACGTTTATTCAGTGCGCGTTCTAGAAACAGTTGAGTAACATGACTTGGAACCTCATCCGACCTGACGCTACAAGCGTCCTACATAACCGTAAAGCCGTCAATTCGTTGTCTAGGTACTTCGATGTTTTTCAAGGCAGGAAGGTGGCGAAGCACTTGATCGCTAAAAGGGTTGAAGCCGTGTTCAAGGAAGGCGAATCTTTAGAGAGGCTTTGGCAGGTCCACGATGCGGCGAAGGAGAGGTACTACGGACTTCAAGAAATGATCGACCGTGGTGAAGTGAGACTTAAAGACCTACAGATACCCATAATGTCATTTTTGGACTTGAAGACTGAGATCGCTCGCCAAATCCTAGGAAACTGTCATTACTGTGTGAGGCGATGCCTTAAGAACAGGCTGGAGGGTGAGCTGGGAACATGCGGATGCGGCTCCACCTTCCTTCTCTCAACAGCCTTCCACCATATGGGTGAGGAGCCTGAACTTGTTCCCAGCGGGACAATATTCTCCATAGGCTGTAACCTTATCTGCCGCCACTGCCAGAACTGGACGATCTCGCAGCGGATGGAGGCTGGGGAACCCCTTAATCCTGAAGCGCTTGCGAGGGAGGTGGAATCCTTACACAAGGCTGGCTGCAGGAACTGCAACATGGTGGGAGGCTCACCTACACCATGGCTTCATAGCTGGCTTGAAGCCTTCAAGCACGTGGGCGTCAACGTGGCCACGGTTTGGAACAGCAACTCCTACTACAGCGAGGAAACGGCTGAGCTTCTCAAAGGCTTCATAGATGTCTACCTCCTTGACTACAAGTATGGAAACAACAAATGCGCTACACGGATATCCTCAGCCCCCGGATACCTAGAAGCCTGCCAGAGAAACCATCTGCACGCTGTAAAAAACGGGGAACTATTAATAAGGGTTCTCCTCCTACCAGAGCACATCGATTGCTGCACCAAACCAACCCTGAAATGGATAGCTGAGAACCTTGGAACATGGGTTCGAGTGAACATCATGGACCAATATACGCCGCACTGGCGTGCCTACGAAGTTCCGGAGCTCCGCCGCCGGTTAAAATCCGAGGAATATATTGAAGCCGTCATGTATGCTAAGGAGCTGGGCCTAGACAATCTAGCTTAGTTTCAGAGTGTTCGTTGGTAAAAAGCTTGACTTTAGGCGCTAAGAAACGGCGCGTAGCAAGTCCACCTCTATGCGGTAGTATTTCTTAGCGATAAAAGCCGTGTATTCGTTTGGAAGTCGATCACAAAATGTGATCACAATATGTGCCTCAGCTTTATATCATCTCCAACCTAACTGAGAGTAAGGAGGCGAAAGGAAATATGGAAAATAGAGTAAGCATTTGGAGGACGGTGTACGTGGCTGAAGGAGCGAAGATCAGCAAGAAACAGTTCGAGGATATGGCTGAGATCGCAGGCCGCATCAACCTTTTCGCTCAAAGGCTAAATAAAGCTGGCGCGAGGAAGTAATCAGCCAGGAGACAGCCGATTTGAGTAAGGAGGTTAAGGTTGCAGAAGGCTCTACTGCGACAATCGGCGTTGTTGAAGGAGCGTTGATCATAGAGGAGGACGCTACGGTTTTAGCTGAGGACGGGGTTAAGGTTACGGTAAACGGACCTGTAGAATGCAAGGGAAACATTGTCTTCAACTGCAGTGTTGAAGCGGAGAGGTTTCAAAGCCGTGAAGGCTACGTGAGAATCTTAGGCGACTTAACGGTGAAGGATAGGGTTGAGGTAAAACACGGTTCCTTAGAGGTTTCAGGATACATTAAAGCTAGAGCGATAGATGTGGAAAAGCTTCTGAAGGTTGGAAAGGACCTCACAGCGGTTGATGTAGAGGTAGGTGACCGCTTGGAAATCGAAGGCTCCACTAAGGTGACGAAAGTCGAAGTGGGCGGCACCTATACGGCGAGAGGTACCGTAGAAGCCGAGGACATCGATGTAGGAGGATCCTTCAAGACATTAGCCGCCGTGAAGCTTGCAACCATCGATGTCGGTGGAATGGTGCACGTTAGCGGAGGCGAGGTTACGGGACCTATTCGGGTCGGAGGCTACTTAGAATCTACAGCTCCACTATGTTTCAACGCGATAGATGTAGGCGGCTCCATTAGGCTTAGCGCTGGAAGCAGAGGGGGAGACATCCATGTGGGCGGGTCGATGAAGGCTGAAGGAGACCTTAGGTTCAAGGAGATCGATGTAGGCGGCACGGTTGACATATCTGGAACGGGTGAAGGCGAAAATGTTGATGTGGGAGGACGTCTCCAAGTTGGAGGCGACCTACGGTTAACGGGGAAACTCAATGTCGGCGGTACAGTTGACATATCTGGAACATGCCAGGGCGGTGAGGTGGATGTCGGTGGAAGGCTTCAAGTTGGGGGCGACCTAAGACTGGTTGGGAGACTTGATGTAGGTGGAGCTGTACGTGTAGTTAAGGAATTGAGTTCTGAGGATTTGGATGTAGGGGGCTCCGTAGAGGCCTCGCTGGTCTCAGCGAGAAATAACGTAGCCGTAGGAGGTTTGATCGCCTCGGAGAAGGGTGCGAAGGCGCGGAGGATCGATTTAGGGAAGAGGGGTGAGGCTCGGGGGCCACTATTAGCTGAGGAGGTCCATATCCGGGACAGAGCCAGGGTTGAAGACGTATACGCAATGAGTTTGATAATGGAGGAGAATGCTAAGGCGTGCAACCTTTACGTTGGGAGAGCCTCCATCGAATCTGAATGCAGAATCTCAGGTGAAACCCAGTACCTGGAGGCTTTAGACACTGGGAGAAACGTAGTCTTCGCTAAGCCACCTGTAAAGGTTGAAAAACTTCCTCAACCTCCGATCTAAAGGTATAGAGCTGCTCCAAAGGTCTGCTTAGATATAGAGACCTCGGAGCCGCAGTCTCTGGGCTAACTCCAGCTCATGAGTTGATTCCATGTTGAAGAGAGGTAGGGTTGACATCTACGCTGACATCTTAGAAGCCGTAAGTAGGCACGGCGGTGCATCGATCACGAAAATTGCCTACGCCTCAGGTCTTCCACTTGATAGGATGAGGAAGCTCCTGAACATCCTCATCTCTTATGGCTTAATTAAGGAAATACAAGGGGAAAGACCTAAATTCACCATAACGAGGAGGGGTTTAGAGTTCCTCGACGCCTACAGGAAGATGAAAGTGTTCTTAACGATTCTATCTGGCAGAGCAACCTAAACCGTCGCATTTAACAACTCGGGAACCTTATTGTTCTCCTCAATATTCCTTAACCCTACTCTTCTACCCAGCTTAGGTTCTGCTATAGATTATTCCAGCCCTAACTTACTAGAACTGCGTTGAAACCGTAGGGTAGGGTTCATCGCATGAAGGTTTACCTCGGAAACAATGAGGTTCCAAGCTTTTCAACCTGTTAATGGGCTGTTTGAAAAGGGAGAGGTTACGGTTTTTCCCAGAAGGTGATGAGCTCCCGCAGGGCTTTAGCTCGGGGATCGTCCCCGTTGAACCTGTAGATCCTTATTTTCCCAAACCTTTTCTCCCTTACTAAACCCATGCTCTCCAAAGCCTTCAGGTGTACATTCGTCGCCGTATAGTTTAACCCTGTTTTTCTAGCGATGTCAGATACATTGAGTTCCCCAAACTCGGAGAGTACCTTGAAGACTCTGATCCTACCCCGGGATGATAATGTTTCCTCAAGTTTCAGGGTTATCCTCTTCTTTTCATGAAGCTCCATGGATTCCCTCCTTTAAGCCTCCCACTAAAGCCTTCTCAAGGTATATAGCTGACATTGGAAGCCCTATGTTAGTTGTTTTCCCCCTCTGTCCCCGACCTGAAGGCTGTGTTGAAATAAGCCCGCTTACTGACAGCGTGTTCATGTATTTCCAAAGCTGGGTATGTCCCCTCGGTGTTTCCCCGTGTTCTTCGCATAAAACCCTGTAGGTTTCCTCAACCTCCCCTATTGCTGCGTACGCCCTCTCAGGTTGCTTCCCCAGACTCCTTGCCACCGCGAGGAGGAAAAGCCTTTCATGGAGGCTTATCGACCTTATGTAATCCAACATGATCGGTGGGTACTCCAAAGTCTGCTGCGCCTTCCTCACATGTTCAGGAAGAATATACCTAGCCCCTTCATTGTCAGCACATTTACCAGACCTGAGGAGGAGTTCAATGGCGTAACGGGCGTCCCCCTTCGATGAGCATATGTCAGCGATGAGTGTAAGGCTTTCAGAGAGAATGGCTTCTTCCTTAATCGCTAAGGAAGCTCTGTAGTTAATGATGTCGATAAGCTCCCCCCGTCCATATACGGGAAGCCGGATGAAGTTCCTCTGAAGTGTGCTGAGCGTAGGGGCGTCAAGCCTCGCTAGGACCTCAGGGTTCCTCAGTATGCAGATTAAAGCCAATCTTTGAGGTTTATTCAGACGCGTCTCGTGGATCCGTGTGAGGTTGTAGAGTGGCGCTGAACCTTCATTATGGATCAGGGCCTCAGTTTCATCGAGGGCTAGAACCACGTAAGCGTTTTCCTCGTCTAACATGTTCATGAGGTTTCGGAGGGCTTCCTCAGATGAGAAGCCCCGTCTGGGAAAATGTGGGATGAAATGGGTGACGATGTCTGTGAGGATTAGGAAGGAGCTTCCCCTTAGTTCATGGCAGTTCACATGGATGTAGTGGAGGTTTACGCCCTTCTTTTCCCGTGCAACCCGTTCAAGGTCTGAACCGAAGCGTTGAGTTAACACCGTCTTCCCAGTGCCGACGCCACCTGTTATCATAGCCCTTGGACTCATAACTCCAGGTGAATCAATCATGCAGCGGAAAACCTGGGTTAGGAAACGGTACTGTTCTTCCCTATGGGGTAAACGCGGGGGTACGTAGCCTAGGTCGAGTTTACCTTCATCCTTGAAAACCGTTGGGGCTTGAAGCCCCTCGAGAATCATCTCCTCGCTCAAACCCGCACCTATGTTTACTTCACTTTAACCTCGATATATCATTTCTGTTCATCAGGAAGATGGAAAAGGTCTGGGGTAAGTGAAAGTATTCACTTTCTTCACATCAACTTAGCCCAATTCTATCTCTTGAAACCACGTTGAGTTTTCAGATAGAACAGGCTTAATATGCTATGATCTATGCCAACGCGGTTGGCAGCGTGAAATTATATCCGAACCCGGTGTTCATGCGTGTATGCATAAAGGTTAAGTTTCAACAGGTTCTAAACCAGTCGGGGAACTGGAGGTTCTATGGGATTATGACGCCTAAGGACCGCTGTATCGCAGCTATTGAGCTTGAGGAACCTGACCGTATACCCCTCGTTTTAAGGATACGCCCCGAGCCCTTCCAGGGGTTGAAAACATACCTCGACGCCGGTGACGATGAGGAAGTCTACAGAATCCTCGGAGTTGATGTTAGAGCAACGGGGATTGGGCTTAAAGGTGGGTATGAAGCTGAGGGAGCGCCTTGCGAGGAGGGTGGGCACTTCGTAGGTAAGAGGGAGGGCTATGAAGTTGTTAGGGACATCTTCGGCTTCGAAACCATATGGGCTCCCTCGCACACCTACACCTACACCTTTGTATCGCATCCGCTTCAACGCATGTCCCTGGAGGATTATCGCTGGCCTGAACCTGACGAAAGTAAGCTGCCGAACGTGGAAAAGTTCTGTGAAAACCGTAGGGACTACTGCATATACGGTGGGATCGCCCACATGTTTGAGATAGCCTGGAAACTCACAGGCTTCCCGGAGTTCATGTTGAGAATGTATAGGGAACCCGGCTTCGTCGAAGCCATCCTCGACAAACTCAACGCGATTAGGACGGCGCAGGCCGTTCTCTTAGCGGAAGCCGGTGTGGATGTGATCGTCGATGGGGATGACGTAGGCGCCCAAGCTGGACTGATGATGTCGCCTAAGCATTGGCGGCGTTTCCTAAAGCATCGGTACAAGGATATGATCGAAAGGGTTAAGAGGCAAAGGGACGTCCATGTCCTCTTCCACAGCGACGGCTACATCGAGCCGATCATCCCCGACCTTATAGAGGTCGGCGTGGACATCCTCAACCCTGTTCAACCTGAGTGCATGAACCCCGTTATGGTTAAGGAGCTTTACGGGGATAGGCTGTGCCTCGATGGAACACTTGGGATTCAAAGCACCCTACCCTTTGGAACGGTGCAAGACATTATCAACGAGGTGAAGCAACGGATAGCAGCCCTTGGACCCACGGGTTTAATCCTCGGCCCAACCCATAGTATGCAGCAAGACGTAAGCCCTGAGAAAGTCGTCGCCCTCTACGACACTGTGAAAAAACATGGTTGGAACACACGGCGCAGTTCTTAGTGGCAGTGTTAATTAGAGCCTTAGCCGCATAGTTTTGATGCGTTATTTCCTTAAAGTATGTTCAGAAAGGGAATGACGGCGAAAAAAGCTTCAACCAAGACTAAGGTTAACACGACCTCTCTTTCGGTAGAAGATCTAAGGTTCATAACTATGTGGGTCCAAGAGTAAACATCCCTCCCATATTTAGCCTTGACCTTCCCATCATCTTGGAGTACGCCGAGGTCTGAGGCGAAGATCCTGAGTTTAAACCTTGAATAAAACTTTAAGGCACCCTGTATGATGAAGGGTATCATTACAATAGCCGCGGCTTTCTCAATATTGCCTATGATCGCACCCACAGCCACTATGCCTCCGAGCAGATAGGTTATACTGTCCCCAGGCAGGATCCTTGCCGGGTAGAAGTTGTACCTCAGGATCGCGGCTAGGGAGGCGAACGTTGTTAGGAAAACAACGCTGGCGATGGCGCTTCCGTGAAGATATGCGAATAGACCTAGGGATAAGGTGTATACCATGCCCATACCTGCTTCCAAACCGTTGAAGCCTCCAAGCATGTTGACCATGTTTGAGGCGCCGACGACGCCGATGGGGACTATCAGGAGGGGATAGAATAGCCCGAAGTTAACCATGCCTATTAACGGGATGCTCATACTTTTGTCTCCAGCCATGATCGCCATTAATGGAACCGCCGCAGGTATTGTCAGCAAAGGTTTCTGCCAAGGCTTCAACCCACGCTTTCCCTCCTCATGACCGGCAACCTTAACCTGAGCTGAATTGATGTCGTCGATGAAACCTGAGAACGTTATAATCAGTATACTCGTCATGGCTGCAAAGAGGGTTACCAACTGTGTCCCTTCATTGTATAAGAAAACCTGTAGGAAAACGTAGAGAAGCAGACCACTGATGATGCCGGACATAACGGGCACACCGGCGGAGCTGGGAAGAAGCGGGCTGCCTTTCTTATGCACATCAGCCGTAACGATGCCTACGAACCTGAAATACCTAATCACGTAGGGGGTGAGAAGAAGTGTTGTCAGAAAAGACGCTACGGCGCATACCAGTAACACGAGCATGTGAGACACACCTGTAAACTCGTATTTATAATTATACTTGTCGGAGATGATTTTATACCTTGAACCTCCGAGTTGAAGCAGATGAGATCAGAGAAGCCTATACCCATGTAATGCTTAACCCATGTAAGTGCTATATAATGCCTTATCAATGCTACAACTCCTTATAAAGAGGGAAACGAGCAGAATTCTATTGAATAAAACCGCGCATTCTTACGTGAGTGTAATGGTTTTAGGTTGGGTTATTCCACCTCCTCTGAGCAAGGTAGCGAAGACAGAGGCAGAGTTTACTCAGGAACGAGAGGAGATGGTGAAACGCTTGGTTAAACAGGGTTTCCTGAGGTCTCCTAGAATCGCTGAGGCGATGCAGAAGGTACCTAGAGAGAAGTTTATACCCCAAGAGTATAGAGACTACGCTTATAACGAGCTTCTTCTTCCCGGTGATGGGAAGAACCAAACGATCTCATGTCCACACAGCTACCCCCTTTTCTACGAAGCCCTCATGTTAAGGAAGGGGGATAAAATCCTTGAAGTCGGCACAGGATCTGGCTACGGCGCCGCACTTGCCCATGAAGTGGTTGGCTCAGAGGGGAAAGTTGTTACAATTGAGATCAATAGGAAAACTTATGAGTTCTCATGTGGTAATCTCAAGGCGTTTGGTTACAGAGACATTGTAATGGTCCTTGGAGCGTAACCACGGGATGAAGGAAGCCTTTGAGAAACACGTTACAGAGATATTGTAATGGTCCTTGGAGACGGCGCAGAAGGATATATCCCTGAAGCACCGTATGATAAGGTCTGTGTCACCGCATGTTACCCAAGGATCCCGCCGTCCCTCATACCCCAGCTGAAGCCTTATGGTAAACTTGTGGTGCCAGTGGGTCCGCCGCAGACAACGCAGAGCCTAACTCTTCTGGAGAAGTATAAGCCTTCTGAGCTTAAGACTAGGGTTCTGGAGTATGTGCTCTACATACCGTTGGTTGGGAAATACGGTTGGAGAAACCCGTTGTTTTAGAAAATTCTAGCTTACATACACCGTGGCTGATACGGCGAGGATGGTACAGGGCTTCTCAGTGTCGTTGTAGAAGGCATGGCTTAATCTAGGTGGTAGGTAAACCGCGTCTCCCGCCTTCAACCTAGCCTTCTCATCTCCTACCGAAACCATGCCGCTTCCCCTAACTACGAAGTAGATTTGTTCTTGGTCAGCGTGGGTGTGAAGCTTATTCGTTCCACCTGGCTTCACAGTCATTCTCCAGAAGCCCCTTATGGTCTTGGTGAGTTTCTCATCAGAAGTACCTGAACCGAAGACATGTTGGTAAAGCGTAGTCTCTCCATGTCCAGGGGAAACCTTTCTCGGGATCTTTGAAACACTTCGAATGAACATAACTTACGTTCACCAATGCTTCCTCGTAACAGTAGTTATATAAATTTTCGCATACCTAAACCCGGTCAGTCAATCGGCAAACCCTTCGTGTTCATCGAAGGTTCTATGAGGCCTAGATGGGTTCAAACCCCTCTGTGAAAAGGGGTAGACCGCGTTTTCCATGACGTCCGTGATGGCTTTGAGGATTTCTAGGGGAACATAGTTCTCCGTGGAGGCAGCTATGATGATCCGATCGCCTGGGATGGCTGAAATTAGTATCTGGAGCAGATGCCTCTTAACCGCGTCCGGTCCACCTGAGGTGTAGACTGAGGAAGGATAGTTTATCCATAGAACCTTGTCCTTCCAAAGGGCTAGGGCCTCGCCTACGGAGAGGTCGCCTATAGGTGGTGGGGTGAAGGCTTCGATAACGTCCAGCTCAGTCTTAGCGATGGCTTCGGCGAGGACCTTCAGCCTTCCATCCATGTGGCTTCCCACGATCTTATCGGCAGAGTGAAGGATGCGTACGGCTTCGTTGTAGTTTGGTGCATAGTACTTTTCGAAGAAGCGTGGGTTTACAAGCACGCCGTCAATGTTGTCGCCGTAATTCACGAAGTCAACAGGAGCGTCAGCCGCTAGGGGATAGAGCTCCCTCGTCTTCTCAACCAAGGACTTGTAAAGGCTTTCAACCTTCTCGCGATGCCTTGCATAATCGATGTAAAGCCGTGCTTGGCCCACGAAGTCTATGGCTATCCTTTGAAAGGGCGTGTATGGGAGGCTTGTTACCGCTATACCATCATCTCCGAGGTAACCTTGGAAATCCTTTAAGGCTTGGTAGTATGGTTCGTAATGAGTATCCTCAACCATGAACCTTACGATATCATAATCATCCGGCTTCTTTACCATACGTCCCCCTTCATCTGGGCTGACCCTCCAAGGGGTTAGACCCTTGAAGTCCCTTCCCATGATACCTGAACCCCAGCCTACACCGGTCTTGAAAAGCTCAGACACGCTTCCCTGGGGTGTATGGTAGGTGAACTTGACAACCTTTCCCCCACCCGTGTAACCTGAGGATTGTGTAACTTCAACGTTCGGTCGCGATTCGAGGAAGCATGGAAGCGAGACGCATAAACCCATACCCCGGTTTCTCACCTCCCTCTCCACAGACCCTCTGGGAAAGTGCCTCCACCAATGCATGAAGGGTATCCTATCCACAGGTTCACGGTGTAGAGCCGCTAAAATCCTTTCTTTATCCGTCATACCTTTCAACACGCGCACCTCGCTTAGAGCCTAAGTTAAGACTATTACAAGAAAAAGGCTTCCATGTTAAAGGCGTTAAGGTAACTGTAAATCCAATCAAACGCGAGTACCCCTCTAATCAACTTATTTAATCGAAAAACCAACGGTATCTTCTGTATAAAAATAACTGGTAGAAGGAAGGAATGGATGAATGAACAAGGTTACGCTTGAAGTTTCCTGTAAATATGACCTATACGAGGATGCTTCGGTTCACTCCCTTCTCAGGGAAGCTTAGGGCTTTCAGGTACCATTCTTGGAAGTCGGGGAAGATGTGGAACTCGATGTAATGAACCTTCCGAGCTAGTTTATCAGCCTTCACCCTCGCCTCCAATGATATCAGTGCTTGTCGGGCACCTGTGCCAGCAGCGTTTCCAACACTGTTAATGCGGTCTAGGGTGAAGGGCGGGATCATACCGACCGCTACGGCACTTTCAGGTTTCACATACGTGCCGAAGGCGCCTGCGAGGTAAATCTTCCCTATCTCCTCCATACCCACACGGGCTTCCCGCATGAGGATCATAGCGCCTGTAAGCACCGCGGCCTTAGCGAGCTGTATCTCCCTTACATCATTCTGGGTGATGGTTAGCTCCCTGCCCGACGCGGTTTCCTCACCATCCGCGACTATGAATTCTCTTTGACCCTGCACGTCGAGTCTGACCCCCCCGTAACCATCCCTAAACTTTCCCGAAGCATCGATCACCCCAGCCTTTAGGAGCTGGGCGATTGTGTCTATGACCCCTGAGCCGCATATCCCCTTAGGCTTTTCATCGTCTATAACATGGAACTTCACCTGAAGCGTTTCCGAGTCTATTGTTACATACTCGATCGCGCCACTCGAAGCCCTCATACCGTGTTTAATCCTTGCTCCCTCAAAGGCTGGTCCTGAGGCGCAGGATCCGGCGTATACCTTATCCTTCTTACCCAGTATAACTTCTGTATTGGTTCCAATGTCGAAGACTATGCCCCAATCGTCTTCCTCAGCGACCTGCGTTGTCAATATGTCGGCTATGGCATCTGCGCCGACAAAACCAGCGACGACGGGTAGTACGTGGACATTAGCCGCTTTATTCACTTTAAGCCCGAGACTGCGGGCTTCCAGGTTGAGGGCTTCCTGAACGACTGGGGTGTAAGGTGTGAAGCCTAAGGACTTTGGGTTTATCCCGAGGAAGAGATGGTGCATCGCCGTGTTTCCCACAGCTACAATTTCATACACGTACCTAGGGTCGATGCCAGCCTTCAAACAGCACTCGTGGATGAGCTGGTTGATTCCTGAAACTACAACCTTCTGAAGCTGCCGGGTTTCCTTAATACCTCGTGCATAAGAGATACGTGATATAACATCTTCCCCCCATTGGATCTGAGGGTTAACCATGGAGGCTGAGGCTGTGGTTGTACCGTCTGAGAGGTTGAGGAGATACGTGGCAAGCTTGGTTGTTCCAATGTCAACAGCGATGCCGTAGAGCTTCCCAAGGTTTTCACGGGAGGTTACATCAAGAACCTTCCCTCCGCTCCACAAGACTACGCGGGGTTTCCAGCTGTACAGTCTCAGCGATGATGGAAGTAGCCTCATCACATAATGGTCAACGGCGACCCTTTCTATGCCTATGGTTTCCTTTAACGCATCGGCGAGGCGTGTATAGTCAGCCCTCAAGTCTTTAAGCGTTGGCGCCTCAACTTCCACCATGTGCTCCGTAACAGCTGGGTTTAGGGTTACTTTCACCTCAACGCCTTCAACTTGGGTCCGCGGTTTCCCAACCATGCTCTCCGGCGGGATCAGAACCGTTACATTTCCAAGTAGCTTCGCTTGACATGCGAGTCTATACTCCTCACCGATATTTGATCTTGTAAGATGCTTCCTCTCAGCCTCAGTCAACTCACTTAATCCATCCACTCCATCTACGATTTTAACGAAGCATTTTCCACAACTGCCCGTGCCACCGCATGTGCTTGGAAGCCAAACACCCACCTGTCTTAATGTGCGGAGTAGGTTTTCCTCCGCGTGGACATCAACCCTTAAACCTAAGGGTTGAACGATGACGTGGACGAGTTTACGCATGTGTAACCGCTACCTATACTTTTTAAAGCCTCTTTTCAGTTTCCGCCATAAAGGTTTCTACTTTTTTAATTTCTGGAAAAACTGGCTTTGTTCTTATTATGTGGAGGGCCGCTGCGGCGTTGGCGAAGTCTGCGACGGCGTTCAACGGCCTCCGCTTCAGCATTCCGTAGACGAAGGCGGCGTTGTAGGCATCACCTGAACCCGTTGGGTTCAGGGGTTTCACTCGGTAAGCTGGGGCTTTAATAATGGTATCTTTTGTGAAGACCATGGAACCCTTCTCTCCAAGATGTAGAGCTAAGACCTTAACACCCATTTCTAAAGCCTCAGAAGCCGCAGCTTTGATGTCATTTTTCCGATAAAGGTGTTGAAGCTCCTTCTCGTTTATGAAGAAGACGGTAACGTATTGGAGGCATTTATAAACCATTGAGACCCTTTCATCTGTCCATCCAAGGTCATCCCAGCCTATGTCAAGGCTTGTTTCTGCGCCCAGTTCCCGGGTGTACCTCAGAAGTCTCTTTGTAGGTTCACCCATGATCTTTTTACAGTACCAGAACCCTGAGCGATGGACATGCCTTACACCTTTAAGCTTGGAGAAATCGATGTCTTCGATAGAGAGGTCGTTGTTTGAACCGTAGGCTGCGATGAACTGCCTAGTCCCATCCGTGTATGTTATAGCGAAGGTGATTCCAGCCGAGGAGTCCTCCCTAACCTTCACAACGCATTCAACCCCATACTCCCGCATCTTCTCCATCAACCATCGGCTTATAGGGTCAGGTCCTAAGGCTCCCATGAAACGCGTCTTCAATTTTAAGCATGCGGCAGCGGCGGCGAAGTTCGCAGCGTTACCCCCCGTGTAAAGCCCCATATGCTCAACGTCGCAGGAGGTCTCCTTACCTGGCAATGCCTTGATGGGTGATGTTATGATGTCGAGGTTTAGGTCTCCTACAGCCACTACATCTATGACATCAATCATTTAAGTCACCTTCCCCTATTTTTTCCCCGCAGCCGTTCATATACAGCGAGTAGGATCATTGGGAGGAGTACAGTGGCTTCCCCCTCGACAGTAACCTGCTTAGCCTCTTCCTTTACCTTTCCCCAAGATATAGCTTCCCTTAACCTCGCCCCGGAGAGGCTTCCATCGTATTCAACGGCTGTTGTGATGAATGCCGCGGCGTCGAGGCCGCCTCTAAACTGGTTATACCAGATCACGGTGTGTTTGCTTATCCCCCCTCCGAGGATAAGAGCGCCCGTCTTCTTCGCTTCGAAGACGCTGTCGTTCAGCTCCCGCATATCCTTCCAAAAATCCAGTTGAAAATCATGGGTTTGAGCAAAGAGGAAGAGTTGATACCCGAAGGCTGAGTCTAAGACGCCGAGGGAATATATGGGAACATGCCTCTTATAGGTCTGATAGAGGATGGAGCCTTCGTCGTGTAACCTTTTACCAAGCTCCTCGGAAAGGTCGCGGACTGAGAGCCTCCGCCTTTCCTTATGAAGCTCTGAGAGGATGGGTTGAAGCCTAGCCTCTAATAGGGGACCGTAGTCTTCAACTGGTATGAAGATGTTGCCCAATCGATGAATGTCGAGTCTATGGAGTTCAACATCATCTGCTTGGAAGGTCCCATGATAGTACCTCCCTCCCCAGGCTCTTGAAAGGTCGTGGTCAAAGGTTCCACCTGTAGTGATAATTACGTTAATATACCCACGCTGTACGAGGTCTGCGATTACCCCTCGAAGCCCTGTTGCTATAAGACACGCTGGGAAGGAGAGGAATACAGTGTAGTCTTCATCTCTGAACATCTCTTCGAGGATGTCCACAGCCTTCGCCACTGGGCTAACGCTGAAGCCTCCCATAGAAGCCATCCGGTTAAGAAGCTCACTCACCGCCATACCTTCCGTAAGCCCAAGGTCTCGAACGCCTTCTGTTAGGAATTTATCACGTCTACACCGTTTAGACCTCATTAAATTCGAGCCTCTTTTAAGCACTAACTCCACCTTTGAGATAAAGATCACGGTTTAAGGCATTTACCCTGTCGACATCCAAAGAAGCTTAATTTTCAAATAATTGGCTTAACTCCAGCTAGGCACGTATATCCCATCGGTTATCATTCACAAACGCGTGTAGGAGCAACCTTGAAAATAACGGTGCGACAGAATTTAAAATGAGTGAATTTAGGTGTTTGTCACAGGGGAGATTGGCGAGTGTTTCAACTCCACGTATTGAATTATCCCACGTTTACCGTTTATCAACCACTCCGGGTCCTCAGCCTGTAATTCTTCAACTTGTCCATATTTTAAGCCGACGATGATCTCACCCTTCAAAGTTCGCAGGATGAGTATTGATGTTGGGAAATATTGAACGATCTTCGTTATAGGCATGGTGTAAATCCAGTGGCGGTCGCTTAGCAAACGCCGGTAGTTAGCGTCTCCTTTAAGGATAACCATGTCGAGACGTGACATTTCCTCGTAGAGCTTTTTCGGCATTTCACAGAAATGGTGGAAAGATGCCCAGAACCAATCAGTTGATAAATGAATAGTTTCTGCACATAAGGCTTTTTGTATGCGCTCGCCCAGCCGCTTTAAATTGAAGCTTGGGCTTTCTGTGAAGGCATGTACAGTCTCCTGTAAGTCCTTAATCATGGCGTCTGAGACGAAGAATGGGTAGGGTTTCAGGTAGAAGGTTATTTTATTCACGTATTCTTCCCTGATTAGGAAGTCTGCTAGGCAAAGGTCGAACCCTAGCTCTATTCCAACATTATCGTTTATGAAGGCTATATGTAAAGGATGATGTCTGTTTAATATTTCCGTAAACGTTGAGAAATCGTTGATTAAGAGATTTTCTCTTTCTATCATTGCTTGTCGGCGTCTAACCTCGTCCGTGATCATGAGGTTGCTTAAGTCAATCCGGTTCCCCCATAAGCTGGCATGTAATTGATTCTCGAGGCACAGCTTAGGTTCGTTGATCTTATCAATGGCGTCTATGGCAAGGCTTATCGGCGCTATGCTTTCCTCTAACTGTTTCCTCTTAGATTTCTCGAAGGGGTCTAGGCCCTGTAGTGGTCCGTGTTGAAAATACATGACTTCCTCTAAAAGGCGGCGATAGAAATAGCTTTCAGCAAAATACCATGGAAGGTCCAGCCACGTCTTTTCCTTAAACCTCGCCCACAGCCGATTCCACTCATCGACATCAGGAGCATCCTCGGAAAAAGGTTGTATTTTCCCGCTGAGGAGTTCATCTTTTAGATCCCCTAAACGCTCATTGATGAACAATGGGTAATTGTTCTCAGCGATCGCTCTATCTATG
The DNA here is from genome assembly GCA_964396445.1 of uncultured Candidatus Bathyarchaeia archaeon. GTDB lineage: Archaea > Thermoproteota > CALKCG01 > B24 > JAWCPE01 > CAYNFI01. The sequence goes on from CAYNFI010000009.1 coordinate 27,038, forward strand.
ATGTCAGGATTCCGACTCAGTATCGTCTTCTGGGCGAAGGATCCAGGCTCAGAGGTCATCAAGAAACCTGGCGGATCCGTATCAGCCATCAATGGTCTCACTTGCAACCTAAACCCTTACTTCAGAATGTTGGATGAGAAATAAATCTTTTCACCAAGTAATAACTGATACTAAGCTTCAATAAAACGTGCTATTCGAATGAAGGGACTGAAGGCAAAATTTATTAAGCGTTATAATGGAATCAAGGCTCTGAGTGTAGAAGCTAATGGGTAAAATACTGAGATTCGGTGTTATCGGAGCGGGGAGTGTATCGGAGTACGTACATTTTCCCTCGCTTAAATCCATACCTGACGCAAAGCTTGAAGCCATATGCGATGTGAATGAGGAAAGAGTGCGTAAAGCCGCTTCAACCTGGGGAGCGGAGCACTGGTACGTGAATTATCAGACGATGTTTAGAGATGAAAAAGGGAAGCTTGACGCTGTGATTATAGCATCACCTAACGCATATCACAGGGACCAAGCGATAGCAGCGGCTGACTCAGGGGTTCACGTGATTGTGGAGAAACCCTTGTGTTGTACGAACAAGGAGGCTTGGGACATGGTTGATGTCTGCAGAAAGGCTGGGGTTAAACTCATGCTTGGCTGCAACTACAGGTTCTGGATACCTAACGAGATCGGTAAGGAGTTGATCGAAGCCGGTGTTATAGGTAAACCCGTCATGGGGAGGTCAGCGTTACATGAAGGTTGGAACCTTTACCCGGAGACTGTGGCGTTCAGCAGGTTCAGGTTTGACCCAAGGCAGGCAGGTGCAGGTGCGTTATTCGATCTGGGAAGTCACAAGGTAGACCTTCTCATGTGGTTCCTAGGAAGTAAGCCTCGAAGAGTGGTCGGTGAAGCTCAACGCTTAGCCACACCTGAGTCCAGAACTAAGCTTGAAGACGCTGTTACAATGCTTATTGAATTTGAAAACGGTTGCCTCGCAGCTATAACCCTTGACAGGTTCTCACCAGCTGTTACAGAGGTCAATGAGGTATACGGCACCGATGGAACCATATGTACAAGCACTGAGTCAGGTGGACCATTTAGGTCCGTGCCTCTGGCTGTGTACACAAATAAGGATTACACATGGGAGACCTGTCCTGAAATCCTGAGGAATTACAGGTGGCCTGTATTCTTCTGGGCCGAGGATGTCATCAGCAAACCTATGCCTAAGCGTTGGGTCTCCATAGTTCCCCCAAGGGAGTGGTCCTATACGAGGATGGTTAACCACTTCATAGAGTGCCTCAGGGAGGATAAGGAGCCGAGGATAAAGGGTGAAGACGGAGCGTGGGCTATGGAGGCTTTATGCGGTGTGTTTAAATCTATGGAGACGGGTTCCTGGGTGGAGCTTCCTATGAAGGACGAAGTGACGCCGCCTAACTACACTCCCATAAGAGAATATACTTCAAGGACCTTATGATATGGTCTAACGTGGAGGTGGTTGAATGGGAAGGAAAATCAGGCTTGCGATAGCTGGGGTCGGTAACTGTGCAAGCTCGTTGGTACAGGGGCTTTTCTACTACAAGAATGTCGCGGAGGATGCGGGTTTCATACCCGGCTTGATGCATCCAGTGTTGGGCGAGTATAGGGTTGATGACATAGAGCCCGTAGCCGCGTTTGAGGTGGACGCGAACAAGGTTGAGAAAGACTTGGGTGAAGCCATATTTACGCCTCCGAATAACACTGAGAAATTCTCGGATGTGCCGAAGCTGGGTGTCGAGGTTTCCATGGGTCAGGTCTTAGACGGCGTCCCACCTCATCTACAAGAGTATGTGAAAGTTGCTGACAAGAAAACTGTCGATGTATCCGCTGTGTTGAAATCAGCGAGGGCTGATGTACTTGTTAACCTTCTCCCAACGGGTTCAGCGAGGGCGACAAGATGCTACGCTGACGCGAGTATAAGGGAGGCGAAGGTTGGGTTTGTAAACGGTATACCGGAGCTGATCGCCTGCGACCCCGAATATCAGAGGAAGGCTGATGAAAATAGGGTTCCCTTAGTAGGAGACGATGTTAAAAGCCAAGTTGGTGCAACGATACTTCATAGAGCCCTTATCAACCTCTTCCAAACCAGAGGAGTGAAGGTTAAGCGGTCCTATCAGCTCAACTACGGTGGAAACACTGACTTCGTAAACTTAGTGAAAAGGGGGGAGACAAAGGAGATGACCAAGCTGTCGGCGATAAAAAGTTTGTTACCATACGAAGCTGAGCTATCCGCTGGATTCAGCTTCCTACCACTACTGAAGGATACCAAGGTCGCGGTTATCCTACTTGAAGGCGAGAAGTTCGGAGGCATGCCTGTCAGGTTAAAGGCGGAACTTGAAGTCATCGATAGTCCAAACTCCGCGGGAGTACTCATAGACGCCATAAGATGTGCGAAGATATCTATGGATAGAGGCGTGGGGGGAGCTTTAACATCAGCTTCAGCCTACTTCATGAAGCACCCGCCAAAACAGTTCCCAGATGAGGTTGCCAAGCAGATGGTTGAAGAATTCATCGCTGGAAAGAGGGAGAGATAACCGTTTAAACAAGCGTGTATTCTAATTAACCGAATCTAATGGAGAGAGGCGGGTTTAAGAGTGCAGCTAGTTACAGTGGGACATGTACTCAACGAGGTTGTAAAGTACCCGGGGAAAACGATAGGGCCCGTCTTGGGCAGCCCCGCAGCGTACACATCCGTATCTTCAGCAAGGCTAGAGACTGAAACAGGGATAGTGACCAAAATAGGTGAAGATATGCCTAGAGACCTTCTAGAACCCCTTTATGCAGCGGGTGTTGATGTCCGAGGATTGAAAGTAGAGGGAAGGAACAGCACTACGAACTACCTGATCTACGATGACAGAGGGGATAAAACCCTGAAATACCTGAAAAAAGCTCCATCAATTAGATTTGAAGACTTTCCGGATGATTTCCTAAACGCGAAATTCATCCACATTTGCCCAATGGACTTCGAGGTACCTATCGAAACCTTAAAGGCACTCGTTGAGGTGGGTTTAAGGCTTTCAGTTGACCTAGGAGGGTATGGAGGGGCAACTTCAGTCCAACACCCCAATAGAGATGAAGTCGCCAAAGAATTCTACGAAAAAGCTATTGGATACTTCAACATTATTAGGGCAAGTCTTGAAGACTGTAAATATATTTTCGGAGAAAGAAGGGATCTGCACAGATACGCTGTAAAGTACTTCGTTGATAAAGGCGCCGACATAGGACTTGTGACCCTCGGTGAGGAAGGATCGGTTTTACTAACAAAAGGTGGAGAATTTTGTAAGGTTCCAGGGTTTAAAGCCAATGTGGTAGACGTTACAGGTGCAGGAGATGTGTTCTGCGCAGGTTTCCTGAGTGAATTCATTAGAACGGAAAACGTGTTTAGGTCAGTTGTCACGGGTTGCGCGGTTTCTTCACTTGTAATAGAAAAAACCGGAGGCGTCTTAGCGTCTCGAATGCCCACACTCAACGATGTTAGAGAAAGGGTCTCGGCGGGGTACAATGTGGGTAAAAGTAAAGATTCACTTTAGTTTCGATGATGAGGCAGAGTCTATCTTTGCCTAACTATACATGGCGGAGTTTTGGTTAGGTTTATATGGTTTTTTCAGGTGTTAATACCGATCATACTGGTTAAAGGGGTTAGCGCATTGCCTGAACCTAAGTTTAAGGTTGCCATTAAGACACTTGACCGCGGACTCCCCACGTCAGAGGAGGCTTTGGAGGGACTCAAGGGTTTAGGGAGTAAAACGCTGAAGCGTATGCGTAAGGAAGCCGTTGACTGCCCTGTAAGGGAAAAGACAATCTCTTTCATAGAATGCTTTGCCTGCAAGAATTTTATCCACCGCGTTAAGGGCGTCGTCGGATGTAGGGGTGAAGCCTTAACGTGAAAATCCATGGTAAACTTTTGTTAAAGGCATCGTAAGATGAAACTTATTAGCCTTCCCAACCCATAATATTCGTAACCAAACACGCGCTTAGACGAGGGAATGCTGGATGAGTAAAAAAGAGCTTCTAAGAAGGAAGATCGGTCACATCGACCTTTTCAGGGTTAAGACAATAGGTGACCTTGTTAAGGCTATGGACCTGAGTTCTTATCAGAGCAGGAATATGGCTCGATGTTTCGAGGTTTATAAAACCATGTTGGAAGATGATGCCAGGGTAACGGTTTTCCTAGGGTTAGCTGGTGCGATGGTGCCCGCTGGGATGCGGAAGATCCTCGTCGATATGTTAAGAAAGTCTGTGGTCGACGTTATCGTATCCACAGGCGCCAACCTCTACCACGACATCTGCGAAGCCCTACATGTCCACCACTACATCGGAACTCCCAATATAGACGACTCGAGACTCCACACATTAGCAATAGACAGGGTCTACGACACCTTCGCAGACGAGGAGGGATTTCGAATGGTCGATGAGAAAATCGTTGAGTTCACAGAGTCTATGACGGTTGGAGAATACTCTTCAAGGACGTACTTGGCTGAACTAGGTGGGATAATAGAGGATGAGAACTCAATCCTCCACTCGGCATCTGAATGTGGAATACCTGTTTTCTGCCCCGCTTTAAACGACAGCTCGATTGGTTTAGCTTTAACCAAGTATTACCTTCAGCGAAGAGGCAGACCCATGGTATCGCTTAACCCTATACGGGATAACTACGAAATCGCCCAGATTAGGTTACGTTCTCGGAAGACAGGAGTTGTCTTCATCGGAGGTGGAGTCCCGAAAAACTACATTCAGCAGATCGGGGTTTTAATCAAGGTCGCAGACCTCGGATGCGAAGACCTTGGACACGACTACGCTGTTCAAATAACCATGGATGACCCCAAATGGGGCGGTCTCTCCGGGGCTACGGTTGAGGAAGCCATCTCCTGGGGGAAATACAGCAAGGGTGTTAAGAAGGCCGTGGTCTACGTAGACGCAACGATAGGTTTACCGATGATCATGGGCGCTGTTTTCGAATTGTGCGGGGAACAGATTGAAAAACGTGGAAGGTTATGCTATAAATGGAATGGACCTGTCTTGGAGAGAATTGGAAACACCCCGATAACCACGCTAAAAGTTGAGAAAAAAGCTTAAGGATTTAGTTTCAAGTGTTGGAGGCCTCGGTAAAAACCCTGCTAAACCTAATAACGTTGAGGAATAGCATTGAAAAGAGTGCGGATCGAGTTTTACATAGAGTCGACATTCAGAGAATATGAGGAGTTAAAGCTGATGCTTAAAGAAATACTTGAGAGCATGGGGTTAAGCTACGTGGAAACCATTGTTGAAATAGACGTTTTCAAAGACTTAGAGGCCAAGCTTGCACTCTTCGCGTTTGGAAAAATTGAACTACCCGTGTTGAAGCTTGGAAACATCTTCATCAAGGGTAGACATCTCCGAGAAAAGGCTTTCCTAGAGGCGGCTGTAAAGGGGTATATCGAAGGACTTAAAGAGGCGGATTAGTCTTGGGCGTTAACTTAGCGCCGCTCCTCGTGAAGAGGATGGTTAACCTCGAAAGCTTAAGGGGAAAATACCTCGCCGTAGATGCTAACAACGAATTACACCAGTTTCTCTCCTTGATACGCCTACCTGACGGCACACCTTTAATGGACCGTGAAGGACATGTTACATCCCACCTCATAGGGCTATCGATGAGGACATCCCACCTCATGCATACGTACGGGGTTAAACAGGTTTTCATCTTCGACGGGGAGCCCCCTCCACTTAAACGAGTAGAAATAATGAAGAGAAGGGAGCAGAGGGAGAAACTTCTCCTACAAATGATGGAAGCCCAAAAACGTGGAGACTATGCCAAAGCCTTCTCAAAAGCCGTGAGGACTGGGAGACTTACGCCAACTATGATTGAGGATGCGAAAAAAGCGTTAAGCCTCCTCGGAATCCCTTATGTGCTGGCTCCAAGTGAAGCCGAAGCCCAAGCGGCGTATATGGCTTCGAGAAGCGACGTTTGGGCCGCCAGCAGTAGGGATTACGATTCGATCCTCTTCGGTGCTCCCCGTCTTATAAGGTACGTCACTATCTCTGGTAAGGAATGGCTTCCGAGTAAGGGGAGGTCAAGACCTCTAAAACCGGAGCTTATTGAACTTGAACAGTTACTGGCAACCCATGGGATTACACGGGAACAGCTTGTTGACGTAGCAATACTCATCGGCACAGACTTCAACACAGGAGTAAGAGGTATAGGTCCTAAGAAGGCGTTGAACCTAGTGAAGCAACACGGAGACCTTGAACGCCTACCAAAAGGCGTCAGGTCGGAGACACCTGAGAACTATGAGGATGTTCGACGAATATTCCTACAACCGAAGGTTAACGATCATTATAACTTAAACTTTGGAACACTTAATGAGGAAGGCTTACACCATTTCCTCTGCGACGAGAGGTCGTTCTCAGAGATGAAAGTGAGAACCGTTGTGCAAAGGATGCGGGAGTTCTACGCGAACCTCAGAGACACGGGTTTAAAGCGATGGGCTTAGCCGCTACCATAAATTAACTGTTCATATGACCTGAAACCGTGAAAAACCTGACATCAGCTTCCAAGCTGTCCAATCTTATGTATAAGACTTATATCTTTGCGGAGTTAAACAGGGCAACTCTCAGTCTAAGTTAAAACTCTAAGCGCAGCGTCTACCTTTCTTCAACCGCGATCTCAATATGCGTTAGTTCATGGAAGTACGGTGAAGACCTACCGAATGCGCGTGGAATATACTTCTTAATCTTCCGCGCCTTCTGGGAACTGCTGTGGATGATGGTTAAACGCTCAGGGTCTAAGCCCTTGAACCCAGCATTGGCTTCCGCGCATTCCAGTATTCTAAGGATCTCCTTCGAAGCCTTTCTGGGATACCTCCCGCTAGGCCATTTCTCAAGCTCATGTCTATGCCCAACCTTCTTCTTATGCCTCCTGTATGGTATCGGCTTTTTTCCCTCGATAACATCCTGAAGCAAAGTTTTCGCATCGTCTAGCTTCAATCCCTTAATGGAGAGGCATACCTCCCGAGCTGCTTTAGGTGAGATCCTAAGGTCCCTACCTGAAGCCATAGCGGTTTTATCAGGGTCCAATCCCTTGATGGAGTAACGCCAAGTGGGCAAGGTCTCACCGAAATAACTGTCGCATAGATAAACCTTGAACCTTAATTAACCTTTTGGAGTTCCACAGTTTCTCCGCGTACCCGCTTTGACCACGAAAGTTGACTATTACTATACATTCGAAGCGTGCTGTTGCGACATGATTTTCTAACGGTCACTTAACACTCTTCTCCCAATCCTCCGTGATGAGCTTCGACCAAAGGTTACTAAACACCAGTCTTATCACTTGGTAAGTTCAAGCCATAATGCTCTATAGTACTTCATTAACCGTTCAGGCTCTGGGCTTTCAGGGATTTCAGCGAGGCAGTAACCTTGATAGCCGTGTTCCTTAAGGAGGTTGAAGAGTTCAAGCCAAGGGTAGGATTCTAGGTAAAGCTCGTTGATGTGGACTGAGCGTATCCAATTCTTAACGAGGTTGAAGTTGGCCTTTACCGAGCCGTTTTCAACATCCGTGGCATTTGAGTTCCAGCATACTCCCACATTATCATGAGCAACAGCTTCCATAATCGTTTTAATACAGCGTAGATCGTTTGTCCCTCTTCCATGAACCTCAAGCCAAACTTCGACACCATAGCCTACAGCGAACTCACCACATTCCCTTAGGGCAAGTCCAATCTGCGTCAATGTTTTGCTTCTGGGGACTCCTCGATCCTCCTGTAACCCATTAGGCCTAACCTTAACCCCTACCGCGCCTACGTCAGCAGCCAACCGCACAAAATCCCTGGTCAACTCAATGTTCCGCCTAACCTCACCTGCGTCAACGGCGTGATACTCACATACCGTTCCTAGACTCAAGAGCCGTACAGAGGATTCACTAAACTGCTGCTTTACACGCTCACGTTCAACCCTGCCCAACATAGGCTCAACCCCATGTGCATGCGTAGTCCGCAGTTCTACGGCTTCGAAACCTGCGGTGCTACACCTGTTAATGATCGTTGGGATATCCCAGTCTTTCGCCAGGTTATACGTGACTAAACCAAGCCTTCCCATCTTTTCTCCCACCATTTGATGGAAGTAACCACGTGTCAACTAGTGGACTCTTAAACGTCGCTGGAGTTTATTTACTTATGCTTTACGAAAAGTTTGATGATAGTCCAGCCATTCACGGTACTGACTAATGTGTAAGTTGCATCATAAAGTCGGGGCATGATATGTATGAAGCATAGGGTTATAACGTGTCTGTTTCCCAAGATATCTCTTCTACTGTCACGGGGCTTTTCTTAGGTTCATTGAGGAAAAGAAAGACGTTTGGATTTTTTAGGAAGAGGGTGTAGAGGTCCCTCAAATATGGAAGCCATCCAATCTCTTTCGCCTCCATGATCTTCAGCGGGGGCACATCCCTGTACCTTTCATTCTTTACGAAACCTTTGTTTACTGTTTCAAAATAAGCTCCTCCCCCTCTGTTTCTAAAGGGTTCATAGCGTGGTTCAAACCTGCTGGACACAAGGTTTATCGTAACCAACGTTTCGTTCGAAGGATTGATGGTCACATGCCCGTAATTCGGCGGGATAATAAACTTGCTCCCCCGACGCGCTTTAACTAATGTAACCTCAACGATTCTTTGGTCCTTCTCACGTTGTAACAGGTAATGGGCTTCGCCTTCGAGAACCTCATAGACCTCGGGATACGTAAGGTCCTCCTCGGCAACTGGGTGGTAGTGTCCCATAGTCTTTACGTATTCTCTGCCAAGTAACTTGGAGGGTATTATGGTAACGTCAAACCTCAATCCAAATTTTCTCAGGAGGTACCTGTCTCCTTCACGGCAGATATCATGATACATATAGTAGAGAGATGATCGTCTATCCAAGGAAGCCATGTAAAATTCATGGTCGTAAATAACCTCTCTTAAGTCTTCAAGCCTTCTCAAAGTCTGTGTAAGTTCATGGTCGTCTTGGTACATTTTAAAGTTGGAATCATCGTACATCAGGTTCATCGCCTTGATTGGGATTCGACGCATCACTGTTCCTCACCAGCCCGTGTTGCTGTAACTGGTATCAAATGATCCTTCACTATATGCGTGTTACCTTCATCGTTGAGAGGGAACATGTAAAGTGTTCAGAGCGCATTTAAAAGCCTTCTGTACCCTGTGAAGCATTAAATTTCATCACAGCCTTTTAATCAATTTTCAGATCATAGGGTTTCCTATCTACCAATGAGGTTTCTTAGCTCTCGTGGAGTGACCCGTAGCTCCTCAAGTTTTTCCTCATCGATCTCTAATCCTAAACCCACCCCTTCGGGAACAATTAAGTCCCCGCTTTCAAACTTAACCCCTGTCTTGGTCACGTCCTTTTCGTAGAATAGAGGTCCAGCGGGGTCGCAGGGGTAATGAATGTTCACCGTTGAAGCGATAAGGTGGGCTTGAGCCGCCGTGCCTATATTAAGCTCCTGTGTTGTACCCACAACGCATTCAACTCCACCTGCTTCAGCTACCGTGAATAGTTTCTTCGCATGGTAGAAGCCCCGTCCTGAAATGGCGATGTTGAAGATATCAACCGCGCGGTTCTCGATCAACTGTAGAGCGTGTTGAAGCGAGTCTACGTGCTGGCTTATCGGTGTGTCCACAGACATCCTAACCTCAGCCATTCCTTTAAGGTCTTGGCATGGGCTTTCAAAGTACATAAACTCGTATCTTTCAACTTCCTTGATGAACTGAATTGATTTCTTAACTGTGAAGCGGTTGCTTCCATCTAAGGAGCGGATGATGAGGTCAAACCCGAGGGTGTCTCTTATGTTTTTCAAAAGCCTCTTGTCTGCTTCGGGGTTAACGCCAACGTAGATCCGTATAGCCTTAACTCCTTTGTTCACGACCATGTAGACAACCTCGTCAACCTTTTTCTCAACCTCGTCCTCCTTTGAGATCGCCCATACGGGGAAAGCGATGGTTATCCTGTCCCTGACCTTGCCGCCGAGGAGCTTATAGATCGGCACCTTGTAAAGCTTCCCGAGGATGTCATGTAAAGCGATGTCGAAACCCTCGCTGAGTTCCCCGAAAGCGTAACCTTGTATTAACCTCTCCATCTCATGGAGGTTCGTAGGGTCCATCCCAACAAGGTCTTCATTAACCTTCTGCGTTACATAATCCACGTCGGGGGGTTCATGATGTAAGATATCGGAGGCTTCACCTATCCCTGTTACACCTTCATCCGTGTAAATCCGTGTTATGTAGAAAAGCGAACGGGCGTATACGTTCTCTTTAATAACCCTACGTGTGCTCACAGGGTAAACCTCAACCCTTACTACCTTCAAAGATGATCCCAGCTCAGAGCCCTTACTCAAACCCTCGACTTACAACGCTCATAGGCTTTAAGTACCTTCTGATTAAAAAGGAAAACCTCATCCCTAAACGGTTGAATTTTAGTTTATCCCGCTTACCCAATGGAAACCGACTTGAATCATGGTATGTAAACATGGTTTACCGTGAATGAATTAATGGGTCCAGCCTTCTACTTTCTTAATGGCTTCTAATGCCCCCCTCCTTAGAAAACCCTCATCTCCACTTAGGGCGCAGAAGCGGAAACCTCTAGTGATGGCTTCGTTGACGATATCCTCGTTGTCGCAGTGCATCCCGGGCGCAACCCCCCATTTCAAAGAAGTCTTCAGTACCTTATCAACCGCATCCATAAACTTGGGGTTATTCCACTGTGTGAAAGCCCCAAGTGACATGGATAGGTCGTAGGGTCCTATGAAGCAGGCGTCTATGCCTTCTACAGATAGGATCTCGTCGAGGTTAGAGAGGGCTTTCTCTGTTTCAATCTGAACCACGAGGAGTATCTCATCGTTCGCCGTCTTAACGTAGTCTGGGTCGAACATCGCCGCCCTTCGTGGACCGAAGCCCCTAACCCCCTCGGGTGGATACCTGCAATACCGCACAGCGTTTAAAGCCTCCTCCCGTGTGTTCACCCATGGAATGACTAAGCCGTAGGCGCCGATGTCGAGGGCACGTTTAACCAGAACCATGTCATTCCAAGCTACGCGGATGAAGGGGACACATTCCCGCGTATAACTCATAGCCTGCATAAGGGTTTGAATAGACGGGACGTCCATGGGGCTGTGCTCTGTATCAAATATGATCCAATCGAAACCGAGCGCCGCTAATCGTTCAGGCACATCGGGATGCCCGATAGTGACCCAAGTGCCAACAGAGGGCTTACCCGTCTTCAACTTCTCCTTAACAGGATTCTTCAACCCGCAGCCACCAACCTTGATGACGCTTAACGCGATCAAGAGCTATATATTTTTCGTAGAGTAAAGGCTTTTAGATGCTTTAAACAAGTTACTCAGCACCCGTGGGAAAGGTTGTAGCACCGTATCTGTTACAAGCAAACTTTAAAGCTGCCTTGTGAAAATGGGGGTCTATACGGGTGCTTACCCGTTCTCGGTGTTTGAAGGTCTTATGTGCTGTGCCGCTAGGTTTCTAAGCACATTTTTTTGCTGTTCTTCATACTTCCTGAGCACTGATTGCAGCTCCTCATTCAGTCCTTGACCGTTGGCTATGTTAGCTGTATCCGTGTAGAGCAACGGGCAGGTTGCCAAGTTATAGTTGCCTAAGGAACCCGGTATTGCATGCGTGAACTTCGACCCGCTCTTGTTTGAGTAGACGTAAGGGATGGCGAAGTCCACCTTCTCGTTCTTCGAAAACTCCTCAAAGACCTTCTGCGTGATCTCATGCGTGATTCTCGGTCTATCCGTTGCTAATGTCATGTACCTAAGCCTCATATAGACCCCATAATCGTACATGTCTGACCTGATGTAGGGTTCATGTCCTGTTATCTCAATGATGTCCTTTGTAACCTCTCTTGCAGCATCGAGGAGGATTCTTTCAGCCTCCTTCCAATCAGAGGTAAAGGTGATCCGTGCAACCACCTCGTCTAGGATAAAGGTTGGACTTGACTTGATCTCCGACCGGAAGTGGAGCTGCGGTGTATGATGTGGCGGTGGCGTGTAGTTGATGACGAGGTTTCCGAAGAGCATGGCGTTGGGGATGAGGATATGCCTACCAACGGCATCCTCGCTGCCCACAGCCCCACCTACCTGATTCAGCACCGTGTACATGGGGCTGACGTCGATGACGTCCCCGACCAAGCCGTAGGAAGGAAGCTGAACACGGTCCCCAACCCTGAAAGGTCTCTTCGCGGAGACGAGAAGCCACGCTGCGAACCCGCTTACAGGCGCCTGCAGCGACCAGCCCAGGAACATGCCGCCGAAGGCGCCGATGATCGCCGCGATGGTTCCCAGTTCGAAGTAGATAGTCATGAGGGTGAGGGCTGCTATGAAGACTATGATGAAGCGCCAGACGCCTGTAACCATCTGTATATCCCCCTCCTTTCCACCATGCTTGATGATAACGGCGTCTATAGCCCTCGATGTCAGTTTATAGAAGAAGAATATCCCTGCGACCGTGATGATGCTTAGCAAAATAGACCAGGTTTCCTTATTCATTCCGAACTGGGCTGTTTCCCATAAACCTCGGTTTGCGGCTAATACAGACGATAGTCCAAACAACGCCCCTATGAATACGATTAACCCAATTTTACGGACAAGTTTCTTCATCGTTTTCACCTACACGCGTAATGGAGGGTTAGCCGAAGGCTTTGTCCCTAAGGAGTTTAAGATAAGGTCTAGTTTCTTATTGACTAATGTTACATCGGCTTGCAGCGATTCTAAGGGAGTATCATGGACTTTGAAATATTGATCGAGGAGCAACCGTATTAATCCAGACCTGTTTTCCACATCCCTCATGTGCTCATACTGGTCATCCCTCACCGTGATGCTGAAGCGTACGTATTTAACCAACGGCTAACACTCCTACACTCTTGGAAGCCTAACCTAGTCAAAAGGATGATTAAGACTAATAGGCATATCCCAGTAATACTCAGTAGCACTTTCAAGGTTAACACTCTAGGTAGGCATTGCTTTGAAGGTTGATAGAAAGGCTTGAACTGTTTCCTTTTATCACACGAAGGTGTTAAAACGCATAAAACATTTCCTGGAACCTTGGCGAGAACTCTATTACTCGGTGATAAAGCTAATTAGGGTCTACAATCTCATGGCTGAGATGAGGAGTTAGGAGGATTACTAGGATGAACCCTAGTGGAACAGTTTTCGAGAAAATTCTACTGGATGTTGAAAAAGACATCTACGTGGAAAATTGGGTGGTTTCAAGTGAGGAGTTTAAAGATAATTCCATGTCTAAGTGGCGCATTGAAAAGCGTCGGTTAAAGGGTGGGCTCGGAGACGGGGTTGACATCGTAGAAGTGGATAATGGACGCCTATCATTTACCATGGTGCCAACCCGCGGGATGGGAATATGGAGGGGACGATGTGGCGAAGATTCCCTCGGCTGGGACTCCCCTGTTAAAGAGCTTGTTCACCCGCACTACGTGAATCTTGAAGCCAGGAACGGCCTAGGATGGCTTGCAGGTTTCAATGAATGGGTTGTCCGGTGTGGTCTTGAAAACAATGGGGCACCCGGCGAGGACGTTGTAGTTGACAATAGGGGTAACCAAAAGCGGGTTATACTCCCTCTACACGGGAAGGTTGCGAACATACCAGCGAGCTTTGTAAGCGCCTTCGTCAAGGCTGGAAAACCTATGGAGCTAGGGGTTAACGGTGAGGTCTATGAGCGATCCATGTTCGGACCTAACCTGAAATTGTCAACGTCGGTTACGACGGAGGTTGGAAGTAACTGGTTGAGGATAAGGGATGTTGTGGAAAACCTTGGAGGCATAGATACTGAGATGCAGCTATTGTACCACTGTAACTACGGTACCCCCCTCCTCGAAGAGGGTTCTCACCTTATGGCTCCTGTGAAGCAGGTGGCTCCGAGGGATTTGCGGTCTTCAGAGGGGATTGAGTCTTACAGTAAATTCTCTAAGCCTCAACCAGGTTATGTCGAACAAGTCTATTTCCATGAACTCCTCGGGGATGAGAGGGGTTGGACGAAGGTTGCCTTGGTGAATAAAAAAGCCACGAAGGCAACGTCGCTTTCATTCAACCTGAGGCAACTCCCATACTTTACGCTTTGGAAGAACATGGCTTCTGTGGAAGATGGTTACGTAATCGGACTTGAACCAGCTACGAATTTCCCCAACCACAAAGCGTTCGAACGCAGGCATGGACGTGTTGTAAACCTCAAACCCTCAGAGCGATATGAGGTTGAAATCACTTTCGCCGTGCACAGCGATGAAGCCGAGGTAAGGCTTTTAGAGGATGAGGTTAGGAAGATACAGCGGCGGGTAAAACCTAAAATCTTCAGCCACCCAGATCTAGAGTTCTCACCTGGGTAATGCCTACCATTCTGTTCAGCGATGGTCTCATGTTAAAACAGGCCTAAGCTTTCGTTGATCTCCCTCTGGCAATTCTCTACCTCGCAACGCAGTACCTTCTCTACTTTCACCGGTTGACTAAGCCAAGAGGATTCAAACGCCGCTATGCGGATGGCTTCTGCTCTGGCTCCCAGCCAACCATCGACCTTAGGCTTTCCACGATCGATGACAGCAGGAGCGAAGTCCCAGAATTCGATGGCTACATCGTTCATTACACCATTTGGGAAAAGCCTTTCCTTCTCCTCATCATCTATTCTGGTCATCATTAACTGTTGGAGTTCAGGTATAGTATACTTGCTGACCTACGTTTTCAGCGTTAACGATCTTTAAGCCGTTTGACCAACTAACCGAGCCTCTTGTGCCATGAACGACGCGGTGGTCGAGTTTATCTCCAGGTCCCACCCCGAGTATAGGCATTACTCCAGGGCCCTCTCCAGGCGCAACCCCAGTCCAGGTCCACAACCCAAGGGTCTACCCAGCCGTAGCCGTAACCCACCACACCATCTTCAGTAGAGACCCTAACCATATCAAGGGTAAAGTACTTGGGTGGGTAAGGATATTTCTCTCTAAGCTCCTCATCAGCCAGCTTTCTCGACACCTTTGCATGAACACATTCCACATCAGTAATCTTCACAACGACCCCAGCAGCCCTGAGACTAGCATACAATAAAATATTTCAAAGGGTTCATTTAGGTTTTTAGGAGCCAAAGCCTCTACCCTCAATCAACCGTACTACATAGCACCGTTTTACACACCGTCTTGCCTAAGACTTCAGAGCGGAGATCTTTAACACAAGGATATCTTCGGAGACAAGTGCTGTCCGTGACTTACACGGTATATCACACGTTGAGACATATCCCCTAAGATTGTAACTAGGCTTATCATTCGAAAGATGCCGATGTCCTCATAAGAAGGTTCAGGTCGAATGCTAAGGGTTTTAGTATCAGGATTGAATCCACTCTTCTACTGAATATCTTGGTCAACTACTATGTTAATGCGGAGTTTTCCTGTCTTGAACCGTAATGATTTATAAACTCCGATATATAGTACTTACAGGGTTACAGCTTTGGAAAGGGTACCTACAGGTATATCGGGATTAGATGACCTTATTGGAGGAGGGTTACAGAGAGGAAGTTGTATACTTCTGCTCGGAGGCCCAGGTACGGGTAAAACAACCCTGGGCTTACAGTTCTTATACGCTGGAGCCACGGTTTACCGAGAACCAGGGCTTTTCATAACTCTAAATGAAACCCCGGATGAGCTCAGTGCGCATGTGCTTGTTTTCGGATGGGATTTGAAGAAACTGCAAAACGAAAAGCTACTCTCCTTTATCGACGCTAGACCCTTCAAGGTTTCAGATAAAGGCCTTATAGTGCCGAACGAGGAGATGTTCGCTGGGAGAGAGGAAATCCCCTTCAGTAAGCTCTCCTACATCACCTATACTATGACGAGGAACTTGGGCATTAAGAGGGTTGTAATCGACTCAGTGAACGTCCTCTTAAGCCAGTTTAAGGAAGAATTTGTGGCGCGTCAAGGCTTGATTGGGGTAATTCAAGCCCTCAACCACTTCGGTTGCACCTCCTTACTTATCCTTGAGAAGGCCGTGGGTGAGGCGGTTACATCGGAGCAGTATATAACACAAGGCATCATTGAGCTTCAGCTCCGAAGGTTGGAGAGAACATGGATTAGAACGGTTCATGTTCCGAAGATGAGAGGAACTAAACACGACTTAGACATACACCCAATAATAATCGATGAAAAGGGTTTAACGGTTTTCGCCAAGGAGAAGGTATTAATCTAAAGGAATTTAATAAGCCGGAAGAAAACCTTTCGTGCCCTCCGTGTCTTCTCCACGAACCCCCTTCGTTCAAGCTGGTTAAGGTAGATACTCTCAAGGCCTCTACTCCTCCCCGTCTTCGGAGCAACCTCGGAAGCTGTTGCTTCTCCCAAGTCGTATAAAGCCAAAAGGGTTTTCCTCAAGTGTTCAGGGAGCTTATGGGGAGCCTCTTCACCCACAACCTTCTCCATCGAAACGGTTTTCTGCCCAACGATTTTCAAGAGCTGATTCAAAGATCTGTCGATCTTCTCCAATCTCTCCAATATCTTCTTCTGGTCATCCACTATGCGCTTAAGGGTTTGTTGAGGCGTTATCCCAACCGCGTCTGTCATATGAGGCCACCGAATACCGGATTAAAGTGAGTTCGTCATAAAAGCCTTTGCTCAACAACATATAAATGAGTGATGTATGCTCATGGATGCAGAGAACCGATAGGTGTCCGGTCGATAATTCCATGTAGTTTTCAGGGAAAGCGATTACAATCTTTTCCTGTACACTCAATTCCTCTATTTCAGACTACATATGTCATCTTCGAAAAGTAATAACAATGCCTATTAAAATGGAAAGACATAGGTTATAGAGATTATATCGGGGTTTAGGGTGTATCACGCGAGCAATCACGGTGAATTAACTTCACTTCTGCACGTCGATTGTCGGTTCCTGCATAGAAGTGTATTGGTTGATTTTGAGTCAGGGTTATCTAACTGCTAGCCTCACCTATGCGCTAAGGTGGTGAGGCGATGGCTACGATTAAAAAGCCCCCCATAAGCGTTAGGCCGCCTACCCCAGCCGCGTCAGCTCAACGTGAATCAATTAAGGCTAATTTTATTGTTAGGAGGAGGGGGCTAAGTCCCGCCGCCGCTTCTATAATTCTCATCGTAGCCACCGTCATCATCACAATAGTTTTCGAGGTGTTGAATGGTTTAAGCAAACCTGATGGATTGAATGTGCCGTGGGCGAGGATATCATCTTTGAAGAACCTCTTTTTCTAGTTGTGCATTAAACCCTTAGCCATGCAGCCTGAAACCTATGGTCCTCGTCTCACCACCTGAGTAGAGGTAACCCTCCCAGTGCACCCCAATGTATTTAGAGAACTTAAGGCATTTAGCCAAGCGGGTTGTCATCCTTAGTTATGCGAGTGTCGTAGAGAAACGACTTTGTAAAAGTGGTGAGCAGTGGAGGTGAACCCCTGTGAGATAGTTAATGCAACGTGTGGGTTATTTATCTTATCTTTCTGTTGTTGAGTGTTTAATCAATTATTCTTTCCGTCGTATTTCATGCTTCTAGGCAGTTAGCAACATCGTTAAGGACCTTTATTTTCAAGCTGTGACGGTGTGATAGATATACTCTTCCGTGGTAAATGTTTGCATAATAAATATAGCATACAAAAGTATATAAAGCAAAGCGAAGTGATTAAGAGTGTTCACATCGGTGGTGCGGCTGGGGTAGTGTTCATGAGTAGGGTAACATCCGTAGAGTTAGATGAAGCTGATGTAGAGTATATTGAGAAATTAATGCGCGAAGACCGAGTTAGGTCATTAAAAGAGTTTGTTGAAAAATGTGTACGGTTTGGGAGACGCTTTACACTCGACCGCTGGCAGCCAGGGATATTTAACGTTGGTCCAGTAAGAGTGGTTCTCATGCCAAAGAGGGCCTTGGACATGTTAGTCGAGCATGTTTCCGAGGATGATTATGAGGATGTAGGAAGGGAGATTGGAGACATTACGCGGTCTTTCGCTTTGTTCCAGTACCAAGTAGACACCTCTGTAGACTGGGACACAGCCATTGAGATAATGTCTGAAGCAGGACTAGGACAGTTTCTCATGAGCAGCAAGGACGCAATTCAGGTGTTATCGCCACTCTTTCCCTCTGGGATGATGAAGAGCTACATTGAAACTGTGTTAGGCGTCCAGCTTGAAGCTACAAGGTTGAAAATCGACGTTCAACTATTTAAGATTCTTTCTAAGAAACCCGTGGGTCCATAAACCCATTACTTACAGACGTTTGGAAATAAACATCAGATATTCCCCTGCTCGTTAACATATTATTAAACTTGGAACTAACTGTCTACTCAGACTTTTTTTGTCTATTATTTCTTCCAATCATATTTAGCTTCATCTGTGAAGTTTAGGACTCTTAGAATTTGGTTGAACATTTGGTTTCCTCTCATTCTTTCTCATATCAGTGGGCTCACATTTAAATAAATAGCAATATTAAGAGCTTTTTAAATTAAAGGGGTTTAAAACATCGTTTTTTTGCAAAAAAGACTTAAATCTAACGTCTATTGTAATAATAGTGGCAAGTGATAAGCCCGATGGTTCAAGACCTTCTCAGCTTCCTCAATAGTTCCCATATTAAAAACTACGTCGGGTTAATAGACTCAAGGTTGAAAGATTTAGCCAACGAACAGTGGCCTACAATAAGCGTCGCAGCAGCTCACGCAGTAAATTCAGGAGGAAAAAGGCTTCGACCCCTACTCGCCATCCTATCCTGTGAAGCAGTGTGTAACGACCCAAGACCCGCAATCCCTGTAGCAGTGGCATACGAACTAGCCCACACCGCAGCATTGATTCAAGACGACGTGATAGATAGCTCAAACACACGCAGGGGTAAACCTGCGCTGTGGACGTTGTTCGGCGTTGAAGGCGCGATATTGATGGCAGACCTCCTGATATTCGAGGTCTTCGGGATGCTTTCAGAGTATGAAAAAATTGATCTTCCACATGACAGGATTTTCCACCTCTTAAAATTGATCCGAGACTCAGCGAGAACAACTGTACGCGGGGAATTCCTCGACCTTGAGTTAACTCGTAGGGAAACTGTTACAGAGCAAGCCTACTTGGAGATGATCAGGCTTAAGACAGGTGCACTACTCGCCGCCGCGGCGGCGGCTGGGGCAATTGTGGCTGGAGGCTCCGAGGAAGAGGTTGAAGCGATGTACGGGTTTGCTGAAAGGATGGGCATGGCCTACCAAGTGCAGGACGATGTTCTGGATATCGTTCAGGATATCGCTCGCAGTGAAAACAGGGAGGGGAAACCCCTGTTTATCGACCTTAAGAATGGTAAGCAGAACGTTGTACTGGTCCACGCATTGGTAACGGGAAACCGGGGTGAGAAGATGTTTTTGAAAAAACTTGTGAAAAAGCGGGATGTGTTGAGGGAAGACATACGTAAGGCAAGAATGGTCTTTCAGAGATTAGGTTCCATGGAGAACGCTCAGAACCTCAGCTTACATCTGGCTGATGAGGGAAGAAAGTTCCTCGATGTTCTCAGACCAAGTTTTGCTAAGGACCTTCTAACAACATTCTCCTATGTTGTGACACAGACACGGGTATAGTAACGCGACATTAAATGTAGGTTGCAGAGCTACCCTTGAGTACCTTAATTCCATTAGGGGTCATTATATAAGGCATTTCTACCATGCTGAATTGGGTTAAACTCATCTTTGAAACCCTAATGAACTGTTTAAGCTTCTGTCTTTCTAAACGCGTGGAGAACTCGATAACTCCCTCAGATGCATGCTTCACACCGAACTCGTTGGCGGTGCCGTGTATACCTTTATGTACAATCCCCAGTCCCATATAATTTCCTTTCTTTGCCAGACCTTGCAGTCTGAAAACGAACCTTAACGTATCTATGAAGCCTAAGACTTCCATAAGTGGTGTGAAAGAGTCTAGTATAACCCTTATGGGTCTGTTCTTTTTCAGTATACTGAGTTCCCTTTCCATAACCCGCGCCATTCCAAGAAGTTTCGCTGTCTCAAACGGTCGCTCCAGCCAGTATTTTCCCTCTCCCCGCTCACCAATCCTTGCTGAGTAGCAGTCGAAGAGGATAAAATCCATTCTTTCCTCGTATTGTGTGGTATCCCATCCTAATCGTAGCATGTTCTTACGAACGATCTCGGGGTGGTGGTCGTAGGTGAAATAGACGCAGCACTCGTTGTCTTGAAGACCTTGCCAGGTGAACTGTTGACAGAACGTTGAAACATCGTTTTCCGGGTCGTTTAACGCGGCCACAGTTAACTTTGCAGGGATTCCGCCGTAGAGTGCTTCATCTAGTTCAGGGATACCCGTCTTGAACCTGTGGAACGCGGATATTGTTTGCAGGTTCCTAGCTTCCCCTAGCCTCAAGGCTATCGCCCTACGCCGCTCGCGTATAATATAGAAAGCTATAAATATAAGCTTTTAGTTTTTATATGTTTGCAAAAGAATATCTTTATTTATACCCATATAGATATTAATAGTGGAGGCGGGTTTAGCGCATGTGGGGTAGGGCTGAGTCAGGCGTTAAAATCATCGATGACTTAATCACCAATGGCTTACCAGTTCCTTCAACAGTACTCGTACTAGGCGACCCAGGATCGGGTAAAAGTACACTATGCCAACAATTCCTTTCCCATAACTTGAAGAACGGTGGCAACGGTATATACGTGGCCTATGAAGAACATCCTGAAGATATCTGCCGCACGATGCACAACTTTGGTTGGTACAACGAGGATCTAGAAAAGAGTGGACGCTTGTTTTTCATAGATAGCACATCGGTTAATCCATCAGACTACAATACATTGAACCTTAAACTAACCGAAGCCTTAGAGAAGATGAAAAACGGTGAAGCAATTCGGATAGTGATCGACTCCTTAACGGCATTGTTCAGCGCCGGTACCCAAGAGTTTAGGCTGGGACTTGACTTCATTCGCAACATAAACGCTAAAGTCAGGAATTATGGTTCCCTCTGCTTATACACACTTAACCGTAAAGGCTTCGACGAGGAGACTACGGCCTTGGTTAAAGATGTCTCAGATGGGGTTATCGAGTTGAAGATGGAGGAAGAGCTGGGTCTCCTACGCTCTTACATAAGAGTTCTGAAGATGCGTGGAACAGACCATAGCCGAAGATGGATGCCTTACTCCATTGACTCCAACAAGGGTTTAACATTCTACATACCGAGAATCCTCGTTGTAGGTCCTGAAGAGAGTGGGAAGTCAACGATTATGAAGCACTTTAAAGCTCGAAGATGGAAAGTCGGAGACTTTGAAGCCGAAGCTATTCTATGCGAGACACTTGACTCAAGTTTCGTAAAAGCCACGAGGTCCAAGGACATCTCAGGTATCCTCCTAGTAATCGATTCCACTAGACCTGAGAGTTTCCCTGAAGCCTTGGAGACATTGGCTAAGATTGAAACACCAGGCCTCCCCGTAGTTGTTCTAGCGAATAAACAGGATCTCCCCGGTGCTATTACGCCTGAAAACGCCAAGGAGGAGATGGGTTTACCTAAGGAGATCCCTGTACTCGGCGCCGTGGGAACGGAAGGGGTTGGTGTTGAGGAAGTTGTGAGAACTTTAATTAAAAACATCGTTAAGCTTCCGGTTTAACACTAACCTTTCGCCCATCGAATCGTTGGCATCTCGCGTGTGAGATTGATGGTATGCGGCTGATAAAAAGTAGCAAGGGTGAAAGGGACTCCATACAAACACGAAAGGAACTCCCTCTTGCAACATTCCTATCCGAGGCCAGGTCGCGGATATGCTTTCTCGGTCTATCATTAGATAACCTATCCTCGGAGAACATGGGTGAAGTAAGAGGAATGCTTAAGCGAGGTGTTCACATCACCTTCTTGGTTCTCAGCCCCAGTTCCCCGCTGATCACTGAAGTGGAGAGGGCTGTAGGGGCATCCAACCTTGTTGATACGTTAAATGCATCACTCGGTATACTCCATAGGATTAGAAACGAGCTTTCTGATCCTGAGAGAGACAGACTTGAAGTCAGAACCTATGACCTTATGCCATTGAACAGCATGGTATGCTTAGACCCGAATTCAGGTGATGCAGCGATTCAAGTCGAGTATTTTCTACATGGCACTGATCCTCAGTCAAGGCCATGCCACATTATCACCAAGAAGGAACAAGCGGAACTTTTCAGTAAACACTGGGACAGTTATCTTTTCATCTTGGAAAGGTCGAAGGATATTCCGTATAGAGATCCTCGACCGCAACCAATCAAGGACCTTATGATGACACTAGCGGAGTTTCAAAGCTCTTGGAACGACAGGTGGAGAAAGCTAATCGAAGCCACTGGACTGCGTTCTCCTGAAAACCGTGAGATTTTACAGTACTCCGATAGAGTAAGAAGAATCCTAGCTCAGGTCGACGCTGAGGTGGTACGAATCAAACCGGAGCTAAAGGTGCAGGTCAGGGAATTCGCGGAAGAAGCATCGGTGTTTGGAGATAAAATCCACACCGTATTCCCAGACCAAGGCACTAGTATCGCTGCATACATAAGTCCCATCAAGGAAAAGCTTCTTCAGCAAGGAGATGCTATGGCTGAGAAGCTTGATGGATTGATCCAGCAAATAAGTGAAGGATTTTCACTTAGGTCTGGAGAGGACGAGCATCGACTTAAAACCTAAACACTTCAGCTATAGAAACTGGCACCCCGTTTCACTGATCTTCCTTAAACTTACTCATCAACTCATCCAATTTTACTACTGGCTTTTTGTTTTTTCTAGCCAGGGCTTGACCTACGATCATTGAATTTTATCTTGTTCTAAGCCGCTGCGTAAGCCTTTGACAACGCCCTCGCTTTTGCGATGTTATCCGTGATATTTCCTAGAATGGGTGATCAGTCTGAAACTGACGTTTTTCAACTCTATTGAAGATGGATGAATACTCTGACTCCACCTTTCATCTCATGTCTAGTTCATGTTTTTCTTTTATAGACCTTAACACAACCATTGTTGTTGTGGAAGTAATGCCCGGTATCTGCCCAACCTCGTCTATGACCTCAGCGAGGCTTTCCCTATCCTTTGTCTTAACCTTCAGTACGGTATAATATTCCCCTGTTACATCGTAGATTTCGAATATATCCTCAACCTTGGAAAGCCTCTCCAAAGCCTCCTCATATCGTGAAGGCTCAACCCTGAGGCATACAATCGCCTTCAAACCTACACCTACTTTTTCAGGGTTGAGTAAAGTGTAGAAGCCCGTTATAACCCCGAGTTTAAGGAGTTTTCTAACCCGAAGGTGCACCGTCCCCTCGCTAACCCCAACCTTCTCAGCTACAGTAGCAAACGATGCTCTGGCATCTCCCTGCAGGTAGGATAAGATCCTTCGATCAACCTCATCGAGGTTAATCAAGGCAACCACCCAGAAGTGTACTTCCAATTAGGGTAGGCGGAAAAACTATATAAGCCTAGGGATGCCACACACATCGGATTCAAGCTTTACAACTGGAAAACCTTTATGGAAACCTTGTAACAAGTGGTTGAACGATTTTACTTACGATGTGAGGAAATAAACGTGATGGAAGTTAGGCTACTTAAAGCGATTCTTGAACTCACCGGAGCGAAAGGAACGACGCGAACGGCTTTAATCGTTGAAGAATCCAGGTTGCCATATGAAATGGTTAGGAAAAGGCTAAGAAGGCTTCATCAGGAAGGATTAGTGACGGTGGAAGGGACTTCCGTGAAGCTTAACCTAGAACAACGGGTTAATGCCTTAGTGAAAGCCGTTGAGCTGGGCGCCGACATAGAAACGACTTCAAGGCTGCTTGCTTGGAGAGAGTTCGAACATCTTATCTGCGTAGCTTTAGACGCTTATTCCTACGAGGTGATTCATAGCTTCAGGTTTAAACATGGACGAAAACGCTGGGAAGTCGATGTTCTAGCATATAAGAAACCATTAATACTCTGCATTGACTGTAAGCATCTTCAAAAAGGACAGACGACGATGCTACGTAAGGCTGTTGAAAGGAACTTCATTCGGGCCGCGGACTTAAGTATGGAGCTGTGGATGATAAAGGATAAGCTTAACCTTCATGGATGGCAGAGGGCGAGAATTATCCCCATCCTCGTAACCCTGCTACCGGGGCGTTGGAAGATTTACAAGGCATCGCCCATCGTTCCAATCGTACAATTCAAGGATTTCATCTCCCAATTCACACCCATGATGTTCACCGGCTTTGAAGCTTAAAAAATCAGTGCTTCTCTCTTCTATGAAGTACACCAACCTAGGAAAGATACTACCCGTATAACATTCTAAAGACTCGTTACGATCGTTGCATGGCTTAGATATAGATTTGGGCTCTTTGAGGATACATTCTCTTGAAGAGTTCCTCAAGTTTTCTTCCCAACTCCTTGTCTAAAGTATCGTCACTCTCGGAGGCAAGTCTTTTGATCTCTTTGATAGATTCATGGGAATATTGTCCCACCCCCCTCGCTACGATGTTTCCACGTTCTGTTTGGGGGAAGACAGCGTGGAATAGGAAAGGATCTCCTGACATCAGGATTTCCTTCCTAATCTCCTCATCGATGTTCCTGACCTCAGCGCCGAGGGATAGGAACTCATAGGGGTTTATGGGTTTAGACTTCAGCTGCCAAAGCCTAGGTTCCTTGGATGTGATGAAGAGGTCAAGCCTGCCTTGATCATCGGCGGCGGCTAAAAGCCTCCACCCTTCACGCTCCTCATCGTACTTTCTCTTTATCCTACGTATGACATCCCCGGCAGGCTCTATGCTCATAACCTTGTTTCCGAGAAGCTTTAGAAGTTCCTCCTAATAAACCCATGCATATCCAAGGGAAAAGGCTTTTAAACATTGGATGAGACACATCTAGTCATGCCCTCTGCAATAATCCTGATCAACACAGACGCTGGCGCAGAGACATCTCTATCTAAGAAGATCACCAAGATTCCCTGTGTAAGTGAGGTTTACTTGGTTTTTGGCGTGTACGACATCGTGGTTAAAGTCAATGTCGTTGACATGGCGAAGCTCAGCGACATCGTGCTTCGCCAGTTCAGGGCTCTTGAGGGAGTAAGGTCTACAGTAACTCTGGTCGTAATGGAAAGTTAAATGCTTGATATGAAAGGCATGTCTAGACCTTAGTATGTTATCGTGGATGAAGTGTTCTTTAAGTCGTAACGAGTGTTCCCAGAACCTATAGTTAACCCTTAACTAACGTTTTCTTCCCATATTTCCTGCAGGCTTCAAAGTAAGCTCTAAGGTTTTCGATGGGTACGTTATCGGGTATTGAGCCTGTAACGTTGATGAAGTAGCCTGGGCAATGACCCGCGGTTGAGATACATCGCTTAACCTCATTCCTCACGGCGTCCTCTCCTTTGAAGGTCAGGGTTTTCAGGTCGACATTTCCTATGATGATTTTATTATCTCCCCACCTTTCAACTATGCGCTGTAGGTCGCACCAAGGCTCGACGATGAAGCCGTCCGCTCCAGCTTCAGCTATGTCGTCGACGATCGCATCGATTTTCCCGTCGGAGCAGAAGAGAACCTTTATCCCCCTGTCCTTAAGGACTTTCCAAAGTCTCTTATACCATGGGAAAACGTATCTCCGATACCATTGGGGTGAGAAGATTGGGCCTTCCGTCATGCAGATGTCGTCGTGGCTGATGAAGGCTTTTATGTCACATTGAGCCCAGGCTTGGAAATCCCTCATCGAAACCTCGGCGAACTTGTTCAGGAGGCGTTCAAACCCCCGGGCGTCACGGCCGTAAGCCTTCAACGTCAACTCTAAGCCAAAGGTCATGATGAACCACATGAACGTGGTGCAGTAGTACCCGCCAGGGACGAGTTGGCTTCTGAAAATCCTCTGAGTTTTGGCGTGCTCATACGCGAAGTACTCAGCGACTTCCTCAACTGTTTTCCCACCATGTTCCTTAACAGGTTCATAGTTCAACACATCTTCAACGGAGCTAGCGTGGTAGGTTGTTCGCCAGATGCTTGGAAACGACCTCGACCAGTGTTGAGTGGATTTAATGAACGTACTCGTTCTCTTCAGCTGCTCATCCTGATAGGGGTCATAGTATTGTAGCGTATAGAATATGAGGTCTAGGTCGAGTTTCTCGTAGGTTCTTGCTAAAGCCTTCGTCGATGCCTTGAACGGGTTTAAGCCGCTTGTCTCAGCGATAAACGCTGTGTGATATAGATACTCTACTTGAGGAATCCTATCCGTGTCCTCCAAGTTTATGGCTGAAAGTCCCCTATCATACCCCATAGGACGCACCGTCTCCATACTGATTCTTTAAAGCTATTTAGCTCTATCACTTCGCGGCAATGAAAGACTCCTGCTTCATAGAGGTCGGTCGAATTTTTCGCGGTTTGATTGCAGGGAGATAATTGTCGAGTCTACTCTCAATAGGCTAACTAAAGGTTCATCACATG
>CAYNFI010000010.1:0-49558 GCA_964396445.1 uncultured Candidatus Bathyarchaeia archaeon
TCAAGCTGGGCTTCAACCTCCTTGAAGAAGCTTTGAACCGAGCTGAAGAAAACCCTCGGCAGCGCTGGTTTCCCCTGGATCAGATGAGCCGATTCTACGTCCTCGATGGTTGGGCCTCCACCGTGATCCCCCACTCCGTAAACGAACATACTCGTCTTCAGCCCGTACCGGTCATGGAGCCTGCGGGCGATGTCGACCACGGTCCCTGGGGTTACAACGTTGTTGTAGACGCTTGTGAAGGCGAGAACCCTTGAGCCATCAGGTCCCTCCCACCAGAACAGTGGATACCCCTTTCCGCAGCGCATGAAGTAGTAATACTTTAACCCGCTCTTCCGGAGAAGCTGAGGGTAGGTCCATGGATGCCCGAAGGTGTCGGGTTCCCAGCAGACCTCAGGCTCAACCCCAAACCGCTCCTTAACGTAACGCTTGGCGTAAAGGATCTGTCTTACCATGGCCTCGGTTCCCCCCATGTTCAGGTCTCCCTCAACCCACGTCGAAGCCGTTATTTCCCAACGCCCATCCTTCACGTTTCTCCTGATGGCGTCGAAGAGCTCTGGGAACCCTTCCTCAGCAACCTTGTAGGTGACGGCTTGACTCTGGCTGAAGTGGAGGTCCGGGCTCCACTCCATAAGGTTCACCTGAGTGGCGAACGTGCTCTTAATCGTGTCCACCGTATCCTTCCAAGGCCAAAGCCAGTTCATATCGATGTGCGCATGCCCTACGAGGTGCACCCTGAAATCTTCAGCAAGCCGCGAGGCCTTGGAGAGACGCTGGTTAGCCTCCTTGATCTCCTTGATTAACTCCGCGGGGCTCCTCCCCAGAGCCTCTAGGTTGAAACCTTCAACGGCTTCCCTCACCGCGTCCCCGGCCAAGTCCTTCAGGAACTTGAGTTCATGTATGAAGGCGTCGACCTCGAAGGCTACCTCCTCAACGAGGCTGTAGGTTACGTTAAACCTAGGAGCCGTTACGGGTTCATAGTAGGGGAAGACGTGGAAAGCGATCACATACGTCTCCCCGGGCTTAACCCTCTCGTTTAGAACGACTTTCGGACCTCTCAGCTCAGTCCAATAATCAGCCCGCATAACCTTCACAGAGTTCACGTAGATCTCGGCTCCGCCCAAGAGGACGGAGGAGGACAGCTTAGCTGTGGAACCTGAAACCCCGATCCCGGCGACCTCCTCTGGAACGGTTAAGACGCACCTAAGCCAGCTTTCACCCATACGGGCATCGATTGGAAACGGGATGACAACTTGTGTCCAAGATGAATCGTCGAAATCCGCCTTATAGGCGTCCGATGCGCTTCCCTGATAGAAACGCCACTCCAACATGCTTCGATAATTCGTAATCTCACGATGTCTCACTTGAAGCTTCTCGATGAGTTCCCTTAACCTCGCATCAAAATCAGTCATACCCAATCAACTCATGACAATAATTATATGATTCGATCCTTAGCCTAAATAAATTACGCTTATAGTTCCGAGAACCAGTTTCTAAGGGGATTAACCGGTTCTCATCACACATCCCAGCACCTATGAAAAATTTTTAGGAGAATAGTGGATAATTCGAGGAGAAGTGTGTATGGTAATCGGTGGAAAGTATGGGAAAAAAAGTTTTCCGTGTATGCTGCAAATCGGTGGTTAATGAAGACGTTTATCCCCGTGAAGGGAAATATTTTATCCTTCATCTCGGTAGATCCGTGGTAAGCGGTTGCCTTGCTTGAGAGGATTAGGAAGAGGGTTGAGGGCGTTATTAATACGCTGGCTATGGGAGCAGTACGGCTTCACCTATCCCCAGCGTTCATAGGCAGCCTTGGTTTAACCTTCTCTTGTCTAGCGTCCATACTATTCTTCCTCAGCCCGGGCGATGCCTTTATGGTTAACCTAGCCGCCGTCCTCGTCCTAACCTCTGGTCTATGCGACGCCCTCGACGGAGCCGTAGCCAGAGCCACGGGGAAAGTGAGTAAATTCGGGGGTTTCATGGATTCAACCCTCGACCGTTACTCCGATGCATTCATCTTCTTAGGAATCATCGCTGGGAAGCTGGTTGACCTAGGCTGGGGTTTCACAGCACTCACTGGAGCGCTGCTCGTGAGCTACGTGAGGGCTAAAGCAGAATCCCTCGGCGTCCCCCTTTCAGGTGTTGGGATCGCTGAGAGAGCTGAGAGACTCCTGATCATCGCCTTCTCAAGCTTCCTCTCAATCGTGAGCTACGGTGTAATCCTCATAGCCCTCCTAACACACTTCACCGTCATCCAAAGAGCGGCGTACGTTTATTCACGTTTAAGCAGTGGAAGGGCTGTCTCGGTAACTTAAAACCTCTGCTTATACATCATGCCTAGTTATGAACCCTTGGAATGAGCTTCACACTCGGCTTCCAGTATAATTACCTGTAGAATCGAGGATCAGAGGAATGGATGCCACGGCGGTAAAAGCAGCTGGGGAAAAGGGGAGAATCCTGATAACCTTCGATGAGATTGGGTTTGAAGACTGCTTGAGTCGTTAAAGTCCTAACCAACGAGGGTTTTCACATGAAAAGATGACGCTTACACTTCAAGGAGGCTTTCTAGAAAGAGGGGGGAGGGATTTAAGTGAAAGCAGTTTAGGGAATCTTGAATGTTTAGGGGAGTTTATCGAACACGTTTTCCCTCGTTTTAACGGCTGTGTGTTCTGAGGGCGTACTCATCCGCTTCAAGCCGAGCCTTAGGTGTTCCCACATCCCTCCAGAAAACCTCTGAGGCTATGCGGAAGCCTTGTACGGGTTGGCGGTCCCTGAGCATCAGTTTAACGGTATCCGTGATCCAATACTCTCCATCAGGGGATAAACCCGTTTTCTCGATGTAGCTGAAAACGATCGGCGCGAAGATGAGGGGACCCGAGTTTACAAGGTATACGCGATCTGTCTTAAACGGCTCAGCCTGCTTTAAACTCGGTCTTTCAACAAGGTCTAGCACTCGGCCCTCGGCGTCGACCTTGACAACTCCAAACCTCCTAGGGTCTTCGACGCCGTAGAGCCCTATAGTCGCGGCTGAACCCTTCTCAGAGTGAAACCTGATCATGTCCTTCATGAAGGACCCGGGGTGGAAGAAAGCGTCTCCGTAGACAACGATGAAGTCCTGGTTTATCCAAGGCTTCGCCACCTCAACGGCCTTAGCGGTTCCAGCGCCCTGCTTCATCTCCTGAAAAAGATACGCCACGTCGAGGTTGAGGCGCCTACCATCCTTCACGTACCTAACGATCTGCTCCTTCCCCTCGCCTAGAACAACGTAAACCTTCTTGATACCGGATTCCTCTAAGTACCTGAGATTATACTCGATCACGGGGACATCGGCTATTGGAAGAAGTTCTTTAGAAACCGCGTCGGTGTAGGGAGCCATACGCGTCCCCCTACCAGCCGCTAATACCAGACCTACCATGGACAAACGGGGTTTCACCGTCAAGTAGCGTTGATCAAAGTAATCGATGCCCAAGCCTTAAAATCTTTATTACAGGCTTGAAAGTACCAAGCCCACTGTTACTGGATAAGCCCACATGCACCGGGAAACTTTAAATGCGAAGGGATAAAAGGAGAGGGTAAAATCGAGCATGTCACGGATGGGGTTCACCATGGTTGAGTTTGAGAAGATCTGTGTAAACTGCGCCCATGTGAAGCCCCGGAGGGGAGCCTACTTCTGCGTCCTCTTGAAACAGAAGGTAACAGAGAAGTATAAATGTAAAAAGTTTAAACCGAGAACAGCTTAACACAAAATATTCTAGACCAGGTTTCTACTGAAACGGCTTCGAAAAGTTTTCCAGGGGAGAACTCGTGGACGTCCTTGAAGCCATAAGGCGGAGGAAATCCGTAAGGGCATACAAGGCAACACCCATCCCAGATGAGACACTGCACCAGGTTCTGGAGGCCGCGAGGCTTGCACCCTCAGCTGGAAACCTGCAGCCCTGGCACTTCGTTGTGGTCAGGGATAAGGATGCGAGAAATAAGATAGCGCGTGGATGTAAATTCGGGAAGTTCCTCGCAGATTCACCGGTGGTGATCGTGGCATGCGGAGACAGTGAGGCTTCTCCAAGATGGTATGCCATCGAGACGTGCATAGCCCTAGAGAACCTCGTAATCGCAGCGACAGCGCTGGGTCTGGGAACATGCTGGATCGGGCTTTTTAAGGAGGAAGAGATCAAAGCGATGCTGGAGTTGCCGTTCCACCTTGAAGTCGTCGCTCTCCTAGCCCTTGGCTTCCCAGGAGAAAAAACCGACCTCGGAGCGAGGTTACTTCACTACGTGAGACCTAGGAAGAGGCTGGAGGAAATCGTTTCACTTGAAAAATACGGGAAGGGTCTTCGATGAAGCTCGGAAAATCAGGGAACGATGCCCCTTCATAATGGATAGGAAAGGTGTCCTGTTCTCTAAGGCTACCCTTGATGCTCCGCTGTGTAAAAAAGGGTTCATAAGAGTTTTTCAACGCGTGGATTTCTGAGCCTTATCAGCCGCTAAACCTGTAATCCTAGGTCTATTAACAATCTCTTAAGCTCCATCCTTTCCTCTTCCCTCATAGGTATCTGCGGAGGTCTCAGCGAGCCTCCTGTTAAGCCAACCATGTTCATGGCTTCCTTCACGAGGTTACCACTGGTTTTCGCCCTAAGCCTCGCTATGGGTGCGAGTAACCGCTGAAGTTCTAAAACCTTCTCGTAGTCTCTCCGTACGCCTGCCTCATAGATCTCCAACTCGTATCTAGGCGCGAAGTTGATGAGCCCACAGGTGAAACCCTGCATACCAGCCATGAAGTAGTAGTGCGCGATCATGGCGGAGTGGTCGATACCGCAGATCCACGCTAACCTGTCACCGACGAGGCGGACCATGGCTGAGAAAGCCTTAAGGTCGCTGACCTCGTCTTTAACGGCTATAACCTTACCGACCTGAGCTAACTCAGCGATGAATTCTGGACGCCACCCCATGGTGTTATAAGCCATCATCCCGATGTTAACGGCGTCCGCGAGACACTGGTAGTGTAATAGTAAGCCTTTCTCGGAGCCCCCTGGGGGAAAAGCCAGCACAGCATCCGCGCCCATAGACTCCGCGTAACGAGCAAGCTCAATCGCCGTCTTCGTCGCTCCAGGCACCCCCGGTAGGACTAGGGCATGTCCCCGCGCCTCCTCCACAACCGCCTCGATAACCTTCTTATGCTCCTCAAGAGTCAGAGAGTGGATTTCACCGGTGCCAGCTGTGGGAACGAGGGCGCGCACACCGTTCTCAAGCAGGAACTTAATGTTCCTCCGAAGCCCCTCCACATCGAGTTCCAACCAGTTCGCGGGTTTGAAGGGTGTGATGGGGAAGGCGAAAACGCCCTTAAAACGCGTCTTTAAAGCTTCTAGGCTCATCGTAACAAACTCCTGCACGCTGTCTGTTCTCTACCCAGTGAGCTGATTTATACCTTTCTTCCACGCCTTTGGACCTGTGTTAAGCAGAGGTATGTGAATTTAACCTTAAGGCTGGATGTATCCCAGAATGGTTGAAAATAGAAAGCGGCTGCATGCCTTAAACGAGAGGGGTCTTCTTGCACACGGTATTATTGGGTTGGCTAAGTTAGGGCGTAGAAAGCGGTTAAGGCGTAGACCTTCGCGGCTTCAACGAGTTGGTTAACACCAATCCTTTCATTATCCTTGTGGGCTAACGCAAGTTCTCCTGGGCCTAGGATGACCGTTGGGATCCCTGCGATGTTCACGAGTGGTCCCATGTCGCAGCTCGCTGTGAAAGCTGTTGCACCAGGGTCCATACCCGTTACTGTCTCCACAGCTCTCCGCGTTACGGTTACGATCCTCTCTTCAGAGGGGGTCTCCGCGGGGTCGGCTTCGTAATAAACCTCAACATCAGCGTTAAACTCAGGGTCCGATGCCTTTAACCCGTTAAGTACATCGTAGACCTCATCCCGTGCCTCCTTAGGGGTTTCCCCCGGGATAAGCCTCCTGTCGATTGTGACCGTGCACTTCGACGGCACGATGTTCTCCTTTACGCCGCCGCTCACCGTGCTTACGACGAGTGTTGGAAACCCGAGCGTAGCATGCCTTTTCCCCTTCAGCTTCACAGCGAGGTGGTCGAGCTCATGGATGACGGAGGCCATCTTTGTAACCGCGTTGACGCCGTCCCACGGTGTGCTCGCGTGGGCAGCCTTACCTAGGGTTGTGACGCGTAGACGTAGAATGCCTTTATGCAGGTTCTTCACCTTGAGGTCTGTGGGTTCAAGGACAACAGCCATGTCAGCCCGTAGACCCTTTTCAATGGCGTATCGAACCCCGGCGTTTCTAAACTCCTCACCTACTACGGCGAGGACGAGGAGGTCGCCTTGAAGCTGCACCCCTGATTTAACGAGGGCTTTAACGCCTTCAAGCATGGCGGCGAGGCTTCCCTTAGCATCCGTTGAACCCCTCCCATAGATGTAGCCCTCCCTCTCCTCAGCGTTGAAGGGTGGTATAACCCAAACGGATTCATCCTCAACTGGGACAACGTCGAGGTGTCCCTCGAAGAGGAGTGTAGGCGAACCCTTCCTTCCCCTAAACCTTCCAAGCACATTAGGTCGGTCAGGTGTAAGGTACTGCAGCTCAACCTCTGCTCCAAACCCCTTAAGGGTTTCAGCTACAAACACAGAGGCTTCCTTCTCAAGTCCAGGCGGGTTTACGCTCCGAATCTTAACCAGAGCCTTAACGAGATCCACGACTTCACTCTCATCCACGTACGCTAAAGCCTTCTCAACGGACACGGTGGACACCCCTGATTGGAACTCAACTAACTAACCCTCATAAGCTTATAAGCTACGCGTCGTTTTTCAAAGAACGAGTTGAGGTTTATGAAGCTTGTCGGATGGTACGCCAACACAGACCAGCTTTATGAGCACCCTGAGACTTTGGACATCCTGGCTGAAGCCATAGGGTTGAACATGGTCATAATCGGGGGTAACAAGCTTTCAGAGGAGGCTCAGAGACTTAACCCATACCCGACTAACGCTGAGCTTAGGGGTCCTGGTGTAACCTGGTCAGCTGACGATTCAAAGTTACTCGCCGTCATGAGGGAGGCGCGTGAAAGGGGTTTGGAGGTGTGGACTTGCCTAGGAAGTTACTGTGGACAGGCTGAGGAGTTCCCGGAGCTTGGGCTTCACATCCTCGATATGGAGGGTCAGCCCATCGATGAGAGGTATCACACTTACGGGGTGAGCTTCTGCCCGAACAACGAGAAGGTTGACAACTGGTTTAGGGCATACTACTGCGACGTAGCGGTGAACTACGACTTCGACGGCTTCACTTTAACACATGTCCGCTACTCGCCTCCTGGGAACTTTCAAAACCTCTTCGCATGCGCCTGCCCAAACTGTCAACGTGCGACGGGTGAAATGGGCTACGATTTCCCGAGGATGCGTAAGAGTGTCCTCAGGTTCCTGAAGGGTATTCGAAGCCTCGACACTGATAAGGCTAGGAGGCTGAGCGAGTTAAACCTGAGCTTCTTCGACTTCCTCACCTACTTCGACCACGACGGCGCCCTCATCGACTGGTTCAGCTTCAGGGCTGAGTCCATATCAAACCGCGTTAAGGGATGGGGGGAAGCTGTTCACGAGGTGGCTAAGAAGGGGTTCACCTACGGCACAGACATCTTCGCCCCAACCTTCGCCATCCTCGTAGGTCACAGGTACAGGAAGTGGGAGGAAGGCGTAGACTTCATCAGCACACTTCTACCCCACGTCGAGTTCTTCTTCACCGCGTGCTTCGCCGAGTACGCCAACCTCCTAACCCAGTGGGCGAAGGGATTAACTGAAGCTGAGGCCTTGAAGCTTGTCTACCGCCTCTTCAACTACGACAGGTTCAACATGCCCTTAACCATAGACTACAAGACTGGACGTGGACGGAAGGGGTTGCCCATGTTGAAGCTACCGTTCAACGAGGTACCCGTCGGCGACATGGTTGAACTCGAGATCCGAAAATCCAAGATAGCCCAGTCTGGGAGGCTTCCATCCTACCCATGCATCAGCGCAGGCTGGGACCCAGCAACCGTCGGGAGGCTGGTTAGGGCAACGAGGGACGTAGGACACGACGGTATCATATTCCAAGCCATCAATATCGACAATAAACCCGTTCTAAACGCGATCGGAGAAGCAATACACGGGTGAAAAAAGCTTAGGTATAGAAACCCGTTTAACCCGATGCAACACGAATTTATTCATCTTTGCCAGTTGTCCCAATGGATAGAAGGAACAAATGAAAGCCGGATGTGATCCATTTTCATCGAGGGGACGTAGGCGTTTACGGTATCCTCCAAGTCTCGTTTTTATCAACTTTTCCCTCAGCGAGAAGCTTATGCAGGTAAGCGTTAGTTGTCTGAAGCTCAAGCTCCTCCCTGTAATGGGTTAAACCCGACTCCTTAACAAGCCTCTCCCTGACCTGTCTAAGAGTTAATCCTTCCCCGCTTCTCCCAAGAATGTCCATGATGATGCCTTCAACACGTTTCACGGCTCTCAGGCAGGATTGGACATCATCCCTAGCCTCGTATCCCTGATGGACGTTGAAGTGACCGGGAAGCACCCATTCAACTTCACGTTTCGTAAGTTTTAGAAGCGAACTCTCGTATTTCGCCGCGTCGTATATGATTCCCAGCCTGTTATTAGCTGTGAAGTCAAGGGAGTTTTCAAGGGAATCCCCGGTGAAAAGCATCTTGTACTTCGGGTTGTAGAGGCTCATGTTCCCCAGCGTGTGACCTGGCATGTGCACCGTCTCTATCTTGAAAACACCCACTTCAAGGATATCCCCGTCTCTGAGAAGAACATCTGCGCGGCATGGATGCCCAACAGCCTTTCTAAACCCTTCCTCAGCCCCAGGAGGCGGAGGTGTATACCTATAGTAGCATTCGCTGAAAAGTGCGTCGTGGTCCTCAAACCAAGAGGCTTCAAGGATATGGATCGCGACCTTTGCAGGGGTTCGTGTCTGAAGCATGTAGCTCATGCCCATGTGGTCGTGATGGGCATGGGTGACGAGGACGTACTTGAGGCATCCCTCACCCATACCGATTGATTTGATGTAGTCGAAGATGCGTTCCCCCGGAGCATCGGCGCAACCCGCATCCACCAACGCCATCTCCCCTCCATCCACGATGAGGTAGAGGTTCATCCCCCCCTCCTGTATCCGGTAAACCCCTTCGCATAGCTTAGTAACTGTTCCCTGAGCCACCTTAACCATCCTTAATCCTTAGAACATCGGTTAAGTAATATAGCTCTTCTGATCCCACTCCTTTCTTGAAGCTTGAGTTAAAAGCCTAAAAGCGTTAAGATGAAACTCATCGAGTAAGGCTTAGGAACCATCGAACAACATTCCGATGAATAACCTACTGAGTGAAGACTGTGCGACGTGGCAACAATTTCATAATTAAGGAAAAATATTTATCCCAGAGCGCTTAAAGGGATGGACATCTATTTCCTCGGAGGTTTAAAGGTGAAAATAGCTAAGGTCGACGTTTACCTTGTAAGCACACCGTTCATCAGACCCCAGAAAATGGCGATGTGGACCTCCTATAAGAAAGACCATGTGGTGGTTAGGATCACGACGGACGATGGGGTTTCAGGTGTAGGGGAAACCGTTCCCCTAGTGGCTGAGTTCGGTGAACCGGTTACCGCATGCGCCTCCGTGATAAGGGATTGGCTAACGCCTACGCTCATAGGCGAGGACCCCTTTGACACGGAGAGGCTTTTTGAGAAGATGGAGGACGCCGTTAGGGGACACCTCTTCGCTAAATGCGCCATAGACTGGGCTCTCTACGACCTCATGGCTAGAACCCTCAACGTACCCCTTTACAGGCTCCTCGGAGGACGCTACAGGGAGAAGGTACCCGTCACATGGGTTGTCGGGATTAAAAACCCTGAGGAAGCGGCTCGGGAAGCCTTGGATTACGTGGCTAAGGGCTTCAAGGAGCTGAAGCTGAAGGCGGGAAAGGATTGGCGGGGAGACTTTGAGCGGTTAAAAGCCGTTAGGAAAGCAGTTGGAGGCGCTGTTGAGATCAGGATCGACCCAAACCAGGCCTGGGGCGCCGGCAAGGCTGTGAACATCATAAAGAAGATGGAGCCTTACGAGCTTCAGATGGTTGAGCAGCCAACCCCAGCCTGGGACTTCGAGGGCCTCGCACGGGTTACGAAGTCCGTGGACGTCCCGGTTATGGCTGATGAGTCCGTGCGCACCCCCCACGACGCCCTTGAAATCGTAAGGATGGAAGCCGCGGATATCATCAACATAAAAATCGGGAAGATCGGCGGGCTCTTCTACTCAACGAAGATCAACGCCATCGCTGAAGCCGCGGATATCCCCTGCGTCGTAGGAAGCATGCTTGAGGGAAACATCGGCACCGCGGCGAGCGCCCACTTCGCCCTCGCAGCGCGGACGCTTAAGTTCGCCAACGACCTTATAGGCCCATTGTTCCGCGCGGACGACGTGGTTAAGGAGCCGTTAAAAATCGTTAACGGTTTCCTCGAGGTCCCCGAGAAACCCGGGATCAGCGTGGACCTCGACGAGGCGAAGCTGGAGCTTCTTAAGATGCGGTAGGTCAGGGGGGTTATTGGATATGAGAATCGTTAAGGTTGAACCCTACGTGTTTAAAGTCCCCCTCGTGAAGCCCTTCAGAACCTTCCTAGCGGAGGTCAGGGAGAAGGACCACCTCATCGTTAAGCTCATAGCCGACGATGGAAGCGTTGGCGTAGGCGAGATCGGGCCGCTACCGGAGTTCTCAGGGGAAAGCGGGGAAACCTGCTTAGCGGTTACAAGGGACCTCTTAGCACCAGCCATAATCGGGCAGGACCCATTCAACGTCGAGCTTATCATAGAGAGACTGGAAACCGCGGTGAAGGCAAACCACCTGGCTAAATCAGCTGTGGACTTCGCACTCTACGACCTCCTCGGCAAACTCCTCCAAGTTCCCGTCTACAAGCTCTTAGGGGGACGATACCGCGGTAAAGTGCCGTTAGCATGGGCTATGGGTATGAAAAGCCCAGAGTTGATGGCTGAGGAAGCCCTGGAGATGGTGGCTAAAGGCTACAGCTGTCTGAAGCTTAAGGTCGGCTTAGACCCTAAGATGGACGTTGAAAGGGTTAAAGCCGTTAGGGAAGCTGTAGGTGAGAGCATCGCCATAAGGGCGGACGCTAATCAAGCTTACAGCCCGGACACCGCTATCAGGGTTATCAAGAAACTTGAGCCTTATGATTTGCAGTATGTTGAGCAGCCGGTTCCCCACTGGGACATCGATGGCTTAGCCAAGGTCACGGAGGCTGTTGACATGCTGATCAT
Source organism: uncultured Candidatus Bathyarchaeia archaeon (assembly GCA_964396445.1). Classification (GTDB taxonomy): domain Archaea; phylum Thermoproteota; class CALKCG01; order B24; family JAWCPE01; genus CAYNFI01. The sequence goes on from CAYNFI010000010.1 coordinate 11,295, forward strand.
GGCTGACGAGAGTATTTTCTCCATCCACGACGCTGTGAACATCGTGAAACGAGAGGCCGCGGACATCCTTAACCTCAAGGTTGGAAAGGTGGGAGGCCTAAACCTCTCAAGGAAGGTCGCCGCCTTCGCCGAAGCCGCAGATGTCCCATGCATGGTAGGAAGCATGCTTGAACTCTGGGTTGGAACTGCCGCGGGTGTGCATTTCGCCGCGGCTACGCGAAACGTCAGCTTTGAATGTGAACTCGTCGGTCCGATGTATTATACCTACGACGTTGTGAAGGAAGGGTTAAGAGTGGATGAGGGTGCCATAGAGGTACCGGATAAACCAGGGCTTGGACTTGAAATCGACGAGGAGAAGCTGAGGGCGGTGACCACCCCCAAATAAGCCCTCAGCCCCTCCCTTTTACCTGATGTAACCCAGCCACTCTTTAAACTAAATCGCTTCAACACATTACCTAATGGTTTTAATCCACACTGCTACTTCATGGTAACCCAAGTTCTATGAGCCACTCCGATAACCACATTAAAACGTTTTAGAATATTTCCGTTAATCAACTTCTAACATAACCCGCATCACAACCTTATCCATTACTAATCAGGACTTTACTTCAACGGTAAATCTTAAGTTGAGAACCGCTGTAATGCCTCTCTTGGTTTGGAAGTATGCCGGTTAAACCTTGGTGGCGTGGTCTCTTAACTATAGCCGACTTAGGACTCCCCGGTGCTGATGAGGTTCTGGAACTTAGCCCAGCGGAGGTTGCTGAAACCAAGAAGAGGCTAGGCTTCAACGCTGAGCATTTAACATGCAGTCAGGTTTACGGTGGGGAGAGAAGGATATTCTATTTCAAGACTGGGATAGCTAAGGAGGTTCCCAGGGATTTCATCGGTGAATACATACCTGAAGCGCATAAAAGGGGTATAAAGGTCTTAATCTACTACAACGTGCACTGGCTCAGCCTCGACCTCGGTAAGGAACACCCTGAATGGCTTCAGGTGAACGCTGGGGGAAAAATCATCGACAACCTCTACGGTTCTGGAAACGCCCCATGCGTAAACTCCAGTTGGCGTGAATGGTCTTTTCAAGGTATTAAGGACCTCGCAGCGTACGACATCGACGGGATCTTCCTAGACGGACCCATCGTCGCCCCCGGAGCCTGCTACTGCAAGAGCTGCCAAGAGGGCTTCAAACGTGGGTACGGCTTAGAACTTCCCAGGGTGGAGGACTGGAAGAACCCGGCTTGGAGGAAGTTCATCGATTTCCGCTACGACAGCATCGCTGAGTACCTTAGAGACGCGGAGAAAGCCCTGAAGCTGTTGAAGCCTGAAGCCATCATCTACATGAACTGCACAGGGCTCTGGCCGGCATGGCCCGCTGCCAGGGATAACCGAAGGCTGATGCCTTACCAAGACCTCCTTGGAGCTGAGGGGGGATTCATCTACTACGATCTGAGGGCAGCGCCTCTTTGGAAGCCTGGGATGGCGGCTAAACTCATCGAGACTCAGGCTGGTGGAAAGCCTACAGTGGTCTTCATCGCCGGTGCTAACAAGGGATGGGACGAGTATATTCTCACCGCTACGGAGACGAGGCTTCTCTACGCGGACTCCGTGGCTAACGGCGCCAACCCGTGGTATGGTATATCATTGACCTCAGCGGATAGACCGGGAGCCTTAGCCGCAGGGGAGATGAACACATTCCTCTTAAAGAACGCGGAGTACTTTGAAGAAACCATACCTATAGCTAAGGTAGCCCTCTTCTGGTCAAGTATGTCCGCGGACTATTACAGGGCAACGGTACCCGTTACAGACTTCACTCCTCAAGGGGAGAAGCTTGAAAAGAGGGAGGCTGCTGGAAACTTCTACACGGGCTTCCTAGGATGCTATGAAGCCTTCGTCAGGTCCCATATACCCTTCACCGTGCTAGACGAGGAAGCCCTTAAACCCGACATCCTGGGTAGATACGACCTCCTAGTCGCCCCGAACTGCGCCTGCATACCTGAAACTAGGGTTAAGGCAATAACAGAGTATGTTAAGGCTGGGGGCAACCTCATCGCGAGCTTCGAAACCTCACGCTACAACGGGTACGGAGACCTTCTCACAGAGTTTGGGTTAACCGATGTTCTCGGCGTACAAATTGGCAGAGGCACCTTCGGCCCTATGAGAATGGACTACATGACTGTAACGGATGGGCATCCTGTGACTATGGGTTTAAGCGCTAACCTTCTCCCCTGCCCCATATACGGCGTAGAGGTGGCCCCAACCTCCGCTCAGGTTCTGGCTATGTATCATGAGAAGATGCCTTCCCGATACGTGAAGCTACCGCCTCTCTCCAAGAACCCTGCACTCCTAGCCAATACGTATGGTGATGGTAAGTGCCTTTACATAGCTGGAAACTTTTTTGAACACTACTACAGCTACCATAACCCTGACTTCAGGAGGATCGTAGCCAACGCCGCCCACTGGATGGCTAAAACCCTCGTCATCTTGGAGAACAGCCCAAGCAGCGTCGAGGTCGTCCTGAGACAGCAACGTGAAAAGCGTAGGCTTCTCGTTCACCTCGTGAACTTCACAGCGGAGATGACGCGCCCAATGGAGTCCATCATACCTCTGAACGACATCAAGGTAACCCTCCAAGGCTTCTCAGGTTTAAGATATGCTAAAACCCTGTGGATGAACAGGAACCTCAACGTCGAAGAAACCACTTCAGGCATCACCTTCACCCTCCCAGCACTCCGGGAATACGAGGTCATAGCCCTAGAACCCTTAGAAGCAACTCCTTGAAAATAGCTGTTATCTAAGACTGAACGGTTGAAGAAAGAGACTTTGAAGGATGAGGGGGGTCCCCTAGGTTTCAGAACATGCTCCACTTATTATACTCAACGGCGCTTTGTTTAAAAGCGCTTCACTCAGGTTTCTCATTTACTTCTTCGAGAAGCTTGAGAAGCCCTTCCCAGCATTCCCGTGTTCCCTTAACCTTCGGGGTGAAGTGTGTTTCAATGGAGATGAAACCCCTGTAGATGTCTACCTTAAGCCCTGCCAACAGCTCACGGAGACCCACCTCTCCCTTACCTATAGGCACGTATGTCCTCTCACCCGTATTCCTGTCAGTTACGCAGTCCTTCAAATGGACATGAGCGGTTAGGTTTCGCGCATGGGAATATCCTTCAGGGAAGGGATGTTCGCCTGCGTAGTAGGCGTTGCATGGATCCCAGTTAACTAAGAGATTCTCCCGCTGCACAGCCTCAACGAGTTTAACAGTTCTCTCCGCCGTGTCTGCGAGGCATATAGGCTCATTCTCCAAGGCGAGCACCATATCTTCCCCTGCAGCGTAGTCAGCCGCCTTCCGTAAGGTCTTAACGCTACGGTTGAAGCATGCCTTGTAAAGCTCCTTTTCCCCAACAAAGCCGAAGATGACTATGAGGTTGGTTCCAAGGCTTTTCGCCAGTCCGATAGACTGTGGAAGCCGATGTGTTAAGTGACGTTCAATGCTGGTTTCATCCTTAACATCGACTTTGAAGAGGCCAGGTGAAACGGCTGCAACGTCAACGTTATATTGATTTAGTATCTCATTTAGATGCTTACGCTGGAAGGGCTCGATGTCTGGAAACCTTTTACCCCAGAGTCCCCTTATTTCAAAGTGGTGAATCCCCCATTCAAGCGCAAGCTCGATGGCGGTTTCCGGGTCTGAGCTAACCTCATCTGTGATGACACAAACCTTCATTACTGCATCGCCTTAAGCTTAGCCATCGATAGGGAATAAATAACTTACGCTGCCTACGCTAACCGAGGTCTACGCGGAATACGGAGACATCGTTAAAAGCCATGTGTATCTACCACTCCATCGCGTAAGTCATAGGAGTTAAGGATTGAGCGTGCTATAGAATCAGGCATGCACCATGGATTTTAGGATCTTTATAACCTTCTGGAAATATACCGTATCCCATTCTTGAAAGGTTTTGGAAAAAGGATTAAATCCCGCATTTATCACCTTATAGAAGGTTTCCAAACTGGGCTTAGGAGTTTTCGTGGATGTCAGTTGTTTATATGATGGATGCAAGGGCGCGGAAGAGCCAACAGAGCCTCGTTGAAAAGCTTAGTAAGATACTTGACGCAGCGGGTGTCGAAGATCTTGTTTCACCGGGTGACAGGGTGCTCATCAAGTGTCACATGGGTGCACCTTTATGCACGCGTTATCTAAGGTCCTTCTATGTTAGAAGGGTTGCGGATAGGGTAAGGGAGCTTGGCGCTGAACCTATCGTAACCGACACAACCGGTCTTGGGCTTCTCGACCCTAGGGGAACCGCTGAGAAATATCTGAAGGTTGCGGCGATGCACGGCTACACCGCGGAAACCGTGAACGCACCGATCATCATAGCAGACGGGGCGCTGGGTACAGAGTTCTTTCACAGCGAGGTTCAAGGGCATAGGTTCACGAAGGTAGCTCTTGCAAACATCCTTAAAGAGGCTGATGCGGTGTTAACGTTAACGCATTTTAAAGGTCACGCCATCGCTGGGCTTGGAGGAGCCGTGAAGAACCTGGCAGTCGGGTTCGCTGGGAAGGAGAGTAAGTACCTCATGCATTACATCGCCAAACCCAGGGTTGAATCGAGTATCTGCGATGACTGCCAAGCGTGTTTAGAGGTTTGCCCTGTTAACGCCATCCAGGTTAAGGATGGTAAAGCCTACATAGAGCCTGAAACCTGCATCGGTTGTAAAGCCTGCATAACTAAGTGCGGTAGGAAGGCTGTGAAGACGGAGAGGCAGCAGGACCCCTTGGAGGTTCAGCTACGTATAGCGGACCTAGCATCAGCCGTCCTCAACGTCGTAGGAAGGGATAAGGTTCTCTTCCTCAACTTCCTCCTCGAAGTTGACTGGCTATGCGACTGTGAACACCTGCAACAGGGATGGTCTGACATCCCGATTGTACCGGATATCGGTATCCTCGGCTCCAAAGACCCCGTAGCCATCGACCAAGCCTCAGCAGAACTCGTAAATCAAGCCCCAGGTATTCCAGGGTCGAAGGCTGAGGAGGTAGGCGCCCTGAACCCCGGCGTGGATAAGCTTAAAGCCGCCTTACCGAACGTTGATTGGAGACAGCTTCTTAAAGCCTGTGAGAAACTTGGGGTTGGAGAAACAACGTATACGCTCATCCAACCTGAGGCCGGTGGATGATAGACAAAGCTGACTGAAGGATTGCCTAGGTTACGGAAAGAGCAGAGGCAAGGTATTGTTTCGCGTAGATCGAGGGGGCAGTACGCTCCCTTAACCCCTCCTTAAGTAGGTTGGTATGGGTACATCCCACCACCCAGTGGTGGCTCCCTCGGAGTAGGGATGCTCATACGCGGTCATAACCTCAAGTACCGCGGGTTTACCTGCTTTGAAAGCGTTTCCTAAGGCGTTCTTCACATCATCTGGTTTCTCAACGTGTTCAGCGTAGCATCCGTAAGCCTCAGCGAGCTTCACGAAGTCGGGGCTGTACCTTTCACCGGTTTTCTCCCGTATGAACTCTGTGGCGTAAGCCCTTCCTTTACCGTACACGCTGATCTGCAGGTCTCTGATGCTTAACCACCCGAGGTTGTTTAGGACGCAGAAGACCACGGGCACGTCGTACTGCGCAGCGGTAGCAAGCTCTTTACAGCCCATCTGGAAATCACCGTCGCCGCAGACAGCGACTACCTGCCTCTCAGGTGAAGCCAGCTTCACACCGATGGCTGCGGGGACACTCCAGCCCATGGTTGAGAAGCCCCCTGAGCTTACGTGGGTTCTAGGCTCGTAAACGGGGAATTCCTGGAACAACTGTGCCTGCGCATGACCCGCTGCACCTACGACGACGGCTTCGCGGTTGAGGAAGACACGTAGCTCTTTAAGAAAACGGGACACGGGCATAGGGATTCTATCAGAGGCTCTAAGTCCTTCCAGAAGCGCTATCCACTGGGTTTTCAACTTTTGTAACTCCTTGAAGTACGCGGATTCCTGATACCTGCGTTTACGCGTTAATGCCTTTACAACGGTGATGAGGTCTTGAAGCACAGCCTTCGCATCTCCAACGATCCCTATGGCTGCGGGGTAGTTTTTCCCGATCTCCCTCTGATCTATGTCTATGTGTATCAGCTTTGTAGGCGGGATTCTAAAGGATATCCCGGGTTTGTATGAGCTGCAGCTTAGGTCGGCGAAGCGGCAGCCAACAGCTAGCAGCACATCGGCTTCAGTTGCCATTTTGTTTCCGACGGTTGAACCCTTAGAACCCGCGTAGAAAGCGCATAGGTGGTGGTCTTCAGGTACGGCGCCTTTCCCCATAAGGGTTGTGATAACAGGGACGCCTAGAAACTCCGCTAGCTCGATGAGCTCCAAGGAAGCCTGTGAGGTGATAACGCCTCCTCCAGCGAGTATGAGTGGTCTCTCAGCTTTGATGAGGAGCTCGGCTGCTTTCTTTATCCCCGCTGGGTCACCCCTTACCCTACCTATACCTTGAGCGATTAGAGGCTCCGGGATTTCAACATCAGCTGAATCAGCTTGGATGTCCATGGGCAAGGCGATGTGAACTGGACCTGGTCTACCGGTTAGGGAGACCCTGAAGGCTTCGCTTATCACCCTTGGAACCTGGTCGACCCTAGTCACGAGCCACGTCCTCTTAACCACGGGTCTAACCACGCTTAGGAAATCCGCCCAGTGGTGGCGTTCAAGCTCCTGCAAAACCCCTGTTCCAAAGCTGTAGGTGTGAGTTTCCCCTGTGACGACTACCATGGCTGTGGAATCAACGAAGGCTGTGCCCAGCCCAATAACCGTGTTCGCCGCTCCGGGACCGATGGAGGTGAAGACTAAAAGCGGTTTACCGGAAACCCGGTAAAACCCATCGGCTAAATGGCAGGCTGACTGCTCATGCCTTACCTGAATCATCTTTAGGGAATCCGCCTTCTCCTTAAACGCGTCAACGAGACCTAGGTTACCATGCCCAGGGATGCCTACAACGTAGGGCACCCCTTCCTTAACGAGGTGCTCCGCGATGATCTGACCGCCGGTATAGAAAGGCGTAAACAACCCTCCTCTCCCATTGTATACCTAATCTATTCTTAAGAGTTGTCTTAAAATCCCTGACATCGATAAGCTACTGAGCCTTTACCTGAGCAAGCCTTTAAGGAGAAACACGTATTTACAGCATCAGGGGTTTGAATCCCTTGTCCACCGTTAATACACTGGGCGAGCGTAAGGCTATCAAGCTCATCATCGACAGGTTAGAGAGAGACCCAGAGGAGCTTCTAGGGCTTGGTTTAGACGATGCCGTGGCTAAGGAGACAGCGGGAGGCCAGGTTCTCGTGGCGCATACAGATATGTTCGCGGCTGGAACCGATATGCCGCCCGGCATGAGTTACAGGCAGGCAGCTAGGAAGGTCGTAGTAGCCAATGTATCAGACCTCGCAGCGAAGGGAGCCAAACCCTTAGGACTCCTCTTCTCATGGGGTCTCCCATCAAACCTTCAAGAGGAAGCCATCCTGGATCTGGCTGTCGGGTTGAACATGGGGGCACGGGAGTATGAAACCTATGTTCTTGGAGGGGACCTCGGTGAAACCACGGAGTTAACCATAGCGGGCACAGCCTTAGGTTTAACTATGAAAGACAGGTTGATCAAGAGAACTGGGGCTAGGCCTGGGGATGTCCTGGCCGTGACAGGTCCCATGGGTTTAACCGCTGTAGGCTTTAAGATCATACTCTTTGGATTCGAGGCACCCGATGAGGCGGTTAGGGTAAACGTTTTAAACGCGGTTTACATGCCTAGGGCAAGGTTGAGGGAGGGCTTAGCCCTAGCTGATGTAGGAGCTGTCAGCGGTGGAATGGACATTAGCGACGGCTTAGCCGTTTCGCTTCACCAGTTCTCTGAAGCCAGCGGGGTGGGAATGGTTGTCACCGATGTCCCGCTGTCAAGCCAAGTTCTAAGCTTCAGTGAACACCATGGATTAGATCCTATGAACCTCGCCTTATATGAGGGTGGAGAGGAGTTTGAGTTACTTCTCGCCGTGAAGCCTGAAAAGTGGCGTGAAGCCCTTGAGGCGGTGAAGCGCGCAGGCGGGGACCTACATCGGATAGGTTACGTTACGGGGAGGAAGGGCGTTCTCCTAAAACAGCCGGACGGCGTGTTCGAGGAGGTTGAGGCTAAGGGCTGGGAGCATTTCAGACGGTTTAGGAAATAGGAAGAGGGAGGTGGGCTTTCTATTCGATGGCTGTTGGAACGCCGAGTTTCCTCGGGATACGGACCTCCAGTACGCCTCGTTTACACGTTATCTTTGCTTCATGCTTTTCCACGGGCACGGGGACTTTAAACCGTGTATGGAACTGTCTGAATTCACCCCTCCGGTGCCTAACCCTGAAGTCCCCGTATTTTACGCATCGTTGAAGCGGGGCTGTCACCTCTAATGTGTCTTCGTCGATGAAGTTGACCCGCGTCTTCCTTGGGTCCGTGCACGGGATGTCAGCGGTTACCACAACCTCAGTGGCTTCGATGAAGATGTTCGTAAGGGGTTCTATGGTGGATGAAACGGGTCTCCAGCTTGGACGCTCCATTAAAGCTTCAACCTGATGTTCAACGAGGGCTTCCACCCGTTCGAAGTACTCGTCGAACATCTCGAAGATGGACCTTCTTCTCCTTTCACTACTCATATCTTTCCCTCCTACACATGAAGAGGAGGCACATCGTATTCCTGCGACTTCCGCATCTTCGCCATCTCAAGCTGCGTCCTCCGCATGATGTCCTTCGAAGCCAACCTTATCTCCTCACCTTTCTCCCTCAGCTTAGAAACATCCACGTTCAGGTCTAGGATCTTGTTAAGCTCAGTGATGGCTGAGGCTGCGGCTTCAGGGTCCGGATAGTTGAAGAATGCCTCCGCCAAGAGGGATATCGCTGGGATATTCTGCATCGCTGAATACCGTAGGATTAAAGCGTATGGACCGACTATGTAACCCTTATCCAAAGGCTCTACACCCTTCCCCTTAACGGTGTCGAGTGTAGCCTCATCTGATGCCGAGGCGAAGACTTTGGGTTTATCGATGCTATGTCTATCCTCAACAGCGACACCTCCTATGGAAACGAGGAGCTTCGCCTTCTTCTCAAGAGCCCACTGAACGATGGCGTGTGCGACCTTGTAAACCGCTGACGCTGGGATCGCTGTCTCGGAGAGGATCACGACCAGTTTCCCGGAGCTGAGAATCCTGACTGGAGGCTTTGGAAGACCGTTGTATAGGACAACGAGAGGAGGTAGCAGGTCGGACTCCACGCTTCCCACATCTTTCATGTTTAATGAAGACGCGATGTGCACAGCCGCGATGACACCTACTAATCCGATATCCGGGAGTCCGGCGATGATTATAGGCTCTTCCGGGATGGCTTCCTTCTCAACGACGCTAACAACGTGTGACAACGCAGGTCTAGCTCAATACTTAACCATAAACTCCTTCTTAAATATCGCGTATCGTTTACCACCGTTCCCCCTGTTTAATACCTACTTCTAGGAACTCCGGGCTTTATGTCATGTCCACAGCCTACTCAAGTTTAGCGTTTATTCGAATAGATACGCACGTGGAGAAAATAGTAATTCAGCTTAATCTTAAACCTCATGTGGAGTTCTCAGTCAGCTGTTAAAAGCCTGAATATTTCAGCATCTTTCAAGGCTATGTAAGAGTCATCGTGGGAAGAATGTATGTGCCTGGGTATTTGGTGTATTTCTCATCTCTGCGGTAGGCATCAATAAAGAATGCGGCTTAAGTAAACGCATCCACCCGGCATCTACCTTCCCGGCTTACCCCGGTGGTTAAAAGCTTAAGTTACTTCACTCCCCTTACTCTATGCAGGGTTAGAGAAGTGGAGGTGTGTCGATCTGAGTTTCGTAAAGCGTAATCAAAGGGTTGAAAACGTTGTTGTTTTAGTTGATGGGCAGAACCTCTATCAAAGCTGGGTTAACCTCTTTGGTAAGAGGGAGTTAGACCTTGAGATGCTGAGGGACTGGGTTGTAGCTAACGTTGGTAGAATTAAGGTTGGTAGGTACTTCATACACATTGGTATCCCTGGGGCTCCTAAGTTCGATGAGTTCCTTGAATCCATAGGTATGCCAGCCGTTAGAACCGTGAACCTAGACGTTCACACAAGCCTTGTAGCCGAGGGTATGGAGGTCCTCTTCCAAGTTGACTTCGGAATCCTCGTCCTCATCGCAGGAGATAATAACTACATCCCCTTAGTTAAGAAGTTTAAGACCCATGGGAAAACAGTTATAGTCATGTTCTTCCCTGAAGCCACGGGGCGTTGGCTTAAATCTCAATGCGATGAATTCGTCGACGTAACTAAGGCGTTACCGGAGATGATTTCTGAGTCCCCGAGCGTCGAGGGGTAATCGCTCAGGTAGAAGCTTGAAGCGCGGCTTCACCCACCTTTAATGAAGCCGTATCTAGTTAACACCTCAAGGACCCGCCGCGTGCACTCCTCAGGGGAAAGCATATCGGATTCCACAACGGCCTCTGGGTTCAAAGGTTCCTCATACAAAGACTGTACCCCTGGAACGTTCGATGCGTCCCCTCGCAGCGCCTTCCTATAGATCCCTTTCACATCCCGTTTCATGCAAACCTCTAGGGAACACTTTACGTAGACCTCGATAAACCTAGGGATTTCACTACGCGCCGCTTCCCTGTACCTCCTCCTATTAGCCGTGGCGTCGAAGATGACGTTAACACCGTTCTGGGTTAGAAGCTTACCTACGTAAACCATCACGGTGTAGAAGTAGTCCCGCTCTTCCTCCGAGTAGTTGGGAAGGGGTGTGATAACCTTGCGGAGTTCATCAGACTCTAAGACCTGAGCCCAAACCCCAAGCTCCTTAAGCCGTTCTAAGAGAAGCCGCGTGATCACGGATTTACCGCTCGAGGGAAGCCCAGTAACCCATACAGCCCAGCCCTCCATCAGCCCGCTTACTCCTCCAATGGAAAAGTAACGACGGAGTTCGTCCTAAAGGCTTTGTACACCGCGAGAACGATCTCCAGGGATTTACGACCCTCTTCCCCTGGGATGGAGGGATCTCCCCCTTGAAGAACGGCGTCTAGGAAATCTCTTACAACCGCTTGATGCCCCATTGGAGGAGGTACGGGTGGCGGAGGAGTAACCTGCTCAACGGTTGGAGCTTGAATGGCAGCGGATTCGTTGACTGTTTTCCAAAACGCTATGTTATCCCCCTTCAGCGCGATCGTTCCCCTTTCCCCATGTATCTGCATCTGCGTCACCTGAGCCTCGTTAGGCTGAGTGCAGAGGCTGCCTTCGATAACCCCTAGGGCACCGCTTCTAAACATTAGCACCGCGGCAGCTACATCTTCAGCCTCGATCCTATGGGTTAAAGTGGCGTAGAAGCCGGTTAAACGCTTCACAGGACCCATAAACCACTGAAGTAGATCGATCGTGTGGATGGCTTGATTGATTAAGACGGCTCCGCCCTCGGTGTCCCACTTCCCTCTCCACGACTCAGCCACAGCGTCTCTGTGGAAGTAGTCCTTATCGCTTCTAAACCACTTCACCCAGGCATCTGCGAGAACGGGTCTACCGAGTTCCTGTGTGTCCATAGCCCGTTTAACCTTCTTCGTATCAGGGCTGAACCTGCTTTGGAAAACGATGCCCAGCTTCACGCCGTTTCGCCTACACGTTGAAATCATATCATCTGCCTGCCTCAGGCTTACCGCCATAGGCTTCTCGCAGAGCACATGCTTCCCAGCCTTAGCCGCCTCCACGGTAACCGGGGCGTGGAGGTAATGAGGTAAACAGACGCTTATGACATCGATGTCTCTACACTCCAAGAGCTTCACGTAATCCACGTAGACATCCGGCTGGAAACCTTTCAGGCTCTGGCACTTACTGGCTAAAGCCCTAGCCCTCTCCTCAACCACATCGGATACAGCCGCAACCTTGGCTTCTGGGAAACGTGACCACGCCTCAGCGTGGGCAGTAGCGATGCCGCCGCAACCAATGATCCCGACCGATAAAACGCTTACCACGTCGAATCCCCGCTTTCATTTACTAAAAGGTTTACTTAAGCTGATGCGTCCATGTAACTATAAGGTTATCGGAAACCCTGACATCCTGTACACCATAAGCAACCTTTGGATAAACTGACCTATGGCATCATTACTTTCCCCACCCTTCTTCAATTCACCGTCAAAGCCTGGTCACACGTAATACGAGTTCAACTCTCTAAACGAAATGCCGTGGTATGCCGTGCGTCTTAGGTTATCAAATTCATCCTTTGAACAGAAGTGCGCTCAATGCTGCTGAGGACCTTAAGAGGCAGCGGGAAGCTACGGGAGAAACTGGAAAGCGTAAAGTTTAGCATTCCGCATCGTAAACCTGAGACGGATAACTCGACCGGCGAGTCTTGAGACATCGTTCCTACCCTGCCAAGTGACGGTGTAGTGAAGGTGGTTTCCACGGATGGGGTCGGTCTCTTCAGCGGTGAAACCCTCGATCGGTGTGCAACCCGCGTCTAGGAGTTCGACCAGGGTATGACCTGTGGCACCGCAGTCTAGGTTTAACTCAAGCCTGCAGCCGGAGAAGATGATCGGCGGAGTTTCCAGCCAACCGCCCGTGTAAGCTGCGTCGGCGCTTATGAAACCGTCTAGACGCTGGACTGCGAGGTAGATGGCTCCAATGCCTCGGAGCTCCCTGAAACCCACGTACTCACCGTGGCTGTGAGCGTAGGCCACGTAGTAGTGGTAAACCTCGTCGCCCATCCTTGCCAAGCCCGGCACCATATACAACGAGCCGCCTTGCGGCTCACCTCGTAGACCCAGTGGGATGTATGCTCGCCTCCGATCCGGTCTCTCGAAGCTCATGCCATCGCGGCTTACAGCCAGCTGGATCTCGAGCAACCCGTCGTTCCTCCATCTTCCCTTCGGTGGGTCTGGGAAGTGGCAGTAGATGCTCGGGAAGGCCAGGTAGACATCTTGAGCCCATGGATAGACGCTTACTGCAGGCGTGTAGATGTCCGTCTCCGGCGGGTCCAGTTGGTCGTAGCTGATGGCCGTTGGAAGCTCGTGGGTGGGTACAGGCGGGTATTTTTCACCCCAGGGCTTCACCGGCTTGAAGGATTGGTCGTAGGGCCAAGGTTGGAGAACATCGTCCATCTGGGCGCGTACCACCTTCCGCAACGGCGCCCAAGAGCGTAGGTAGGCTACGTACTTCCCGAGGTGTGAGTCGTAGAAGACCTGATTCTGTGTGTCGGGTAGGTGGGGTAGTACACGTTGAGGATGCTCCTTCCAATGAATACCGTCTGCTGAGTATGCGATGTAGAGACCGGCTTGCTCCAAGTCTTCAGACGTCTTACAGCGGAGCATCTTGAAGCGTTGATGTGGAGGAGCTTTCGGGTCTATGAACACCATGCTCCCAGACAGGGGTAGGATGTTGTTATCCTTTGAGCCCATGTACTCCACGAGCCCGAGGCTTGGACGTTCCCATTCGACACCGTCGCCGCTCGTAGCATAACAGAAGTACTCAGGTCCTAATTCGCCGTCTTCGCTTGGTGGATGGCAGCCGTACCAAAGCTTCAATGCGTTGCTCTCTTGCACGAGGCAAGCGTAGTGCATCCAACCTGCTTCCCAAGGCCGCTCAGCCGTGACGACCGGCCCGTGCAGCATCGGAGGGTTGACGTGAAGCTCAACTCCATCACAGCGGGCGATGAAACGATGGTCGATGAACATCTGCCTTCGGTTGCTAACATCGATTGCTTTAGATTTTCCACCCATAGAAGTTACACACTTATCATATCCCTGAAGCCGATAAATATGCTTTTACACTGTAAGCCTTATACCCCATTTTTCTCCTCGAATGAATACGGGGCTTTCCCTCAGGTTGAACGCTAGCCCTGTGGCGTCATGATGTATTCCTTTACAACATCTGGGTTAAACGCATCCGCGTCGAGGACGTTGTTGATAAAGTTTAACACCTTTCTACGCTTCTCGTTTTCCATTACTGGGTAGTAGAGGGGATGTATGACGACGAGGCCTCTGAAGGCGTAGAAGGGCGCGATTACCCGTAAGATTTCTTTATCACCTGTCATGTCCAGGTACCTGTGGAAGAAGAGGTTGAGGAGTTCCTCGAAGGGTTCGATGAGGTCGTTGAAATGCCATAGGCTTATGAAGATGTAGTTCATGGCCAGCGTGGCTACATCGTCGGCTGGTTCACCGAACTCTTCCCTTGAAAGGTCTAAAGCCATCAACGCGTCGTCTTCCCTAAACCTGATGTTGCCGAAGGGGTGGAAGTCGCCGTGGATGCGTGAGAGGCGGTGGGTTAGGTATTTAACCCGGTTCCGCCACTCTACAGCTTTCACCTCGATCATAGCCAGCTCCTCCCGAGTAACCCAGCTTAAGGTTTGTGGGTCTGGGTATGAATCGATGACGCCCATGATCATTTCACCGTGCCCTATAAGGTCCCGGATGTGTCTTCGGTAGAGGACGTCGTTCCTAGCCTTAACTCTGTGAAGGGCTGTAAGGTAGTCAGCGGCTTTAAGACAGCGCCTTCGATCCCTGTCCGTTAGGCTTCCACGCTGAGCCACGGCGAAGAGGTCGTCAACATAGGGTTTCCCATCGGCTTCAGTCACCTCTTCTACGAGGTTGAAGAACTCCTGGGTATCCCCGATGGATACAACCTCCCCGCTTCCGAGTATACCCGCGACGTCTATGGAGCGGCAACACGTACCCGCTGGGGCTGAGTTGTAAAGCCTATGTTGGAGAAGGAGTACGGAGGCTCTGTCCCCTAGGTAATCGTGTCCCCACCCCGTGTCACCCCTCACAACCCTCATGACGAGGCGTTTAACCCTGTTCTCATCCCCAACCTTGAAGGTTACGAGGAAACCGGCGTTGTGGAAGCCCTCACCCAGCTTCTTAATTTCCAGCAGCTTGGCGGATCCTCCGTAGAGCTTTGAAAGATAGCCTTCAAACCGCGCTTCATCAACCTTAACACGTGCTGAACCGACGGTTAGGATCAACGTAGCTTCACCAACATAGATCTAAAGAATGGGAAAGTTTAACGGATCACTTTGAACAATGGATGCTCCTGGGTTAAAGGTCTGACACCCTGGAAACGCATGGAGTAAGCGATGTAGGCGGCTACAAGGGCGCAGGCTGGGTATACGTGCCTCGCGTTCGACACGGGTCCGTAGAGGATGAAGTTGGCGCCCATAGTCAGCGGGAAGGCTTGGGACACCACATCGCAGCTTCTGAGGACCTCCGGTTCAAACTTCCTCAGCTGCTTCCACGGTGACATAGCGTTTGCGGGTCCACATCCACTCGGAAGCCCGGTCTCCCTCTTCACCTCATATATCGTTTGACTCGCAACCCCGATGTCCGCTGTATCTAAGACCGAGGTGTCCACGAGTAATTGATCCACCCCAGCCTCCTTGGCTACGCTGATGAGCCCCCTTCCCCGACCTGTGTCTCTTAAAACCTCAAGCCTTCCCTGAACGGTGGGGTTCCTCATGTTGAGGACCTGCAGGACGGCTGTTTTTACACCTGAGTCCTTTAAGGCTTCAACCTCAGCGGCTTCGTAGGTTGCGGCTATTGAGTTGTAGACAACCCTACGTGCTAAGCCCACTTCCTTCACGTGCTTCAAGGCCTCTATTCTAACCTGCGCCGTTATACCGTCTAGGAGGAATGGGTCCTCCACAACGTCGGCTACGAAGTCGATGTACTTTACGAGGGCTGTTGAGTAGTTGCCTACCACATCGATGATCCGAGGTAAACCCGTTGTCCGTGAGTATTCCTCCTCCAGCCGAAGCAGCTCCTCAGCTCTTTTCCTATCGAAGAGGCCTACCCGCTCATCCTCAACGACTTTATGTCCGCTGTAGAATATGCTTCCGACCATCACGGGCGGGAGCTGCCCTGGTTGCCCCCCGACCCTAACGTTGTGGATTCCGTAAATCAGCTGTTCCCGCTCAAACCTGAACATCGTAACCACGTTACAGAGGATGATTCCCTAAACGGTATTTCTCCTTTTCCATAGTTGAAGGGTGTACGCCTGATTCCTAGGAAGTGCACCTCGATACGTTAAGGCTTGTACTCTGTGATGAGCCTCTGTTCCCTTTCATATCCCTTGCGCAGCTTCGCAGCTTCCTCCTCACTCAGCTTTCCCCCAACCTGGTCCTTGATCTTTTTAGCCACTTGGGCGCCGACGAGGGGTACCTCAACGAGCTCCGTTACGGACGCCTTCTTCAAGTCCTCTACCGTTTTATAGCCTGCGTTGAATAGGGACCTACCTCTAACCCTTCCTATGCCTTCAAGCCGCGTTAAGGGTAGGAGTTCAGGTTTAACCCCGAGCTTAACCCTTTCCTCAAGCTGGCTGATTCTAAGCCTGTAATCCTTATGCCCGAATAACACCGCGAGTTCATAGGTGGCGTATATGAGCCACCTCGCCGCTTCCAACAACCGGAAAAGGTCGCCTGGTTCAACGCTGAACCTCTCGATGATGCCGTCTTCCGTAACCTCGTTGATCCAGGCTTCTAAAACCCTTGCACACTTCACCTCCCTGATAAAAGTCTCATACTCAAGAAGGTCCATTAACTCCGTGGGTACGGCGACCATGAACTCAGACCTGTGGGCTTCAGTATAGGTTTCAAGTTCAGCCATCTCCTTCCTCCTCGGGTATGGCTGCGGAGCCACATCCGGTGTGTGGCAGATGAGGTGGAGGAAACTGAGGTCTGTAACCGTTTCAGCCCCTCTGTAGAGGCAGTCACGGATGGTAACCGCTGAGATTGGGTCTATGTAAAGCTCTGAAACCCGCTTCCCAAACTTCGTGGCGTTGATGTACCTACCGTCGCTTTCAACCATGTTTTCACCGTGGAGGAACTGGAGAACTTTCGAGATCACCGGTCTTATGTTCACGGGGTCGTATTGGAACGCGTAAAGGGTTTTATCGAAGAAATCGAAGACCCCTTGCTCTGATTGGGCGAAGCCCGAAGCCACGGTGGCTAAGACATGTGAGCGGAGAACCCGTTCAACTCCGAGCTTCGACCATAGCCTTTCAGGTTGAGCGTTGACGTAGCTCTCCATCAGGTACTCTTCCTCATCCTCCGTACGGGCGAGGAGCACGGCTTCACCGACCTTATCGTATTTCGGTCGACCAGCTCTGCCGCTCATCTGCTTATACTCCAGGATCGGTATTGGGTACCTTCCGTAACCGGGTTCATAGCGTTCATAGCTGTTGATGATCACAACGCGTGCGGGGAGGTTCACGCCTGCGGCTAAGGTTGGAGTGGCTGCGAGCACCTTAACGAGCCCTCCTCGGAAGCTTTCTTCGAGGATTCCACGGTGTACCCCGCTTAGTCCGGCATGGTGGTAGGCAACACCGTTTTCAACAAGCTTTGAAAGCTGTTCGCTGAGCCGCGTCTTCTCACCCGCCGCCATAATTCTCTCCGCAACCTTTTCCAGCCTCCGTCTAGCCTCTTTAGCAGTGGCCTGTTTCATGATGGAGGTGAGGCTTTTAGCCGTGTCAACTGCCTCCTTCCTCGTTCCCGTGAAGATAAGCGCCTGCCCACCTTGCTTAACAGTGTTTAGAGCCAGGTTTAAAGCCGGGTTTCTGTAGGTTTCCTCAACCCTGTACGCGTGTCCATCGTTGAACTTCACTTCCCCGTGGAGGTACACGCCTTCGCGGAGCTTCACAGGCCTCCAATCCCGCGTCACATAGTCTGCGTTAAGCCATGAAGCGATCTCCTCAGCGTTCCTTATCGTGGCGCTGAGGGCGAGAACCTGTAGCTTAGGGTTAACCTGCATGAGCCTTGCGAGAACAACCTCCAGGGTTGGCCCCCGCTCAGCGTCATTTATGAAGTGGATTTCATCGGCTATGATTAAGGAAACCGTGTTGATCCATGGAGTCCTATGCCTTAGAAGAGAATCGGTTTTTTCATTCGTTGAAATTATGATATCGTAGCGTGCAAGCCAAGGGTCTGAGGAGTCTAAGTCACCGGTGCTTATCCCGATTCTAACCTTCTCCCCACCGGCTTTCGTAAGCCTTGAGTATTTTTGGAACTCAAGGTACTTCTCAGAGGCTAGAGCCCTTAGAGGGGTAAGGTAGAGAACCTTACCCTTGCCCTCTAAGACGTGTTTGAGGGCGCAGACTTCGGCGACGAGGGTTTTCCCGCTGGCTGTTGGGCTTGCTAGGACAAGGTTCCGTCCCTCTAAGACCTGGGTTTTCTCGAAGGCGTCTTCCTGGGGTGGGTATAGGTCAACAACCCCGGATTCCGTTACAGCCCGTTTTAAGGTTTCAGGTACGGGGAGTTCTTCAACCTTCAAGCCCTATTCTTCCACATCGAACCC
The DNA here is from genome assembly GCA_964396445.1 of uncultured Candidatus Bathyarchaeia archaeon. Lineage (GTDB taxonomy): Archaea > Thermoproteota > CALKCG01 > B24 > JAWCPE01 > CAYNFI01. The sequence goes on from CAYNFI010000010.1 coordinate 29,613, forward strand.
TAGGTTTTCTTAACGTACCCATCGCGGGGAGCGTAGAGGGTTCCATCCCTCTTAAGCTGGTTGAGAAGCGCGGTAGCCTCAGCCCTTTCAATGTCGTATTCCTTCTTGAGCGTATCGTACACGTCCTCCTCCTTAGCGGCTCCAAACTCCTTCTCAAGGTTCAGGATAACGGAAATGATGGCGTGAAGCTTATCCCTCACACCCTTAGGTTTACCCGTCATGATGGTGTCGATGTCAGGGGCTCCCGAGGTAAGGTCGATGCCTACCTGTCCAAGGGACTTCATCATCAACCTTATCGCTGCCTCAGCGTCCTCAGCTGTAACCTCCTCCCTTAAGGATGCCTTAGCCCGTGCCTCAGCTAATCTTATCACGGATTCAAGCTGGCGCACGGTTATCGCCACAGGAGACTCAGTAGCTTTCTCTGAGGTTGAACGCATCTTCAGGTAGAAGTCTTGAACCCTTTGCTTCGCCTCATCATTCAGAACGGGTTTCAAACGCTTTGCATAGCTTACATACTTCTTTAGAAGCAGGGGTCCGATGACGGGCTGCACTGGCGCAGCCTCCATCTTATGTAGTGTGAGCACGTGCTCAGCCATCTTCATGTCTAAGTCCTTGTCAGGCTGATCCCTGAGGACAAAGATAAGGTCGAACCTTGAGAGGATGGTAACGGGGAGGTTAATGTTCTCTGTAACGTTTCTGTACGGGTCGTATCTACCGAGGGCGGGGTTGGCTGCGGCTAGAACCGAAGCCCGTGCGTTAAGGGTTGCCACAATACCTCCCTTCGCCACAGACACGGTCTGCTGCTCCATGGCTTCATGCACGGAAACCCTGTCCTCAGGCTTCATCTTATCGATCTCATCGATGGCGCAGACACCCCTATCGGATAGGACGAGGGCTCCGGCTTCAAGGGACATGCCGCCCATCCTCTCCCTGATAACAGCAGCCGTCAAGCCGGCGGCGGTGGTTCCCCTCCCGTGAGTGTAAAGCCCCCTCGGTGCGATTCGATGAATGTACTGGAGAAGCTGGGATTTCCCTGTGCCCGGGTCTCCTATGAGGAGGAGGTTGATGTCACCCCTCACCTGTATCCCATCTGGGGTGATTAAGCGGACGCCTCCGAAGAGGAGGTACATGATGGATTCCTTAATGTCGTCGAGGCCGAAGATTGATGGGGCTATGGACCTGGCGACGCGGCTGTAAACCCATGGGTCCTTAGCGATATCCTTGATCTCCTCCTCCTCTTCCTCCGATATTTCAACAACCTCAGCTTCCTTCCCAGCCACATCCACATGGTTGGCTTCGATGAGCATGGAGAACGTCCGCATCTTCCCCTTCCTAGCGAGGACTTCCTGCTCCGCCCTCACGATTCCCGTTATGGATGCGTGGTCTCCTGGGCGGGCTACGTCGACGAGGTCCTCTGTAAGATTTACGTCAAGCCATCGGGGGAGCTGTCCAGGTGGGAGGTCTTCAGGCTTCTCCTGAAGCCTCACTTCCTGATAGTTCACGAAGGTAGACTCAGATTCAACTAGGTCGAAGGGTCCGATCCGTTTACACGTGGGTCCCGAGCAGCGGGTGGGCTCAGCCATGAAAACCCCCTCCTGAGGCATGAAGGTGACAGCACCGCATCTACGGCATTTAAACGCTCCAACCGTGAGCAGGGGCTTCACTGGGGTAGCCCTCACGAGGATACCGTCCACCCGGACGAGTCTTCTAACATGCTGTGAGCCTAAGGTTCTTAGGGAAACCTTATGGGTGTCAGGCAGACCTCTGAAACGTACATGGATAGATTTAACCTCCTCAGCGTACTCAGGAGCCTGAATCTTAAGCTGCGTGTAAGCGGATCTGTCTACTAAGCCGATGCTTTGGTCTGGTTCATCGAGGAGCGTCTTTGCCATAGCATCGTCGAAGGATATAACGTCGTTGAAGTCCACGGTTAAAGCTTTAAGCCGCGTGTTCGCCAATTGCGTGAGTGAGAGACGGTACTTATACTCGCCGTCCTCGGTGCTAAAGGATTTAAGGAAGTCTTGGAATCTCTCCTCGATGTCTGTTAAAGAGGTTTCAACCATGTTTACTCACCCTCCTCGCCTAGGATTAGGAGGGTTGAACGCCACGTTGAAATAACGTCGCGAAGCCTGTCATAAAGGCTTCGCTCCTCCGTGGTTAACGGTTGGAGAATGTCATTTCCCACGATGGGCGAGGAGGCTAAGGTCACAACCTTCCTAGACCTGTAATCTATAATGTCCCTCGCCAGCTTCAACGATTTATTATATCGCTCCAGTTCACCCGGTTCCTTCGCCACCCTCCTCTTCAAATCGACGAGGTAACGTTGAAGCTTCGGGTAGAAATCCTGCGGTACAACGGAGAACTGCCTACCAGACTGAAGAATATGGATCTCCGTCCAATGAACCTTGTTAAGCCCGTTGAAGTCTAGTTTCTCATCTGCCTTAAACCGTGCAATACCGGCTTTAACCAACTCGTTGGCTACCCAACGCTTCTCCTCATACTCCCTACCCTCCTCGTAGGGACCAACAGTGATACCTGTAAGCTTCACTTCAGACATATCCTTGACGGCTACAACCCTAACGGTCTTATTATCGAAAGCTAGGTCGCTGTCTCCAGAGGAAACCCCCTTCTCCACCATGTGCAACGCCTTTCTCAAACTAATTCTTTGAAACGGAAGATAAGAGTGTCGCCTACTGAAAACCGGTCATCGTCTACTCTTTCCTTAAGGTTAGGGACTCGGTTAAACCCATTCTTCGACTACTGGGGACCGTGTATCGATGGTTGAGAAACGCCGCAACCCCTTCAGCCTTAACCCTCCCAATCCCCTCCACGGTTGTTAACTCCGCAGCGGTGGCTGAGAAAATGGCTTTAACGGTTTTGAAACGCTTGAGCATGCGCTCAGCTAGCTTCGGACCGATACCTGGGAGGCTGGCAACCGCGTACAACTGCGCCTTCGCAACCCCGCCTCTACTATAAACCTTCTTGACTTGTATCAAAGACCTCGCTTTCCCCACCGCGGCTTCACGTTTAGCCATCGTGTATACGAGGTCTGCCGTTTGCTTTTGCGTGGCTGTGTTGAAGACGTAGGCGCCGTAGGAGAGTGAGAGGCTGGTAAGGGCGCCCCAGAGAACACGTTGGTTTGAAAGCCTTTCAGCGGCCTCCTGGAGGTCTCCTTCCACAACGACGACTGGGTTCTTACATGCTTCCCTCATCCTCTGCGCTTGGTCGAAGAGTCTACCGTTGAAGAGGGAGGTTAGAAAATCCGTGACCTGCTTCCGCTCCACAATGATGCCCTCGGATATGATGTAGTCACCCACATCGAGCATCCTGTATGTTGTTCGGACACCGAGGGCTTCGAGGGCTTCAGGCACACCTGAAGCCCTCTCCCTATCATCCACTACAACCCTTACCTGAAGCATAGTTCCCCGCATCCCCTAACCCCATGCGATGATGAAAAACTTAGTGATAAGAGCAGGTAACACTGTGAGCGGCCGTCTAGAAGGTTTACGTAGCCGAATACGCTTTTATACAATAAGCCTTACCCCCTTTAAGCCCAAGAAGACTACGGTAAGTATATACGGTTGAACAGGTTAGTAGACTGAAACCTTGGCTACACCCTCTACCTTGAGAAGCTCAGGGATAAGCTCCCCAGGGATCGTCGCCTCAGCGATTAACGTAAGCTTTGGCTCAGGCGAAAGCTCTGGGTCGTCCACGATCGCCTGTCGGATGCTTATATTTTTCTCAGCGATCAATGAGGCTGACTTGGCGAGGATACCAGGGATCTTCGCGTTCACGGGAGTGATCTCTACAACTCCGAGGTTTAGGTGCCTCGCCACCTCCTTCAGGGAATGCCCAGCAGACCTTATACAACTGAATATCAGCCTCAGCTCCGGGTCAGCCTCAATCGCCTTAACAGTTTCAGCCACGGTTCTCCGGTCGACCCGAGCAACACGCCCAACCCTGATAGGTGGGATCTCGATCTCGTTGCAGTAAACCTTTCCATTCCTCACGTTTAAACCATTCTCCACCAGTACCTTGGCTACGGAGAGGCGTTCAGGATAACCTTTCAAGCACTCTAGTACCTTGCTCCACATAATGACACGTTCACTGTACGATTATGTACAGGAAGGATATATCTTGTATACTCCACGCTGTTTACGGTATTCTAACAGTTGTCTTTTAAAAAGGGGGACTCCCCCTGGAGACCGTAGTTCATTTACGGTCTCCGTCTACTGCTTTTACTAGGCTCTGCTGTTCTAACCGTCTTCGGTGCGTTGACCCGCCGAGCCTAGTAGGGGAGTGTTTCGAGCCACGGGTAGAGTTCCTTGATGCGTTGAACGGCTTTCTCCACTTCTTCACTGGGGTATTCATAGGGGGGTAGCTTGCCGTTTAAGTAATCGTCGTAGGCCTTCATGTCTAGGTGCCCATGTCCGCAGAGTAGGAAGAGAATGGTCTTCTCCTCCCCTGTCTCCCTGCATCTAAGGGCTTCGTCGACGACGGCTTTAATGGCGTGCGTTGGCTCCGGAGCTGGGATTGTACCCTCACTCATGACGAATAGCTTGGCAGCATCGAAGACCTCAACTTGGTTGTATGCCCGTGTCTCCACCTTCCCCTCGTTGACCAGTACGCCTAGCGTCGGTGCCTTCCCATGGTAGCGTAGACCTCCAGCATGGATGGGCGGCGGTATGAACTCGTGTCCCAACGTGTACATTTTTATCAGAGGGGTTAACCTAGCGGTGTCGCCGTGGTCGTACATGTAGACACCCTTGGTGATTGAGGGCGCAGCCGTAGGCTCGACGGCGATAAACCTCACATCCTTCGACGCTTTTCCAGAGACCTTATCGTGGTAGAAAGGCCAGAAGAGACCTGAGAAACTGCTGCCTCCACCGATGCATCCGCAGACGATGTCCGGGTAATCATCCACGAGTTCCAGCTGCTTCCTAGTCTCTAACCCAACCACAGTCTGATGCGTTAAAACGTGGTTGAAAACGCTACCTATGCCGTAGTTAGCGTCTTCATGGGTTAAGGCATCTTCGACAGCTTCACTGATGGCGATGCCTAGGCTTCCAGGGTTGTCAGGCTCCCGCTCTAGAATCTTCTTACCGGCTTCTGTCTTATCGCTTGGGCTGGCGTACACATCAGCACCCCAGAGCTCCATCATAACCCTCCTGTAAGGCTTCTGGTAGTAGCTTGCCTTCACCATATAGACTGTGCATTTTATGCCGAAGAGCATGCATCCGAAGGCTAGGGCTGAGCCCCATTGACCGGCTCCCGTCTCCGTGGTCATCCTCTCTGCGCCTTCCTTCATGTTGTAGTAGGCTTGGGGAACCGCGGTGTTGGGTTTGTGGCTTCCAGGGGGGCTGACGCCCTCGTACTTGTAGTAGATCCTCGCCGGGGTCTTCAAGGCCTTCTCCAACCCGACCGCACGGAATAGGGGAGTAGGCCTCCATAGACGGTAGACCTCCCTTACCTCTTCGGGAATGTCTATCCATCTTTCCTTGCTGAACTCCTGAGCAATGATCTCTTTTGGAAAAATCAAGGGGACGATACCAGGTCCAGGCGCCCTCTTGTCCGGCTCTATCGTTGGAGCTAAGGGTTTGGGCAGGTCAGGTAGTATACAGTACCACTGCTTCGGTATCTCTTCCTCGTTTAAAAGGATCTTTCGTTGCGGTGTCATGGCTACTGCAATACATTAAAGTCATATTTAAGGCTTACGTGTACAAAAGTGTGCAATTAAAAATAGATCCTCACCGAGCAAACCCCGACGACTAAGCACAAACTTCATTTAAGTTCGCAGCTATTCATCCACACCTTTCACTCCGCGGCTTGGAAAGAAGATTATCACGTTCAACAACTATGAGCGTAGACTTACCGCTCTCAAGGCTTACAAAAGCCTTCCCGCTAGAGTGCTTATGGGCTATAAGCCTGAGCAGATCGAGTGTCAACAACGCATATATATTATTTAACGTAGAAGCTTTCAACTTAAGAAAGAGATGAGTGTGGTAAATGGGTAATATGAACGTCATCCTTGATGAACCCGTCACCCTTCCCGAGGAAGTAGCGGTTTTTACCTTAGGCAAGTTTAAAGATCGGTTTCGAGTAGTCGCGTTAGGTGATTCGGTCACAGAGTGCTCGCGTTGGGAACGGGGGCAACGGTGGACTGGAATTTTAGAGGCGAAGTTAGGAGGTGAGTGCATCGTTGTCAACGCGGGTATCGGGGGTACGAGTTCAAGTCTGGGGCTTTTCCGATGGGAACGAGACGTCGCGCCTGTTCACCCCCACTGCATCATTACTAACTTTCTACTCAATGACAGCCACATCCGCCACTACGAATGCCGATCATCTTACTGCGTTCAGTGCACCCGTGACCGTATGGACGCCAACCTGCGTATCATAGTTGAGCGTTCACGTTTAATGCGTGCAACGCCGATCTTTTGGACGCCTCCGCCCGTTCCGGGTTTCCCAGAGAGCTTCAAAAGCCCAACCCACTACGCGATCCAGAAGGAAATACTTGAGCACTATCTTATATGCGTTGAACGGGTAGCGGACGATTTGAAGGTGCCGCTGGCTAACTTATGGCGCAGTTTCCCAAGTATGGTGGAGCGTTATCCGGGACCATACTTCGACAGACCCGATGGCTATCACAGCAACGCATTATCCCAGCCGATCATCGCAGATGCGATCGCTAAATTGGTCCAGCCTGTCTTGGAAGAAAGACGACATTAGAAGCAATTGTCACCCTTTTTCAGGTCGATGTTGAAGGTCTGAGTTTAAGCTAAATACTTAAGAGCAGAGCGGCTGATCCTTGAAATCCACGTTGTCTGAGCTTAATAGAAAACGAGGGGGAGATCTTGGGCATCACTCTTGGTTTAGTTGGTCTCGGAATGTTCGGCAGCTACTTCGTAGAACCGTTTATGAAACATCCCGATGTTGAAAGGTTTGCCCTATGCGACCTGCGTAAAGACAGATTGAAGTATCACGCAGAGAAGTACGAGGTCGCTGAGACGTATTCAAGTCTCGATGAAATTTGCCGGTCGAACATAGAGGCCCTCGCGATTATCACACAGCATTGGCTTCACGCTCCCCAAGCCATTCAAGCCTTGAAGGCGGGTAAACACGTGTACTCAGCGGTCCCGCCGGCTTACTCAATCGAAGAATGCGATGCACTCGTGAGGGCGGTAAAAGAGACAGGTTTAATCTACATGCTGGGTGAAACCAGTTACTTCTACCCTGAAGCCTTCTTCTGCCGGAGGAAGGCTGATGAAGGGGCTTTCGGCGAGTTTGTTCACTGCCGAGCTGAGTACTTCCACGACCTAAGCCATGGATTATACGAAGTTTATAGGAACAGATGGGGTGAACAGTATGGAAGGGATAAGACAGGCGACCCGCCGATGTACTATCCTACACACTCAACCTGCTTCCCAGTTTCAGTGATGAAAGCCCTTATGACAGAAGTGTCAGCGCAGGGATTCATCTACCCCAACGACGATTTCTACCGCGTGGACACAGTCTACGGGAATCCCTTCTCAAACGAAACAGCGTTATTCAAGATGAGCAACGGTGCAACCGCGTTAATCTCGGAGTTCCGCCGTGTGGGTCATCCAGGAACCGTGCGGGCTAACGGTGTCTACGGAACTGAAGGTAGCTTCGAACATTCTTTAACAGGTGCGGCTTGGGCTGATAAAAAGGGGAAGCACAACGTGGACCTGGCTATGTACCGTGAGGCTTTACCTGAACCCCTTGCCTCGAACCTAGGAGGTCACGAGGGTTCCCACGCCTACCTTGTACACGAGTTCGTGGACTCAGTGAACCGACAGCGTCTGCCACGCATCAACGTCTGGGAAGCCGTACGTTACTGTGCCCCAGGCATCATCGCACATGAATCGGCGCTCTCAGGCGGAAAGTTACTCGAGATCCCGGACTGGGGCGGTCCACCAGAATAGTATAGGAAATCTTCCCGTTAACGTTGCCACTGAAGCCGTTCATCTTTCGGCTTGAAGGCTGATCGAGGCGGGAGTTTACATGTTCAATGAAGCGTGTCTTCTATGGCTTTCATGTCTATGTCTAACTCTTCCCTCGACGCTACCCCGACCATGGTGCTTTGAACCCCTGATTCCTTAAAGACGTACCGAAACGCTTCCCGTGGTGGGATCCTCCCACCGGCCATAGGTTTTATCGCTACAACGGTTTTCCCAGTTGATTTTATGGACTGCAAAGCCTTTTCCCTGCTCGGGAACATCATGGCGCCAAGCCTGTTAACAGGGGTTACGTAACCGTCGAAGTTGAGTCTTGATTCCTCAAGGATTGGGATAGTGGTACCTGCGTGGTGGACGCCTAGAAAAACTTTTTTAAAGCCCCGTCCGCGGAGGTACTCTATAAGCCTCCACAACTCTTCCACCTTTCCCGTTGCAGCTAGGAAGTCTGTCTCTGAGCCGGGTTCGGTGAAGAGTATCCGATTCTCCTTAAGGCTTTCTAAAGCCACGTCGATTTTCCCGTAGTCAACCGTTAATGTGTTAAGCTCCTCGGATGTGTACGGTGATGAATGTTCCACGGTCTCCATGAAGTTCTCCCTCCAGTTTGGACGAGTGAGTAGGATAGGGTCTGTTAGGTATTTTTCTAAGAGCCCCGTCTGATCCGTGTGCTTCTCGTGTTCATAGTATGTAAGCCACCGCCTGTAGTCGTCCACGGGTTTACCCTTCACCCTTAAAGGTATACTCAGGCACGGCGTTAAAGACAGGAAAACGCTAGTTCGGCGTTCAACAACCTTAACGGCTTTCATGAAGGAGACGGCTAAGGAGCTGACCGAGGCTGGAACAGCGGCGAGAGCTGAAACCCTGTAACGTACAACGGCTCTTTCAAGTACGTCGGCAACGTTTCTGAAGTCTCTAAACCTCTCAGCGTAAACTCTGTTCCGCTCAGGTCCCTGATAGGACTCCCCTATGAAGGGTTGACAGCCTAAGATCACACGGGGAACCACGTTTTCTCCACTCATAAACCTGTCACCTAATTTTAAGGAGGCTGCTTAAGGTTTCCATGTACCTTCATTTTATGAGCGGAGCCTTACTTCAGATGCGTCCGGCTGTCATCTTCCCGCTGCTACCAGACTTCCACTAGGTCTTTTCATAGGAAGGCTTATACCACTGTATTCATCGTTTCAATCTTTTCACTTGCAAGCCCTAGCCATGTCCAACATGACTTTCTCAGGGTCCTTAGCCTTCACAACCCCGCTTGCTAGGAGAACCCCCATGGTTCCAAGCTTTAATGCCACACGCACATCCTCAGCGTTCGAGATCCCCGCTCCGCAGAGCACGGTGAGGCTGGGATTCACCTTCTTAACCAGTTGAAGGGCGTTTGTCACAGCCTCTGGCTTAGCCTTGCTTACCGATATACCTGTGCCTATAAGCTCTGGGGGCTCGTAGGCGATTATGTCAGGGTTTAAGGCTGCGGCTGCGTAGCTCGTTTCAGGGCTGTTCGTGCATATGAGGCTGATGAGCCCGGCTTCTTTAGCCCGCTTCACGCATGCATCGATGTCCGCGAGTTGAAGCCTCCGCTCAGAATGGTTGATCAGTGTCCCAACAGCGCCCGCGTCCTTAACGGCCTCAGGTGTAACGGCGCCTGTGTATTTATCCGGTGGCACAGGGTCGATGTGTTGGCTGAAGACCGGAGCCTTGGTTTCCCGAGTTATAAGCCTTATATCCGTGTACTGGGGGGCTACGGCCACGCAGACCCCCGTCGCGCGGCTAACCCTCTCAGCCATCCGAGCTAGGTTCAAAGCCCCCTCACCGGTACTTTCCAAGTAGACCTTGAAATTCACTAGGATAAGGGGTAAACCCACGGCGTTCATGCGCTGCGTCATCTCGACCACTGGCTTCACGTATTCCAGATACGGTGATTTAAACAATGTGGAAGCGTGAACCGGCGTTACCCCTCTGCGGCGACATGTACGGCTTTAGCGAGGATCCATGGGATGTCTGAGCCGTACACGTTTCCCGTCTCCTTTGTCATCTCAAGGGTCTGCAGGATCTCGTTAAGGTTGGCGGTTAGTACACCCTTCCTCACGGGGTACTTCACTTCCCCTCTCTCTACGCGGTAGGCTTCCCTTACATCAACGTTTACGGCGCCTGTGTAGGGATCCGCCCCGGCAGCAGCGGATTTTATGAGCATATATCCATCACCCATATCCTGCAGCAACTCGGGTAGGGACATGTCCCCGCCGAGTACGGTTATCCTGTGCACACCGTTCCCTCCTGGGCTTCCGTAATGGCTTCGGACGTGGTTCCCAGTGCTGTCAACGTTGTCCACAGCGGCTTCCCTACCGTTGTACAGAACTGTTTTCAAAACGCCTTTGTCTAAAACTGTTTTTACCGTGGTTGGGGTACCTTCTCCATCGACGGCGCATGAGCCTAGGCGGTAGGGTTTACGGGGGTCCTCCACAACCGTAATCTTCTCCGAGGCGACTTTCAACCCGAGCTTATCGATGAACTTACTTCTTTTCCTATGCATGTTACTCGATAAGGCGTGGTAGACGACGCCTGAGTAGAAGTAGGGCTCACATTCATCCGGGGCTATAACCCAATCGGCTTCAAGGGTTTTAAGCGCCCGTGCCCTAAGCATTTCCTTAGCCTTTAAAGCCGCGCGTCTACCCACATCCTCCGGGTTAAATTCGGATAGCTTACAGACAGCGTTCTGCTCTATGCCCTCGCTCTGTTTACCTTCAGACGAAACCTGGGGTTTGAAGTTGTACTTGAGCGCCGTGAAGCCACCCTCGTTGTATGAGCCAAACGTGTTCATGTACAGGTTTTTGGTCTTCACAGCCTTTAAGGATCCAAACTGGACTATGGATTCAGGTACAGCTTCCTTAACGGCTTCCACCACTCTACGGCATAAAGCCACAAGGTCTCGGCTTTCCAAGTCTTCGAAGCCTTTATCACTGGTCTCAACTTCCTCACCCTTCCCGCCTAATGGAATCGGGCATCTCCTAAGCTCCTCGTCAACCCTTGAACTCCTCATAACGCTTAAAGCCGTTTCTACGCATCGTTCAAGCCCTTCCTCGGTGAGGTTGTTCGTGGCTGAGAACCCTGTTTTCCCATCCTTGTACGTTCTCACGCCTACGCCTGCTTCGCTGACTTCCATGATAGGTTGGATACGGTCGTTCTCCACGTAGACCTTCATGAAGCTTTCATCCGAGTTGAACACCTCAGCCGCTTCCACGTTTAACCTAGACAGCTTAGCCGCGAGTTGATCGACTTTCACTTTAACCACCTCCAACGATCATGCCTCTAACCCTTAAGTCTGGGCCTCCGAGGGAAACCGGGACGTAGTCATCCTCGTCTCCCTTACCGCATCTGCCTCCACTGTCGACTTCTAAAGCCCGTGAGCAACCGTCAACCCGCTTAAGGATTTCAAGGGTATGCCCGGAAAGAGTGAAGTTCCTAATCCTCTTCGTGGTTTCACCGTTTTCGATAAGCCATCCCCCGTAGGCTTCTACATGGAAGCTGCCGCCCACCGGGTCTTCCATACCCTGACTGGGCTTAACGGCGTAAACCCCGTACTTCACATCCGCCGTAAGCTCCTCCAGCGTCGAATCTCCTTTATCGAAGAAGGTATTAGTCATCCTTACGTAGACTCTCCGCGTGAAGTCCTGCGCCCGCGCGTTACCCGTTGATGAAACCCCCATGGCGCCGGCGGTTTCCCTTGAATGCATGTAGGAAACCAGTATACCCCTATCGACTAACACGTTCCGCTTCGACTCAACCCCCTCGCTGTCGAAGGGGATGTAGCCGTTGCAGCCGGCGTAGCTTCCATCGTCGACGATCGTTACACACTCTGAGCCGATCCTCTTGTTCAGCAGCCCTTTTAAAAAACTTCTGCCCTTAACCACATCGTCGCCCTCACATGCATGCCCGAAGCATTCGTGGGCTAGGAGCCCACCCATTTCATCGTTCAGGACAACGTCGAAGCTTCCCGTCGGCGCCTTAACCGCGTCGAGCATCTCAACGCAGTTCTCCGCACAACGGGTTCCAAGGGCTTCAACGTTCACGTTATTAAACATTGAGTAATCCTTGAAACCTGAACGCGCTTCATACCAGCTCTGCATCCTGCCCTCTGAGGCGGCTACAACGCCAACGCTCATAGATGTCCTAACCTCATCCCATTCCATCCTGCTACCCTCACTGTTAAGGTAGATGACGTGCTTGTAGCCATAGGAGGTTGAGGCGTTGGCGTTCTTGATCAGCTTTGAGAACTGTCTCGCCGCCTTCTCTAAAACCGAGGTGTCTGCAACGATTACACCGACGTCAACCTCGTTCCCGTCGACTGAGACCCTCTGCTTCCGCGTAAGGCTTAGAACCTTCTCCTCTGAAAGCTGCACCTTAGACCCCGCTACGATGCTCGCGGCGCGGGCGTGCTCGAACGCCTTGACAGCGGATGCCCTTAAATTCTCTTCACTCAGCTCGGTTGTTGAGGAGTACCCCCAAGCCCCACCGTATAGAACCCTGAAGATGACGCCGCGGCGTCCACCACCTCTGGCGATTTGGTCTACCACTCCGTTGGATACCGTGACGCTTGTCCCTTTAGTGAACTCCATCCTTACATCTGCGAAGCTGTATCCTATGGGAATGGAGTCCAAAGCTTTTACAAGCTTATCTATCAAACTATGCACCAGCCTTACTGGTTTAGAATACGATCCTTGCGTACATAAGGTTACTTTAGAGGCTACTTAAAACAGGGCATAACCCGCTCAGCGAACAGCCTCATCCCTTTAAGGGATGGGAAGTCGAGGAACCAGAGCATGAAGTAACCCGCGCCGACGCTCACGTATTCCTCCAACCTTCTCACAACCTCATCCGGTGTCCCTATGATCTGCGACCTCTTAAGCTCCTCCAGGGAAGCATCAGGGGCAAACCGCGCAGCTAACACCCTTATCTCCAATGGGTCCTCGGATATGATGACCCGTGTTTCAAGGGACTTTTCTATGGTGTTGAAGCCTCTTCCTAGGTCTAGGCAGTGTTTCTCGAGGGCTTCAAGCTTACGCCTGAAGATTTCCACGGAGACTCCGCCCCAGTGGTTCCAACCCTGAGCGTATTTAGCCGTAGCCCTCAGCGTAAGCTTCTCCCCGGCTCCGCCGATCCATATAGGGGGATAAGGCTTCTGGATGGGTTTAGGCTCACAGATGGCTTCCTGAATCTCATAGTGTTTACCTTTAAAGCTTGGTTTAGCCTCAGTCCACATACGTTTAACCACCTCGATGCCTTCGACCATTCTCTGGATCCGAGTGCTTGGTTTATCAAACCATGGAAGCCCGTAGGCCACATGTTCAACTTTGTTATTACCAGCGCCTATTCCGAAGTCGAGTCTACCGTTGGATACGACGTCCAGTGTAGCGGCCATCTTCGCGATCATAGAGGGATGCCGGTAACCGTTACAGAGAACTAACGGTCCTAACCTTACTCTCCTCGTTACAGCCGCTAAGGCGGTGAGGAGGGTCCAGCATTCGAAGATGGAGGAGCCGATCCCGTGGTATCCGAGGTGGTCAGCAGCCCATAAAGCATCGTAGCCAAATTCTTCACATGTGAGAACAGCTTGTTTGATGGACTTATAATCTAGGGTTTTAAAGTTGGGAGCTGCGTAAGGCGCAGCGAGGGGTATGGAGAACCCGAACTGTATCGCAGGCAAGGATGGTCACAACCGCATTCACATTCAACGGTATTTAGCCGTTTCTCCAACCGTATTCACGACCGCTGAATTAAGCGTAGAGTGGTTTTTATGGATGAAGCTTCCCTTGACGAATAGCGGGGATTTCATATGTAATACCCTTCTATTAACTTTCGGAGGCTTTGGTTACCGATAAACTGCGTAGACCGTTAGGTTAATCAGGTTGACTAGACGATCAAAGGGGTAAACGTTTGCATCGTAGATCCGTTAATTTATAGGTGGGGTATGTGAAGCCGAAGGTTTTATGCACGATAAGGTTTGCAGATGATCTGTTGAAGATTTTGAGTGAGGTGGGCATAGAGGTTCAGAGGGGGTCTCTCACAGAAGAGGGGCTTAAGGATGTGGACGGGGTTCTCATAGGAGGCGAGGCTTTCACAGGGCGGGTTATGGACGCGGCGCCGAAGCTGAGGGTTATCGGTAAGTTCGGGGTGGGCTATGAGAACGTTGACGTGGACGCGGCTACGGAGAGAGGCATATACGTGGTCTACACACCATGTGTACTCTGCGACACCGTAGCCGACTTAACAGTAGGGCTGATGCTCTGCGTAGCCCGGAGGATCAGTCAAGCCGACGCCTACGTGAGGGCTGGTAAATGGGTTGGCTGGGAGTTTCCCTATGGCTTTGACGTAAGCGGTAAGGTTCTAGGCATCATAGGGCTTGGAAGGATAGGGTCTAGGGTTGCTTATAGGGCGAAGGGCTTTAACATGCGCATTCTATACCATGATATCGTCTATACCGACGCTATGAAAAGCCTTGAGAAGGACCTTAACGTTGAACGTGTATCGAAGGATCAGGTACTTAGGGCTTCGGATTTCGTTACGCTCCACGTTCCCCTTAACGCTTCAACAAGAGGCATGATCGGCGGACGTGAGCTAGAGCTTATGAAACCAACGGCTTACCTTATCAACGTTTCAAGAGGCGCCGTAGTAGACCAGGAAGCCCTCTTCCAAGCCTTGAAGGGGGGAGGAATCGCGGGGGCTGGTTTAGACGTATTCATCCAAGAACCCATCCCCAGTGGGGACCCGTTGTTAACACTGGTGAACGTTGTGTTCACACCTCACATCGGTTCAGCGACTCCTGAGACGAGGCGGCGGATGGGTTTAACGGTGGTTGAGGGTATAATCCGCGTTCTCAAAGGTGAGAAACCGGTTAACATCGTTAACGAAGTGCTGTTAAAAAACTGGAAACCTGGGCAAGTATAGCCTGCATTTTATCTATGGTTACTGTTTGAGCCGTTCACATTTCTCAGGTTGATGGGTTGTTTAAGTCGTTCTACAGCCGCTCTTAGACGATGCTAGAAGCCCAGCGGGGCCAACGTATAGTATACGACTTCACCCCTTCTGTCGACAACGGCTAGGATAAGCTCCTTCTTCGAGCTCTGCGTCATCCTCAGGTCTTCGAGTATACGTTCAACCTTTATAGGCTTGCCCTCTGAAACCCCTACTACGATGAATTTAGCGGCTTCCTTCCCGTAGACCCCTCTTTCGTACACTCTGAAGTCGATGCCGATGCCGTAGCCTTCTTTAACAACGTATCCACGGCTTCTCAGGTCCCTGTAGATCAGGTACCGAACCCATACCTCATGGTTCTCGGCTAGAAACGTTCCAGCGAGTTGCTTAAAGGAGAAGGCTTCACCCTTCCCATCCTTAACCTTAAGCTCCTCCTTTCCCAGGAGGTAGAGGCTTTCCTCAGGGGATAGGATGAGCCCGGATCCTTCCTCAGGGTTTCCATAACCCTTCTGAGCCAGGAAATCTATGTACTCCTTATCCTTCACCGTGACCTTTCCATCGATGAGCGTGGCTTCACCGGTTATAACAGCCATGGGCAACCATCACTGATCGGTTAATAACATGGGAGATGCTTAAAAACTGGTTGGGCGACTACGGAGTTTAGCCTAGCGCTTACACGGGCTTCATGAAAGCGTACCTTCAACCGTTTGTATGCGTGTGCTACGTTTTTTCAACGACTTTACCCTCGTCAAATTCGAAGCCTAAACCCGGTTTACTCGTTGGTTTAAAGAAGCCCTTTTCAGGTTTCAGCTGTTCCTTGTAGAAGGCTTGATTGATCATGTTCCATTTCACAAGGTACTCCGCTATGGGGCAGAGGGTTTCAGTCTGGGAAAGGAGGAGGTTTACGGTTGAAGCCATAAAGCCCGTGTGGGGTACAACGGATACGTCGGTGACTGAGGCTAAAGCGCAGATCTTCAGAACCTCCGATATGCCTCCTGCCCACATTATATCTGGTTGAAGGATGTCAAGCGCCTTATGCTTTATGAGTTCATTGAACCCCCAGCGGGTATACTCATGTTCACCGCCGGCGATCGGGGTTTCCACAGCTGCCGCAACCTCGGCGTATCCGTCGACGTCGTCTGGGAGCAGGGGTTCCTCGATCCAAGCCAGTTCATACCGTTCAAGCTTCCCAGCCATCTTAATCGTGTAAGGAACTGACCAGCTCATCCAGCAGTCAACCATAAGGTCGACGTTGTAGCCTACGGTGTCCCTCACAGTCTTCACGAGTTCCAGGTTTCTTTCAACCCCCTTAACCCCATCGGCTGGACTATGCCTGAAGAACCACTTCATCGCCGTGTAACCCTCTTCAACGAAGCTTTGGCAACGTTTCGCTACGGCTTCAGGCTTCAAGGAGTAGCCGAGGGTGCTGGCGTAGGCGCGGACCCTGTCTCGCGTAGGACCACCAAGTAGTTTATACACGGGCTGCTTCAAGGCTTTACCCTTCAGGTCCCAGAGGGCGCAGTCCACGGCGCTGATAGCCATCATGGTCTCACCTTTACGCCCGTGGACCATCAAGCGGTACATCTGGTCCCAGAACTTCTCAACCTGATAGGGATCCTCGCCTAAGAGTAACGGCTTCAAACTCCCGTTGATGATCGATACCTGTAAGCTATCGATGGGTCCCGCTATCCCGCTCACACCCTCATCCGTCGCGATCTCAAGGTATGTGCCAGCAACCTCCACCGTGGACTCCGAGATTCTTTTAAGGCTTCCAGGACCCTCTTCCCTGAACCTTTGATAAACATCGATGGGTCTGACTAACCTTTCCTCCCAGAACTCACCTTCACAGGGCATCAACCCCCTCAGAGTAAAGGTTCTAACGTCTTCTATCCTCATCCGTAACGTCCCCTCCACAACGATAACCTCATTTCTTTACGCAGGAGATAAAAAGCTTCGCCAGAGTCACCGCAAAATTATTGACATAAATGCTTGAAATCTCCTGTTCATTCCCCTTGACTCTTATTTACTATGTCAATTATACTATATATTACGGTGTTTTGGTTGATGAGTGTGCAATGCTTAAATATAGGATTTCTCAGATACATAGTAGGAAAAATGTTTGAGATATTACCTTATTTTCTCAGTGTATTGAGGTGTTAGATCGGTTTCATGGAATTGGGCTGATTCTTGTAGTATTCTTCGCGGTCGTATGGTCTTTTAGTTTGGTTGATTCCTATGTTGCCAGCGAGCTGCGTATAACGCGCCTGGTTCTGTCTTTAACGGCGATAGCCACTGCCTTGCTGCTGGGGCTATACCTTGACAAGATGTGGAAGCGATTTGAGCGTGGGCGTATAATTGAACAGGGCTTTCTGGAGATACGTGCTATCAACGTTTGGCATCCACTCATATTGTTTATTCTCATCCTCTGTGTAATCCCGGCAACTTACGCTCTTTCCCGTTTAGGAATGGAAAAGATCGCGGTGGCTGTGTGGGTATCCTACGGCTTTTGGGTTTCCCTATTTATAGTCTTCATCGTTCACGTGATCACTGGTAAGATCAAGGTTGATGCCCGCGGAATCACTTATTGGACCACATCCATGTGGCGATATTTCGACTGGGAGGATATCGAGAAAGCCAGAATGAGATGGAACGGGAAACTTCTGGTACTTGGAATCGATGACATGTACATACTCCCTAAACCCAGCGAATACAGCAAAGCCATAACGAAGTTCAGACCAAACCCAAGCGAACATGCAAGTGATGTTTGCGAAGGGAAAGCTTGTTCATATGAACGGGTATAGTATGAAGAATTTAAAAATTAACTCCGTCGCTAACATGGTCTCAGCCTTGTTCTTGTTCTTTGGTGTTTGCTATGCTGCCTTGCCAACCCTGCCTGTTAACTTCCCTCATTCATTAACTTTGTTGTGCTGAGGTAATGGAAGAAAATGAGTCGGTTTGAAAGGGTTTGGTAGATTAGCTTAGTCGTTTTCACAATCCTATGGTCCCTCTTCCTTGTCCTACGCTACCTCGCTGGTGAACTCCGTATAGAGTATATTGGACCATGGGTGCTCGGGGTGGCTTGTTTTCTCATATTTCTTCGCGGGTATAGGAGGTGGATGAGAGAAAGGCCTAGGCGGGTTGAGCGGCAGTTCGTGGAGACACATGCTATCTGGGCCTGGCACGCGATTATCTTCCTTCTACTCACGTTCGTAGATGCCGTGATGGGCTACGCAATCTTAGCTGGGTCTAAACCTCTACATATACCCACGATAACGATGTGGACAGCTTACGGTGCTTTTGTTTGCCTGTGGGTGCAGTACATAGCTATGATGGCTACGACTACGATCGTGATCGACGCGGAAGGCTTATGGACTCCGGGGGGATACATAGATTGGGATGATTATGAGAGGGCAAAACTGAATGAGAGACTCCTGAACCTCGATGGAAAAGGTTTAGAGAAAATGTACATACTTCTCAAACCAAACGAGTTTATTAAGGCTGTAGAAACATTCAAACCAAAGGCAAGCGATTGTGAGGAATAAAAAAGGAACGCGTTTCTTCATCTTATGCAATCACTTTCGCTTAGAAACCTTAGATGTACGCTCTCAGGCGTGTGAACCACATTTCTAGAGTACCTCGAATACCACTGTGATATGTATATATCTGAAAAAAGCGAGTTTAATGGATGAGGTTTTGGACATCTTCTATGATCCCTTGTTCTCTTGCCTCCTTAATTCTTCTAAATGCTCTTTCCTTATTTCTCCTAGTTGCTCCTCAAACTCCTCCCAGAACCGAGGCCTTCGCTTTAGCATAATGAGGTACCAGATTGCTATGAATACCCAGAAAATGAGAAAAACCAATCCAGGAAAGAGGGGGGACCCAAGTAAAAGTAGGACAGCGAAGGTGGAAACCGCTAAGATGGCATTGCAGAAACCCAGAAGCAGTGAAACCCTTCTCTTCTTCGGTTGAACTTGAGACATTTAACCCCCCCTCATTCATCAATAGGGTTCACATCGACAATTTCGCATAACATAATCAGATAAAAGGATATTATCCTCTTATATTTAAAGCCTTACTAACTCAATAGGCTAAAGCACTGTAATATATCACCACGTTAATTCCAACCTCTTGTAGAATGTTGTCGTTTTCACTCTTGAATTGGAAATGGATACTCTCCTACACTTGTGGAAGACATCAGGGTGGAGAGTGAATACCGGCTTCTCAGCTTTGCCAGAAGGCTTTTCAGGCCTTCTACCCTTGAATTGGGGTTATCCCGACAAATTAACCTTAGACACATCCCTAATTTTCCATCAATCCATTCCATAAATACATCGTGATTGAGAGGAATCCCAACTAAAAAGGGGCGTGTGGTATAAATATCAATTATGCGGTCATCAGGCTCAGATCGATGCGTATCATGTATTTCAAACTTTAACCTATCCAATAATGTAATCATCCTTCCTCCACCCTAAAAGTATTAAGCTGAGTGTGGTAAGAAGCTTGGCTCCAAAAATATAGGTAAATTTTTTTCCTATAAACGCTACTTAGAAAATGTGAGGTACTATATGAATCTTCAAGGAGGGGCTTTGGGAACCCTGAGGACGATTCAATGGGTTAACGGGAAGGTTGTGCTCGTGGACCAGAATAGGCTTCCGGAGAAACTTGGTTACATCACGTGCGCAACGTTTGAGGAAGTCGCTGCATGCATCAGGAACATGAGCGTGAGGGGAGCCCCGGCTTTAGGTGTGGCTGCAGCCATGGGAATAACCCTCGCGGCTCTAGGAAGCCCCGCTGGGAATCGCTCCGAGCTCCTTACCGAGTTGCGGGAAGCTGGCGATAAGCTGCGTGTGACAAGGCCAACCGCCGTAAACATCTCTTGGGCTGTGGAGAGGATGCTTCGTAGGGTTGAAGCAACACCTGGGAGCGTGGAAGCTGTTAAGGCAGCCTTGGTAGAGGAAGCCCTTGAAATGGCTGAGGAAGATGTAAGGGTTAACAAGGCCTTAG
>CAYNFI010000011.1:0-47678 GCA_964396445.1 uncultured Candidatus Bathyarchaeia archaeon
ATGGCGCCGGGAGTGGGATTTGAACCCACGCGGGCTATACAGCCCACAGGTTATCAAGCTTAGAATCTCCAGACCTGCGCCTTAGTCCACTAGGCTATCCCGGCCATGTAACACCCTTCTTCACCTGGGCTATAAAAACATACGTTCTGCAAGTTACCTCCTTACAGCCGACTAAGGTTGAGTATAACCCTTTAATGCATGCTACAGGATGTATCATCTGATCATTCTATGGGCAGGAGTTTGTAGAGGCGTTGAGGTCTGTATTGTATGAAGCGCTCCGCGTGTTTAACCCCTACCTGCCGACCGCAGTATTGGGCTAAAACCGCGTAGTACTCCATCTCCTCTAATGTCTGGCTTTTAAAAGGCTCTAAAGCCTTCATCTTCTGCTCAAATGTATCCGTTATGTCGACGTAGACATCTGGGATGAACTTGGTTGGGTCCGCTAAGCCTATGGCTGGCTCAAAGAGGTATACATGCTTCACAGGCCACGGTTCAAGCCCTGTCTCCTTGAGGCAGTTAGGATCCGACGCCATCATCCGCGCCTTTCCAGTAACGGCGAGAGCTGTTAATCTATGGTCGTCGTAGAGGGTGAGAACCCAATGTGTGAGCATAATGTGGGGTCTGATCCTCCTGATCAACTCCGCAAGTTTCAGGTACCGCGCCTCATCCATAACCAGTGGGTTATCCCCGAAGTTAAGGTCTATCGGTTTAACGCCTAGGATTTCCGCTGAAGCCTCATGCTCCACGCGTTTAACATCCCTCGCCTTTTCAACGGTCATACCTGGTATCCGCCAGAGGAGGGGGGACTCCTTCGTCTCCCCGTAGGTTAAACACGCCATGTAAACCTCATGTCCTTCCTTAACGTACCGCGCTAAGGTTCCACCAGCCCGTTTTGGTACATCGGCGGAATGCCCTCCGAAGGCGAGAACCCTCAACCTCTCAGCCATACCGTCACCCTTCACCCGGAGATATGTATCCACCACTCATCAATACTTAATAGTTTCCAATGATGCTTATGGTTTGACCACGATGACCAAGGTGAGGGTTCCCCTCCACTTCGGTAAAGGCTTTGTCGAAGTTGAAGTCCCTGAGGAGAACGTGATGGCTATTCTCGAGCCCAAGGACTTACCGGCTGTTCCAGATGACGGTGCCGAGGTTCGGAGGGCCCTGCGGAAACCCATCGCCGCTCCGACACTGGCTTCCGCGGCTAAGCCCGGTAAGACCGTCGCCATCATATCAGATGACTACACGCGGGTAACCCCTGTCCGCACCCTTCTCCCACCGATCTTGGAAGAGTTAAGTGAAGCCGGGGTCTCGGATGAGGATATAACGATCATCATCGCCCTTGGAACTCACAGAGCCATGAATCGAAAAGAGATGGAGGAGAAGCTTGGCACAGACATCGTTGAAAAGTTCAACGTCCTAAACCACGCGTGGAAGGATGTAGAAACCCTTGTTAACCTCGGTAAAACCGAGCTTGGAACCCCCGTGCTCGTCAACGGTCACGTTGTTAAAGCCGATATCAAGGTTGGACTGGGCAACATCATCCCTCATAGGGTGGCGGGTTACTCAGGTGGGGCTAAGGTTGTTCAACCAGGGGTATGCGGCGGGGAGACAACCGACCAAACCCATTGGCTTTCGGCTAAGTACAAAACCGAGGACATCCTCGGCGTAGCTGAGAACCCTGTGAGGCTGGAGATCGAGGCGGTAGCGCGGAAAGTAGGCTTAACCATGGTCGTTAACACCGTTCTGAACAGGGCTGAAAGAGTAGTTAAAGTACTCGCCGGCGACGCTATCATGGCGCATAGAGCGGGAGTCGCTGAAGCCGAGAGGGTGTTCCGTGTTGAACTAGCGAAGCCCGCGGACATCGTTGTCTGCGACTCTCACCCCGCGGATGTGGATATGTGGCAGGCTAATAAGGGGATTACAGCAGCGGGTTTAGCGGTTAAACCAGGTGGAACCATTGTTTACATCACCCCATGCTCGGAGGGAATCTCCTCGGAGCACCCCGCTGTGGAAAAGCTGGGTTACATGCCCTACAGAAAGATAAAGGAGATCGTTGAGAAGGGTGAGGTTGAAGACCTCAGCGCCGCAGCGCATATAGCCCATGTAGGGCGGATAATCATAGACAAAGCCCCATGCATCCTCGTTTCAGAAGGCATTTCACGGAGTGAAGCCTACCATGTAGGCTTCGACTACGCTGAAACACCCCAGGAAGCCCTCGACAAGGCATTCGAAAGACATGGTCCTCGGGCTAAGGTCGCCGTCATGAGAAATACACCTGAACTCCTACCCATCATCGCGAAAGCAGGCTAGTTTAAAGCCGACTTCTTTCAATCCCTAGAACCAACGCCTTCAACCGGAAAGCGTCCCAAGTTCTCCGAAAAGAGGGTTTAACCCAGTTCAGAAATCGGTTTCAATTTTTTTTAACGGGTCGGTCTCTCCAAAGGGTTAACATTAAAAGGGCTGCGGCGAAGGCGCTGGCAACCCAAAAGGTTACAGCGGCATCCCAGCCCCCAGCGTCTACAAGCCACCCTGTGAAGGAGTCAGCGAAGGCTACCCCGATGTAGGCGATGCCGTCGATGATGCCAGCTAATACACCCGCACCCTGCTTTGAAGCGTAGTCTATGGGTATCGTTGTAACCATCAACACGTGTGGACCGTAGAGGAGGAAGCCGGCTGTAGCGAGGAGGAAAAGGCTTGTCAGCCAATCCATAGATGAGGCTTGATAGAACAAGGTTAGGAGCAGCCCGAGTGAGGCTAACATGGTGACAGCAACAGGCGCCCTCCGAGAGGCGAGGTACGTATCAGTAACCCAACCTGCGGCGAAGGAACCGAGTACACCGCCTAAGGGGAGCATAGAAGCTGCCCAAGTAGCAACACCCAAGGGTACACCGTGGGTTTCAAGGATAAAAGTTGGAGCCCAGAGTGTGAAGCCGCTTCGTATGAAGGTGTTTAAGGTGAATGCAGCTGCGACGACGCCTACCTTCACCATGCTGGCTCTACGCGGCGCCCTAGCGCTGAGACCCTTAACCTCTTGGTATCCCAGAGTTTGACCGATGCTTTCAGGTCTATCTCTGACACCTTTATGGAATAGGAGGATGAATAAGAGTACGAGTAAGGAGGGTACCCAAAAGGTGAAACGCCAGCCGTAGTTTCCAGTGATGAAGCCCGCGAGCAACCATGAAAAGATACTTCCGACTAGGAAACAGGAGCCGAAGAGACCGGTAACCCCGCCTATACGCTTCATGGGAAACCACTCAGCGAGAATCTGGATCATCGACGGCCACCCTGTGGATTGGAAGTACCCGTTGAGAGCCCAGAGGAGGACCATGGCGTAGAAGAGGTCTGTGAAACCGAAGAATAGGTTAACTAAAGCAGAGGCGAGAAGCCCTGTTGATACAAGGCGTCGACTGCCAACCCGCTTCACCAACACACCATTAGCGACTTCGCCGAGGGCGTAGGCAACTGCGAAGCCGCTGCTGATAAGACCGAGGGCGAGCTTAGAGTATCCGAACTCCGCCCGGATTTGAGGTAGGACGGCGGAGAGGTTCAGTCTGGTTAAGTAGAAGGAAGCGTAGGTGACCCATGCGACGATGAAGACGCGGCGCTGCCAGTAAGCAAGTCCTACATCCCCGCGGCTTCCTAGCTCCAAATCCCTACAACCCATCTGTTTAAGCCTAAAGATAGGGTTAATTAATATAGTTTCAGAAACCTATCTCTTGGAGGTATTAGTGTGCGGAAAGGAGTGAACGCGTGGGTTTTCCCAGGCGAGTTCACCGTAGACGATACTCTAGAAGCCGGCGCTAGGGTCGGTTATGACGGTGTTGAACTGAACATCGACGAGGCTAAGCTCGACCCGTATAAGGTTACGAGGGGGGAGTGTGAACGGATCGCTGAGAAAGCTGGAAGCCTGGGAATCGAGCTGCCGAGCATATGCGGAGGATTGTTCTGGAAGTATAACCTCGGGGGGTTGGATGAAACCGTGAGAAAGAAGGGGGTTGACCTAATTAGGAAGGGATGCGAGTTCGCCTCGAACCTAGGTGCCAAGGTTCTACTGGTAGTCCCGGCTGTCGCAACCCCGCAGGTTCCGTACAAGGAGATGTGGGAAAGGTCTAAGAAAGCGGTTCTCGAAGCTGCACCAGCAGCTGAGGATTACGGTGTATACATAGGGGTTGAGAATGTTTGGAACCGCTTCCTCTACAGCCCCCTGGAATTCAAGGCCTTCCTCAAGGATGTCAACCACGATTATGTTAAAGCCTACTTCGACGCTGGCAACGTCCTTTTCCTCGGCTTCCCACAGCACTGGATCGAGGTCCTAGCTACTGATATAGTATGCGTCCATGTTAAAGACTTCAACATGGAAAAACGCGAGTTTAGACACCTACTCCAAGGTGACGTACCCTGGAAAGAGGTTGTCTCAGCCCTCAGCAGGGTTGGATACGACTACTTCCTAAACCTTGAGGTAGGACCTATCCCAGGAGACCCTCTAAAGGCGGCGTCTGAGAACAAGAGAGCTTTAGATGAGATTCTAAGTATAAGGCGAAACTAGGTCTATAATCATAGACTATAAAATTGAGGGGAAGCAAACCTTAAGGGAACCCTTCCCAGTCCAAACCCCCCGATAGACTGACAGGTTTTTACCCCGAGAGATACGTAGGAGACTCGACGAAGGCTTTAAAGGCTGAAGACCTGAGGCTATTCAACACTTGGATTGAAACAACAGTTGAACTTTTCATAAGAGTAAAGATGGGTGGGGGTTGTTGCCACATACATCAGGGAGGTTAAATCCTTAAAATAGTGTACGATGTAGGTTAATGAATTGGTTTAGGTGAAGAACGTGATTAGCCTCCTTGACTTTCCAGGTGAACGTGTTGAGGTGAGAGACGGAGAGACGCTTCTCACATGCTATGTATACGGTAGTCAATGGTCTAAGCCGTATCTTTACCCCGTCAACGGTCTATACAGCCAGAGTTTAACGAGTAATGGACCTAAGGACCACCCACACCACAGGTCGCTTTGGGTTGCCCACGGAGACGTAAACGGCGTAGACTGCTGGAGCGAGGCGCCAACCTCGGGAAACATTGACCATAAAGGCTTCAGCAGGCTTTCCTCCGGTAGAGAATTCGCTGATGTTACGGCGAAGAACCTTTGGAGAACAAGAGACGGACATCCAGTCTTAGACGAGTTGAGGGAAATGCGGTTTTGGAAACCGGTTGAGGAGGGTTGGGTGATGGATTTCCAGATAACTTTTCAGGCATCCTATGGGCGCACCATCTTCGCGGATACGAAGGAAGCGGGGATTCTTTCGATCCGTGTTACCCCTTCAATGGAAGTCCACAACGGGGGTAGACTTCAGAACGCATTGGGTATGGTGAATGAAGCGGAGCTTTGGGGGAAGAGAGCCCTTTGGTGCGATTACTCGGGTATGGTAGGTCCATCTAAGCTAGGAATAGCTATCTTCGACCACCCAGAGAACCCAAGGCATCCAACTTACTGGCATGCAAGGGACTATGGCATTATGACCGCTAACTGCTTCGGAGTCTCGGTTTTCGAAAACGACCCTAAGAAAGACGGACGCCTTATCCTAGAACACAATGATACAATTAGGTTCCAGTATAGAGTGTTCCTTCACCGAGGTGATGTGAGGGAAGCCAAGGTCGCTGAGAAATACGAGGAATACATCCGAGGATGAGAGACGCTTTAGGGAGGAATAGATGGTTAAGACCGAGATAATAACCCTTCTCACCGATTTCGGCACCGCAGATGCTTATGTAGCCTGCATAAAAGGCGTGATCCTCAGCATCAATCCCCGTGCTGTAATAGTTGACATCTCGCATGCAGTTCCGAGGTTCAACATCCGATACGGCGCCTATATGCTCATGCAGGCGGCTCGACACTTTCCAGCCGATACGGTTCATGTAGCCGTAGTAGACCCAGGTGTGGGAACAAGGAGGCTTCCAATAATCATAGAAACCCGGCGATACATCTTCATTGGTCCAGACAACGGAGTCTTATCCCTCGCCGCTACAGACGATGGAGTTAGATCTGTCTATAGGATTGAGAATAAACGGTACATGTTAAGCCAGCCAGCGGAGACCTTTGCCGGAAGAGACATCTTCGCACCAGTAGCGGCCTACATCGCAGCGGGAATTCCACCATCAAACATGGGATCAGAGTTGGGAACATACGAGGAGGTTTCCATTCCAAAACCAATCGTTGAGGAGAAACACGTAAAAGGCGAGGTTTTAACAGTCGATTCGTTCGGAAACCTCATAACGAACATCCGTCTTTCAGATTTAATGCCAACGATTAAACACAGTCGTAGGATAACCATTAAGGTAAAAGGGGTTTCAACACAGCTTCCCTTCGTTCCGAGCTACGGGTATGTAGATAAGGGAGAGACCCTAGCTCTTATGGGAAGCGTGGGTTTCTTGGAGGTTGCCGTCAATCAAGGGAATGCCTCAAAAAGGTTCCAAGCCAAGGCAGGTGACCTATTAGAGATATTCATTTAATCAACCCATTAGAACTTGGCATTACCAAGATACCCCTCTACGTAAAAATTTTATTATAGCATGGTTAGAAGTTTCAACTCCATACCCACTAGTTGAGTAAATTTTTTATACAGGCTCGCTGTGAAATACTGAGTTACGGTTTCGGGAGAGGTAGAAAGATATTGCTTCGCTGACGCCTGTTTCCAGAACAATGATTCTCCCGGGCTATAACTTTGAAAACTTGTTTAAGGTAATCAACATAGCCACTTAGGAAGTGTATGAACTTGAACATCGTTGAAAAGATCTTGGCTCGGGCTTCGGGACAAGCCTCTGTTAAACCCAATGACATCGTTGAAGCTAACGTTGACGCCGCTATGTTCCACGACCTCACCGGACCCCTAACCATCAAAGCCTTCAAGGAAATGGGTGGACGAAGGGTTTGGAGCTCCGACAAGGTTGTAGTCATCTTCGATCACTTAGTTCCAGCGGATACAGCGCGGGCGGCTGGGCTTCATAAGGCATTGAGGGACTTCGTTAAAGAGCAGAGTATTATCAACTTCTACGACGTTGGCAGAGGTGGGATATGCCACCAAATCATGGTTGAGAAGGGACATGCGAAGCCTGGGCTTCTAATCATAGGAGCTGATTCGCATACATGCACCTACGGCGCTGTAGGTGCCTTTGCAACAGGCGTCGGCGCCACAGATATGGCCGCGGTTCTTATCACGGGAAAGATATGGCTTAGGGTTCCAGAGGTTATACATACCGTCCTTAAGGGGAGACTCGGTAGCTTCATAACCCCAAAGGACGTGATCCTGCATGTTATCGGGCGAATCCGCTGTGACGGCGCGGTGTACAAAGGCGTAACTTTCACAGGTAAGGTCGCCGAGAGTATGAGCATCGATGGGAGGATGACCATGTGTAACATGGCTGTTGAGATGGGGGCGAAAACCGGCATCGTTGAACCAGATCAGAGAACCATCGAATACGTAAGTGCGCGGACCGAGGATTCGTTCACGCCTTTAGGAAGCGACGTAGACGCTCAGTACCTCGATTCGCTAGAGTTTGACCTAGAAAAACTGGAACCCCAAGTCGCATGCCCCCACTCCGTTGACAACGTGAAAC
This sequence comes from uncultured Candidatus Bathyarchaeia archaeon, assembly GCA_964396445.1. Classification (GTDB taxonomy): domain Archaea; phylum Thermoproteota; class CALKCG01; order B24; family JAWCPE01; genus CAYNFI01. The sequence continues at coordinate 7,620 of CAYNFI010000011.1, forward strand.
CCATCTCCGAAGTGGGCAACGTAGAGGTTGACCAAGCCTTCATAGGCTCCTGCACAAACGGACGCCTCGAAGACCTCAGGGTCGCGGCTAAGATTCTCGAGGGGAGGAGGATCAGGGAAGGGGTGAGGACGATCGTCATACCGGCGTCCCAGGGAATCTACCTTAAAGCCGTGGAAGAGGGTCTGATCCAAACCTTCATCCAATCAGGCGCCCTCGTCTGCAACCCAACCTGCGGTCCCTGCCTCGGCGCCCACATGGGACTCCTAGCCGACGGGGAAGCCTGTGTTACATCTTCGAACAGAAACTTCATCGGAAGGATGGGAAGCCCCAACGCCTCGGTATACCTCGCCTCACCCGCAACCGTGGCGGCTTCAGCGATCACTGGGAGGATCACGGATCCGCGAACCCTCATGAGGTGAAAAACCATGATCATCAATGGAAAAGCCTTAAAATACGGAGACCTAGTGGACACAGATGTGATACTTCCTGGGAAGTATCTCGGGATCACGGATCCCTATGAGTTGGCTAAGTATGCCATGAAGGGACTGGACCAAAGCTTCACTGAGAAGGTGAAGGAGAAAACCATCATCGTAGCTGGGAGAAACTTCGGCTGCGGCTCGAGTAGGGAGGAAGCCCCAGTCGCCTTGAAATACGCTGGGGTCCAATGCATCATCGCTGAGTTCTTCGCCCGCATTTTTTACAGGAACGCCATAAACCTCGGGCTTCCAATCTTAGAATGTAAGGGCGTAAGCCTTAAAGTATCTGAAGGCGACCTCCTTAACATCGACATTGGCAACGGGATTATCCATAATGAGACGGAGAATGAAACCTACAAGGCTATAGCCCTGCCGGCTTTCATCCTTGAGATCATCGAGGACGGAGGACTTGTTGAACACCTGAAAAAGCGGGGGGAGCGGACTGGTGGAAACCTATAAGGTCACGCTCTTGCCAGGAGATGGCATAGGTCCTGAACAGACTGAAGCCACACTCAAGGTTCTCAAAGCTGTGCAAGAAAGGTTTGATTTCCGCCTCGAAACCGTTGTGGTTGAAGCAGGGGATGCCTGTCTCGAAAGGAAGGGTGTAGCCCTACCTACTGAAACAGTTCGAACCATGAAGGCTTCCCATGCCTGTTTAAAGGGACCTGTGGGTGAAACAGCCGCGGATGTAATCGTGAAACTCAGGTTGATGTTCGACCTTTACGCCAACGTTAGGCCCGTGAGGGCTTACCCAAACGTTCCATGCCTAAGCCCAGACATCGACTTCGTCATTATACGTGAGAACACTGAGGACCTCTATAAGGGTATGGAGTTCATGGCTGACCGTGAAACAGCCATCGGCCTCAGAGTGATCACTAAAAAAGGCTCTGAAAGAATCGCGAGATACGCGTTTGAGGTTGCGAGGAGGAGGATTAAAGGCAGGAAGGTTACGGCAGTTCATAAGGCTAATGTGCTGAAGCTAACCTGCGGGCTTTTCGCCCAAACCAGCAGGGAAGTAGCTAGGGAGTACCCAGATGTTACCTTTGAAGAGCTTTACGTTGATGTTGCCGCGATGCAGTTGATTAAACGTCCACAAACCTTCGATGTCGTTCTTACACCGAACATGTTCGGTGACATCCTCTCCGATGAGGCGGCTCAACTCGTCGGCGGCTTAGGGATGGCGCCTGGAGCTAACATCGGGGAGAACTACGCCCTCTTCGAACCCGTGCATGGGTCGGCGCCTAAGTACGCGGGTAAACAGTATGCCAATCCATGCTCTATGATCTTGGCTTCGAAGATGATGCTTGACTGGCTCGGCGTGAAACATGGGAATTCAACATGCGTAGAGGCCGCCCAAGCCGTTGAGAAGGCGGTTACCCAAGCCTTAAGTAAAGGTCATCTCACAAGGGATTTAGGAGGAAGCCTGAAAACACGGGAGATGGGTGAAGCCATAGCCCGTGAGATCCTAATTTAACCCCATGAGTGTGTATTACTATGAGTTATGAGCTGAGGTTTCCAAGGGAAGTCAGGGTCTTTGACACAACCCTTAGAGACGGGGAACAAACCCCTGGGGTATCGCTAACACCAGAGGAGAAGCTTACCATAGCCCGTCAACTTGATAGGCTAGGCGTAGACGTCATCGAAGCCGGAACTCCTGTAAGCTCGAAGGGTGAACTGGAAGCCGTGAGGCTCATAGCCAAGGGGGGGCTAAAAGCAGAGGTCTGCGCCCTCGCGAGGTTAACTCGGCAGGACATCGACGCCGTCATCGAATGTGATGTGAATTCGATCCACCTCTTCATCGCCACCTCAGACATCCATCTTCAACACAAGCTGAGAATGAGCCGTGAAGAGGTTTTGCAAAAGGCTCTTGAATCCCTCGACTACACGAAGGCCCACGGCTTCACAGTGGAGTTCTCAGCCGAGGACGCTACAAGAACGGAACTAACCTATTTGAAGCATTTCTATAAGACGGTTGTCGACGCCGGAGCCGACCGCATCAATGTGCCAGACACAGTCGGTATCATGACACCGAGGAAGATGTATGACTTTATCGCTGAGTTAAAGACCGTTGTAGATAAGCCTATAAGCGTTCACTGCCACAACGACTTCGGGATGGCAGTGGCCAATTCCCTAGCCAGCCTCGAGGCTGGGGCATCCCAGGTCCATGTAACAGTGAACGGGCTTGGTGAACGGGCTGGAAACGCGGCTTTGGAGGAGGTTGTGACAGGCGTCCACCTGATCTACGGTGGGAAGACACATGTGAACACGCCTTTAATATATGAAACATCCCAGCTTGTTTCAAGGCTTACAGGGATCAGGGTTCAACCCAACAAGGCGGTTGTAGGAGAAAACGCCTTCGCCCATGAATCTGGCATACATACTCACGGCGTGGTAAGGCATCCGCTTACGTACGAGCCTATACCCCCTGAGCTTGTGGGAAGGAAGCGGCGTCTCGTCGCTGGTAAACACGCTGGCTCCCATGGTATCAGGGCTGAGCTTGAGGAGATGGGGCTCAGTCTCACAGACCACGAATTGAAGGAGGCGGTTGCACGGGTGAAGGAACTCGGTGACAAGGGTAAACTTGTTACTGACGCAGACCTCCTCGCTATCGCCAGAGCCATAACAGGGGAAGTTGCCGGTGAGGAGAAAGTCCTTGAACTCAGCGACCTCGCCGTTGTCACGGGTACAAGGGTTATCCCCACAGCCTCGGTTAAAATCGTGGTGGGGGGAAAGGAGTACGTTTCAGCCGAGACGGGTGTTGGACCTGTGGACGCGGCGATAAAGGCGATACAGAAGGTTATGGGTTCCATCGTGGAGGCCAGCCTGAGGGAGTATAGGCTTGAAGCCATCACAGGGGGATCCAACGCCTTAGCCGAGGTCACGGTCAAGGTTGAGGACAAGGATGGGAACCTTGTCTCGGCCAGGGCGGCGAGGGAAGACATCGTGATGGCAAGTGTTGAAGCCATGGTCAGTGGCATAAATAAATTGCTGCTTAAAAGGAGAGGGAAGCAGAAGGAAGGTTAGCAGTTTCACCCCGAAGCCCTAGGGACGTTTAATTCGTAATATCCCCGAGGAGAAACGTGGAATTAAAGGCTTAGAAAAAGTAGATGGGATAATGCCCGTAAAGAATAATAGACCATATAAGACCTTATGTCGATAACCTCAGTGAAAATCGGATAAGCCTTTAATAACTTCCTCATCCTAACGCTTCAAAGATGAACGCATGGCAGCCGTTGAACAACTCGCTTTGCTAGCCACCACATCCTTCATCACGGGTTTCTCAGGCGCCCTCGTTCCAGGACCCGTGTTCATAGCAACCGTTGTGGAATCTACGAGGCGAGGTTACAGCGCTGGACCCCTTATAGTCCTTGGACACATCATCGCTGAAGCCGTGACCATAGCGGCTCTAGGCCTCGGCTTAAGTCTCGTGGTTGGAACCCCGCTTGTTAGGGTAGTTATAGGGCTTGTCGGTGGAGTTTTTCTCATACTGACAGGAGTAGACATTCTAAGGTTTGCCAGAAAGGCCTCGTTACAACAGGTGAACATCGGTGAAGGCTTCTCGCTTCTCAGGTTTGGAACCATTGTCGCTGGAATACTGACAAGTGCTTCAAACCCATACTTCCTCCTTTGGTGGGTAACGGTTGGTAACAGCTTCACGCTCGAAGGCTTAAGGTTAGCCGGGCTCTTAGGAGTCGTTGTCTTTGCTTTTTCACACTGGATGTCAGACCTCGTATGGTATACGTTTGTCTCCACATCCGTTCATACGGGAAGGAAGGTAATGGGTGACAGGGTTTACAGAATTCTTTTAATAACATGTGGACTCTTCCTCATTGGAATCAGTTTAATGTTTATCGTAGAGGGCTTAACATCGCTTTCCTAACCCTACCATCAACCAATCAAGATGGCTTTATCTTCATTAGACTTCGAAAAAAAGAGGAATGGGTGTTTGACATTTTATCTAAAGAGTTCAACCACTTAATAACGCGCGCAAATTTCGATAAACCTACCGAGGGCTACAACCTGTGGAAAAATGTTTTCATCGCTACTTTAATATATAAGGGACAGATTTGCCAGTAAATTATTTAAGGTATCTACCATCTTCCTCATCTAGGTGGATCTATATGGAGAAGAAAAAAATCGGCTTCATCGGTTTAGGTGTGATGGGAAGGCCTATGGCGAAAAACCTCATAAAAACTGGGTACCCCCTCGTCGTGTACACGCGAACAAAGGCAAAGATGGATGAGTTCGTGGCTTTAGGCGCTGAAGCCGCGGAGAACCCAAAAGACTTAGCAGCAAAGTCGGAAGTCATTTTATTAATGCTTCCCGATTCCCCTGAAGTGGAAACGGTGATGTTAGGGGAGAACGGTGTTCTCGAAGGCGTACGTCCCGGTTCACTCATCATCGATATGAGCAGCATCGCCCCATTAGTGGACGTCAGACTTGAGGAGATGGCGAAGGCGAAGGGTGTAAGGATGCTTGATGCACCTGTAAGCGGAGGTGAACCTGGTGCCATAGCGGGAACCCTCGCCATCATGGTCGGGGGGGAACTCACGGTGTTCGAGGAGGCTAAAGAGGTTCTTCTGGCGATGGGTAAAAGCGTGGTAAGGGTTGGCGGTGGTGGAGCGGGACAGTTTACAAAGTTGGTAAACCAGATTCTCGTAGCGATACACCTCCAGGCCATGGCTGAGGCACTGGTCTTCGCGAAGAAAGCAGGCTTGGACATTCAGAAGGTCTACGAGGCAATTAAAGGCGGTCTAGCAGGTAGTAATATATTAAACGCTAAGGTTCCTATGGTCTTAACGCGGAACTTTAAGCCAGGCTTCCGCGTGAAACTCCACCTTAAAGACCTAAAAAACGCTTTAGCAACTGGGAGAGACCTCGGCACCCCTATGCCAACCACGGCGTTGGTTCACGAGTTCTTCAAAGCCTGCGATGTGGGAGGCATGGGTGAGATGGACCATAGCGCCATCATAACCGTTATGGAAGAACTAGCCAAAGTCGAGGTGGGAAGTGCTTAGCGGAAATCATAGGAGTGAAATTGTTTTCCACATAGTATAAGCCACAGTTGAGGCTTGGCAAGGCACTAAAACGCGTTATAAGCACTTAGTGGTGAGCTTATTCCCAGCCTTCATGGTTTCTAAGCTCTGTAAAGCGTTAAAGCGTTAATAGGCTGCGGTAATATCTCTTCTACATAGCAGAAAAGAGGGGGAAGCCCATCTCAATTCTAGTGAAAGACTGTGACTGGGTGGTCACACAGAACTCATCTCGAGATGTGCTTAGGCATTATTCGGTCTACGTGGATAAAGGTTGTATCGTGGAGCTAGGTCAAGGCCTTAACTACGAAGCGGACGAAGTCATCGATGGAAATGGAAAAGTTTTACTCCCAGGCTTGATCAACACGCATACACATCTATCCATGACGCTGTTCCGTGGCTACGCTGATGATGTTGAACTACAAGAATGGTTGGAAAAGCGGATATGGCCTCTTGAAGCCAAGTTGAATGGGAAGCTATGCTACTTAGGCGCCCTCATCGGCTGCCTCGAGATGCTTAGGTCTGGAACCACGTGTTTCCTCGACATGTACTTCTTCGTAGAAAACGTAGCTGAGGCGGTTAAGGAAACTGGTTTAAGAGGCTTCCTATCCCAAGGCTTCTTCGATACCCTTGACAGAAAGACGAAGTTACCAAACCCAGTACTTAAGGAAGGGTGGATTAAGTCAGTCGGTGAGGCGGTTAGGCACGTGAAATCGTTGAGTAACCCTAGGATCAGACCTGTCGTCGGCCCTCACACACCGTATACATGCTCAGATGAAGCCCTTATGTGGGCTAGGGACCTAGCGGATAGGGAGGGGATTCCTATGCAGATTCACTTAGCCGAGACTAGGGGTGAGCAAGCATACTTTGAGAAGATTTATGGTAAGGGAGAAGCCCAGTATCTTAAGGACATCGGTTTCCTCTTCCCAGGCTTAGTAGCTGTGCACTGCGTATGGTTGACACGGGCTGAGGTTGCATTGCTGGCGAGGGAAGGCGTTAAGGTTTCGCACTGCCCCGTTTCAAACATGAAGCTGGGAGGAGGTGGAGCGGCTCCTATCCCGGAGATGCTTCAGGAGGGAATGGTGGTTTCACTCGGTACAGATGGGGCAGCAAGCAACAACTCACTCGACTTGTTCGAGACTATGAAGTTCTGCGCCCTCGTCCACAAGGCACATCGATGGGATCCAACAACTATGCCCGCGCAAACCTGCTTGGACCTAGCTACGGTTAACGGAGCTAGAGCCTTAGGCGTTGGGGACCGGTTGGGCAGCGTTGAGGAAGGTAAGTCAGCGGATCTCATACTCATCGATTTAAAGTCTCCTAACCTAACACCGGTTCACGGTAGAGCTGGGCTCATCTCCAACCTCGTCTACGCGGCTAAGGGCTTCAACGTAGACACGTCGATCGTAGACGGCAAGGTCCTTATGATTGGGAAAAAAGTCGTCTCAGTTGAAGAAGATGAGGTTTATATAAGGTTCAGCGAGGAAGCTTCATCGTTTACCTCAAGTCACCCGCCTTAGGTTTAAGCCGGGCATCCCTCACGTCGATGTAACCACCGTCCCTCAGCCATATTTTCTCCACATCAGTAAATTCAACCCTTTCCCTGAAGATGGGCGCATCGGTTACGAAGGTTTCGAATTCACCCCCTTCCCCTGAAGGGTGAACACCGTATCTCTTGTTTAAGTTTTTAAGGTCTTTAAAACAGTTGAAATCGAAGCTTCTCCCCAGCCACCCCGCGTCAAAGCCTTGAGCTGCAACCCCGGCAAAGACCATGTGAAAACCAGCTTCCAGTATGGTTTCTAGAAGTTTCCACGGGTCCTTATACCAGAGTGGGGTAAGACTCTTCAAACCGAGTTCTTGGCACACCCGGTCAACCTTCCTCTTCTGATACGCGCTTTCAACAACCCCTGAGACGACACCATCAACCAAACATGTTTCACGCAGCTTTTCCAGTGAAAAGCTAAGATCCCTAAGCTCTTCCTCCTCCCCCAAACCCCGCGTTTCAACAGTTACCTGAGTGAGCCCTAAGGTTTGGGCCTGCAGCCGCGTCCACCGCGCTAAGGGGTAGTGGAACATCCAAGACCCTGGGCTTCTAGGTATGAAGGTTAGCAGGCAGGCAATCGTCCATCCCTGATGTAGAGCATACCAGAGAGCGTAGGTGCTGTCCTTACCACCTGAGAAGAGTACCACCAGCCTCAAACCCTCACCTTAAGGCTTTATACCTGTGAAAATTTATATTGTTTGTTAAAGCTTTCCATCCTGGTAGGTGCAAGGCCCTTGAATCTCCCCAAACCCCTTTTAACCGAGAAGCTTAAGGCGTTCATCGACGAGGACGTCGGCTTAGGCGATGTAACAACCGATGTGCTCCTTCCTAAGGATATTAAAGCTGTGGCAGAGGTAAGGGCGAAGGAAGCTGGGGTTCTAGCCGGAGTTGAGGAAGTGAAAACCTTATTCGAGCTTCTGAGCTTGAAGGTTACCCACAGCCTTAGAGATGGGGAAGCCCTCAATCCCAGCTGTGTTGTTATGAAGGTTGAAGGTGACGCACGTTCAATACTCGTAGCTGAGAGGACGGCGTTGAACATCCTTATGCGTATGTGCGGTATCGCAACGGCAACGCGTAACCTCGTCGATAAACTGCATAAGGCTGGTTGCCATTCACGCGTTGCAGCGACGCGGAAAACAGCTCCAGGTCTACGCTTCTTCGACAAGAAAGCCGTTTCCGTAGGCGGGGGTGACACCCATCGTCTACGCCTTGACGACGCTGTTTTGATTAAAGACAACCATATAGCGATGGTTGGCTCAGTTCAGGAAGCGGTATTGAAGGCCCGTAGAGCGACGAGTTTCACGAAGAAAGTCGAGGTTGAGGTTAGGTCAGTCGATGAGGCTGTTGAAGCCGTTAAAGCTGGTGCGGACATTGTTATGCTTGATAACATGACTTCTGCGGATGTCGGTGAGGCTGTGAACACCCTGAAACGTCTTGGGTTACGTGGAAAGGCTTTACTGGAGGTTTCCGGAGGTGTTACACAGGATAACATCATCGAATACTCGGAGAAAGGTGTAGACATCGTATCTCTGGGTGCGCTAACCCATTCTGTCAAAGCATTGGACTTAAGCCTTGAAATAGTGGGACATTAAGCTTTTGCCAATCAACGTAATTTAATCCTTCGCTTAACCCTTAAATACACGCGTGTCGGGTATGTGGATTTGGCGGATCGCCAGATGCAGTTTCAAGAGCTTACGCGGAAAATTCTAGAGCTTAAAAGGGATAGGAAAGCCGTGATACTCGCCCATAATTATCAACGCCCTGAGGTACAGGATATTGCCGATTACGTGGGGGATAGCGTAGAGCTGAGCCGAAGGGCGATGGGAGAGCGTGAAGCCAAAATAATAGTCTTTTCAGCGGTAGATTTCATGGCTGAAACAGCGGCTTTACTCAACCCGGGGAAGAAGGTAGTGATCCCAAGCCCAGCCGCCCGCTGTCCTATGGCGCAGATGCTTCCCGTGGAGGCGGTGAGGTACTGGAAAAACCGCTACCCAGGAGTGCCAGTTGTACTCTACGTGAACACGTTGGCTGAAGCTAAAGCTGAGAGCGATGTGTCCTGTACCTCAGCCAACGCTGTGCAGGTTGTCGAAGCCCTCAGCGGGGATAGCGTGCTTTTCGGTCCAGACCATAACCTCGCAGAGTACGTGCAGCGTAAGACGGGGAAGCACGTGATCCCTATACCTGAACGGGGCTTCTGCCCCACCCACCTTCTCATAGTGAAGGACGATGTTATGCTGTTGAGGGAGGAGAACCCTGAAGCCTTGGTTATGGTACATCCTGAATGTACACCAGATGTCCGTGAAACAGCTGATTTCGTTGGGAGCACCTCGCAGATGTGCCGCTTTGCCCGTGAGTCGAAGGCTGAGAAATTCATCGTGGGAACAGAGGTTGGGCTTCTCCATCGCTTAAGAAAGGAGAACCCCGGGAAAGTGTTCATCCCAGCTTACGATGCAGCCATATGTCCTAACATGAAGCGGAACACACTGGAGTTAATCCATCGCGCATTGGCATTGGAGGAGCATGTGGTTAGTGTTCCAAGCGATGTAGCTGTACGGGCGCGCAGGTCATTAGAGAGGATGTTCGAAATCATCCAATGACGTAGGTTTAGCATACGCAGCCAGCCGCGTATACGGGCATATTCCTTAACTGGTTTAACGAACTTTTCGCCCACAGTTTGGGCAATATATGGCCTCAGAGGGAAGGGCTGTTTGGCAACGAGGACAGGTGTCTTCATCTCCTATCAAAGGTGTTGTACGGCTCTTCAGATAGGCGCTGACGACCCCACCCACAAATCCTAAACCAGCGATGATAGCGACTTCGATGACCAGTATTACTATGAGAAGGATTGGGGATTCATAAAAAGGCTCCGGGATACCAGGTTGGGGTGGAAGCAAACCTGCTTCGTCGATGACTGGTATGACGACGAGGTACGCCGGGAAACTCAGTAAACCCGCTAAACCCCCAGCTAAACCCCCGCGCCTAACAGGTATAAACAAGAGTTGCCCAGCGACTAGCCCTCCTATGAAAGCTCCTGTTTCAAGCGAAAGTGCGAAGTTAAGTATGAGTAGAACAGTACCCACACCAACGGAAATCCCCAATCCACACAGCACAGCGAAACCTAAGCTTTTAGCGGGAGGAGACATAGAACCCATAAGCCACAACCTTAAATCTTCAATGAGCGGGTACGCATTTAAGCTATTTGACCACTTTTAATAAGATGTTGAGCAGCGGTTAATACTCGTACGAAATGAGGTTTTCCTGCTCTAGTCTAGCCCTGAGTTTAACGACGGCTTCCACTATAGCCTCCTCTTTTCGCGCTCCCGCGCAGACAAGTTTACCACTTGAGAATATGAGAATCGCTACCTTGGGGGAGTCCATTCGATAGATGAGGCCGGGAAACATTTCAGGCTCATACATGGTTCTTTCCAAGATGAAGGAGGAACGTTCTAAATCTATTTTTCCCCGGAGGTCCACTGAGGCTACGATGTTCTGGATGTAAACCTCTGGTTCACCTAAGATCCGTATTCCACTACGCTTCAATTCATCTACCACATGCATCACCGCTGCACGTGCTAGTTCCTCAGACTTCGCTCCTGTACAAACCATCTTACCCGAGCTGAAGATCAGTGTGGCGGTCTTAGGGGTCTTCAGCTTGAAGATGAGACCGGGGAACTCGTCGGGTTTATACTCAACGGTTTCAGGCAACACCTTGACCACGGAGAGCAAGTCGATGTTTTGACCTAAAGTAACGGAAGCAACTACGTTTACAACTTTTATTAAAGGTTCAACGTGTGACATCGACTACTCCTTGGCTACAAGCTCTTTACCATTATCGTTAAGAATGAAAATCAGATTATAAACTTATTGATCTGATCTTCGGAAATCGTTCTAACCTAAGAGCGATGTCCAATCGAGAATAGCTGTACCTTAAGTGCGATGACTGAGTAAAAGTGCCCTATGCATCCCATAACGTTCCAGAAAACGTTAAGGCCTTTGGAATACAACCCGCTATTTATTTAACCAATTCAAACTTAGTTTATACAGGTTGTTAGTAGGCAGACCTAGAATTTCCCGAAAAGTCGTCGTTATTTTCAGGGGATCATAAAGGCTTTCGAGCTATGAAAAGGTCGGTATATGGAAAGATAAGCCTTAATCCTTCGATACATAGACTTTTAAATGTAAGTGGGGCCGGCCGGCTTCGATCCGGCGAATTCCGGGTTTCTCCTAGTAAGCGCTCCAGAATTTCATCATCCTGAGCGTCTGCAAACCCGAGTTGGTTTCTGGAGCCCTTAACGAGTTCATCACTTGTCGTCTTTCCTTTCTAGCGGTCATCTATGTGACCGAGGCTAGACCACGGCCCCACAGTGCCTGTCCTATGCTGAGGTTTAATTTAAGTTTTCCAGGAATGTATTTTAATACTAAGAATGCCCGATCCCACTGCTTCGTATCTTGACTAATATAAGCGCGTTAAAAAAAGTCCTTATGAGTCGACGTTCACTTCAATTTATCACCCGCATTTCCTTAGCATAGGTGTATGGAAGGAGCAACACCTAAGGTATATTTCCATGCGTAGTTCCATTAAATAGGATTGAAAACTCCGATATCTGGCATATCATGTGAAAAGCCTTGGAGTTGCTAGGTAAAAACGTGTAAACGTTTTTTATTAAAGTTTAGAATTCCCTGTAGTTCATCCGTGAATAAATAATTGAAAAAAACCTCCTGCATTTAAGCAGGAGGGCGCCCCTTCATGGAAAAACTTGGCTTCTTAAACGTCGTCGAGCTGTGTAACGTCAAGGTCTATGCCAAGCGCTTGCTCAGAACCAACCCCTGGTTCAAGGTTGAATAGATCGGTCAATTCCCCTTCATGATGCGGGAAAAAGATCGGTAAACCCACACCTGTGAGCAAAACCATAACCCGCATGACTTTCCCCATGTCTGAAACACCAGCGAAGTTACAGATAATAGGTACATTGGTTCCAACCGCTTCACAAATTAACTGAGTAATTCTCACCGTTTCCTCAGGGGAAACATAGCGTGGGCCCCAAATATGGACTAAAGCTTCCCTAACATCATGATGACGCGCGTTTATGAGCGGGCTACTTAAAGCCACCTTAACCGCTTCCTCTACTCCATACGATGCATCAGCCTCAGCGACGCCGAAGACCGACATCCCTCCGCTGCTAAAGACTTCTGAAAAACCTCGCCTTTCAGGATCCACAGAATCCAGCATTGACATAACCTTTACGATGTTGTCTACTATATTAGTACCTCCAACTCCATAGACGAGGAAACGCGGCGAGAACGCTTCATTGGGGCTCGTACCCAAGCCTAAACGCTGCAAACTCTACGCCACCTCATCACGTGTACTCAGAGCTTCCTCGCTCCCATACTTCCTTGGATAATAGGTCTCGTACCGCACTCCTAATGGCATCGGCGCGGCTGTAGTAGAACCTATGGTTTACCAGACTGTCTAACTCCTTCAGGTACTTTTCTGGAAGGTGAAGAGTGATTAGTTTCATCCAACCCACCTCCTAAAACATCGTTGAATACCTCGACTAAACATATTTATCTGCGTATTTATTTTGAAATACGATTTAAACACCAATGTAACTTTGATATTTAAATATTTAATGGAAATAAAGGTGTGACAGTTGCAAAAACAGGGTAATTTCCCCACGTTTCATTCAAGATTTTCACGGATATTTTTACCAAACAGCGTAGTTATTTTATTGACGATGATTCACCGATGAGGTAGTTTGGGGTGAAAGAAACGATTTCAACATCGATGAATCTCCCGATTAAATCCTTATCGCTTTTAACGAGGATGGGTTTATAGGCTGAGTTTCGTCCAATCCAAGTATTCTCCTTGGAACCCCTCTCATCGATAAGGCATTGCCCAACCCAGCCTAACCACCGTCTATTCCTCTCACTGGTTATACCCTTTACGGTTTCTACGAACATCCGCGTCCTATCATTAACAAGACCCTGAGGAAGCGGCGTAATCCTAGCTGCTTCCGTGCCTGGTCTAGCCCCGAATTTAGAAACATTTACGATGTCAGGTTCTACGTCCTTGATGAGCTCTATGGTTTCGTTGAAGTCCTCTTGGGTCTCTGTTGGGAAGCCAACGATGATGTCTGTTGCCAATGTTAGGTTTGGGAAGACTTCACGGAATGCCCCTACGAGGTTCTGAAAAGTGTGGGGCGTATAACCCCTACGCATCAGATTCAGGATTCTGAGGCTACCAGACTGGACGGGAAGGTGGAGGAACTTAAAGACTTTAGCGTTCCCATACACCTCTAATAGGTTTTTTAGAATCCCTTTTAGATGGCGTGGGTTCATCATCCCAATCCTGATGAAGAAGCGACCTTCGATCTGACATATGGCTGTGATAAGTTCTGGAAGCTTCTCTCCGGTTTCTCTTCCATAACAGCTGTTGTCCTGGGATGTAAGCCAAAGCTCCTTACACCCGTTCCTCAAGGCTTCCCGGGCTTCCTGTACGACCATTCCCAGAGGGTAACTGCGGAGTCGACCTCGCGCTAGCCTTACCTCACAGAAGCTGCATCGGCTCAGGCACCCTGTAGCAACCTGTATGATGCCTATAAAGGGATTTCGCCTTAAACGGGGTAGGCAGAGCTTAGGCTTCCCTAAGTCGTCTAGGTAAACCCCTCTTAAACCATTTAAAGCAGATTTACCGGCTTCAACCACTTTTTCAACGGAGCCTGGTCCTAAGAGGGAGGCCTCAAGGTTAATTCCCTCAACAACCCTTCTCTCCGTTTGGGGCATACACCCAGCTACAATTAGGGGTTTACCGCTGAGGCCCAGTTCACGTATTCTATGGCTCATTCTATGCTCCGTAGGTGTCTTCACAATACATGTTACAATGATGTATAGATCAGCATCCTTCGCCTCGTTTACGATGTTGAAACCCGCCTCTGTAAGAAGCCCACTCATGATCTCAGCATCAGCTGTGTTTGCGCTGCAGCCGTAGGTTTCCAAGTAGACCTTAGCCATAGCTTCACCTCGCGTTTATAACCCCCTCTGGCTTCTCTCCAAAGGGGGGCTGTGAAGTTTTTTAACCCCCGCCTACGGGTGGAATTATGGCTAAAGTGTTTCCCTGCCTTAGCTTGGTCTTTAAACCATCGAGCTGAGTCACATTACGTCCATCGATGAGAAATTGGAGGTAAAGCCCTGATTCATCTCTTGAGAGAAGATATTCACGAAAATCTTTCCCGTATTTTCGGATTAATGTTTCTAAGACATCATTAACCGTTGCATCCTCAGCGATGTCAAGCTTTTCCTCAGGTTTCCCAGTGATTTCACGGAGCCTTGTGAAGAATCTCACCTTTACCTCCAACCTTCCACTCCTTCCCAAAATAGATTGATGCCAAGGAATAGAAAAACTTTTCCCAGCGACGCCGATGCGTGGAACAAAACGGATAAATACCTAGCCCCCTTGATTTGACCGCATGAAGTATGATATCCTTCTGAAAAACGGTGAGGTTGTCGACCCGGTAAAAGGGAAACGACGGATTCAAGATGTTGCATTAGCCTCTGGAAAGGTGTCCGCGGTTGAGGAGGATATCCCAGTAGAACAATCTCGACACGTGATCGATGTGAATGGTAAGTTGGTTACACCTGGGCTCATAGACCTCCACACTCACGTTTACTGGGGTTCAACACGGGTTGGAGTTGACCCAGACCGTTTATGCGCCGTCAGCGGGGTGACCACCATGGTCGACGCTGGGAGTGCTGGAGTATCAAACTTCCTAGGTTTACGTAAGTATGTAATTGAAAAAGCTAAATGCCATATCGTACCGTTCCTCAACCTCTCCTCAATCGGGATTGTCGACCCTGTTGTAGGTGAACTTGAGGACCTTAGGTACATCGACGTTAAACAGACTATACGTTTCATCGAGGAAAACCGCGACATTGTGAGGGGAGTTAAGGTTAGGGTTGCCAAACATGCTGTAGGAGCGAATGGGGTTACCCCACTCTTGTTAGCGCGGGATGTAGCAGACGCTGTTGGGCTCCCATTGATGGTTCACTTCGCCCCACAACCACCAACCTTAAGCGAAATACTGCCAATCCTTAAGTCGAAAGACATTCTGACCCATGTCTTCAACGGGAATACGCCTATACTTGACGGGGATGGATGTATACGTCGAGACGTGATCGAAGCTAGAAAACGGGGTGTCGTCATGGATGTTGGACATGGAGCGGGAAGCTTCAACTTCGACATCGCAGAGAAGGCTTTAAAGCAAGGCTTCAAACCTGACACCGTAAGCACGGATGTGCATTCAACGAGCATCAAGGGACCATTGTTCGACCTGCCAACGACTATGTCCAAGTTCGTTAACATGGGATTAGACATAGAAGAGGTTCTGTACGCCGCAACTGTGAAGCCTGCAGAGACACTTCAGATGGCTGAAAAGATAGGGAATCTAAACATAGGCTCCTCAGGGGATGTAGCTGTCTTCGACCTTGTCTATGGAGAATATGATTTCCATGATACAAGTGGGAAGACGATGAGAGGAGATCGCAGGCTTGTAAACGTACTTACCATATGTAAAGGCCAGGTTGTAAAACGATACTGAGTTGCATAACGGAAAATGTAAACGCATGGTGGACATCCATAGGCTACTTTAGGCGTCATTTAAGTACTCCCTAGGCGGGGTTATAAATGAGGATGCCAACGTAGTAACCTTGAGTTTTCCATCCATTCTAAGCCTGACAATGGCATTCGCCAACTTAACTCTCATGCTAAGTCTTACATCCTTCACCATATCAGATGAATCCCTCTAAACTGAGACTTTAACTATCCCGGTCGAATCCCTGAAGATTAGAGACGCAACGTCCACCATCTTCTCTCTCTGAATCGTCACAGTTCTTCCTTAGACGGCTGTAACTGCTGAATCGAAGAGATATTCTTACAATGGTATGGATACTTTGTGGCCAAAGTTTATTTCTGAACCTTGTGATTTTGAGGGATGTGAGGAGATAGCTTCTGGGGAAGGAAGCGTACTCTGGGACTTTAAAGCATTACCGGTCATTGTTTACGCTGCCGGGTTCTATAGAGACCCTTCTCCTACACATCCTCACCGGCATGCTCTTCGGCGTCATCCTCCACGGCGAGCCTACACAGGGGCTTCTCCTCGGCATCCTCTGGGTTACAACCCCATCCTTACTCGCAGATGGCTTTATTTTATACCTCACCCACGGGGAGCCTATGTTACAGTTGAAGCGGATATTAGGTCTCAGCCTTTTCTCTAATACCTTCTGGCTTGGAGCGTGCTTTCTCGGAAAAACAGCATTCCTACTTACCAACAACCCGCATCTTCTCACGTATGCATACGCCATAGGCTTTTCAGTAAGCCTCTCCTTAAGGTTCATCGTGTTCAGCACAGTCACCCTTATGAAAACCCCTGAGAACCTCGCGGCTTCAGCCTTTCAACCCATTCTAAGCCTCCTCTTTTTCAACACATTTAAACCAACATTCACCCTTTCCCCGTTACAATTCCTCATCTCTTCATCCTTGATGCTTTTCTCAACTCAAATTTTCCTCCTAGATGTTGACAGGATGGCTAAGAGGACCATAGGCTTCGGATCCCTAGAGCTTTTCCGCGCCTTTCTCGCTAATTGGACAGTGGATTTAGGTAAGCCCCTCGAAGATTTTTTTGAGAGAATCGGTACCTCCGCGGCTGTGCACATCAGTTTTATTGTCTTTGGTAAAGATGGAGGGAGCAAATCGATGTTCGTAGTCCCATATGTGCATCCTGGACCATTCAAGAACGTTGGAAGCAGTGCCTTACCTATGCTCATCCAAGATCGGTTGGAGGCGGAGAAGAACCTCATCGTCTCAGTTCCCCATGGAACATCGGGTCATGAGATGAACTTAACATCTCACGCTCAGAGCGAAAAAGTTCTTGAGAGGCTTTTGGAGAAGGCTAATTTCAATTTCCACCCGTTAAAAGCAAGTAGGATGGTAAGGGTGAACGTTGGGGAGGCAAAGGCGTCGTGTCAACGTTTCAACGACATCGCCGTCGTCACGCTTACTCTAGCCCCGAGAAACATGGAAGACATACCATCTACGGTTGGAGAGGCTATCATGAATTATGGGAAAAGCCTAGGGCTCAAATCTGTGCTCGTCATAGACGCTCACAACAGCACGGAGGGTTCGCTGTCTCCTATCCAAGGGGAAGAAACCCGTAACTTCGAAGAAGCTGCAACAAAAGCCCTATCAGCTGTAATCCATGAACCCCTATCCTCAGCTAGGGTTGGAGCGTTTAAAATATGCCCGAGTGAGTTCACCATAAAGCAAGGCATAGGACCGGGTGGTTTAGTAGCCATAGTAGTCACTGTAGGCGAACAGACTGTCGCCTACGTTACGATTGATGGGAACAACATGGTTTCAAACCTTAGGGAGAGAATCTTAAAAAACATAATTGAATTAGGTGTTCCCGATGGAGAGATTTTAACGACGGACACCCACGTTGTGAACGCCACGATCACGGGGCTTGGTTACCACCCAGTTGGGGAAGTCATTGATAACGAAAAGCTCATAGCGTATGCAAATGCAGCTGTAGGCGAAGCCCTAGCAAAAAGAGTGGAAGCAGATATGGCTTGGGACGAGTTTAACGTAGAGGACGTGAAGGTACTTGGTTCCACGAATATTATGGCATTAACATCGGCCATCGAAGATACGATCCATAGAGCGAAAAAAATAGCTTTTACAGTTTTCCCAGCTACGGTCTTGGTGATCCTAACCCTCATCGCGTTATTACTCTGATAAACACTCGGAAACCTACGGGGACATAGGGGAGTTGGAGACGAACACTTTATAACCATGCCTACAATTATTTGAGTATAGGTCTGGCCTTGAGTAAGGCACGGTATGTGGCCTCAACGGTTTTCCACCACCTTGAAAGGATGATAGGGAGGAAAGTCCTCGTCATCGTTGAACCCGAATTCGGGTTTGAAGGAGAGGTGGTCGCAGTATCTAAGACGCCTCCTGGTCTGTATCTTTCTGGAGCTGAGGCTGTGATCCTCAGGTCTACACTTGGAAGACCTGTACCGGAGGTTGTAGGAAGGGAAGAGAAGAGCGAGATCTTCGTGAACCTAAACCACGTCCAACGGATAGAATTGTTACATCAAAGTCCCGGTGTTCTCGGACAAGAAGAGAAGTGAGCTTAACACGTTTACGGGCTTCAATGAACCCTCTTGGAGTAAGAGTAAGTGATAATAGTTTTCGGTGGGAAGCCACAGGCTTAAGACACGGTGTTCAAGTTGTTGAACACACTGTTCAAAAGCATTGGATTATATCGATAGATGAACATCACTATAGCGTGAAGGTGAAGAATGTGGCATACGATACGAGAAAAGTCGCTGCCTCCGGCGTGATAGGTTTCCTCATGGCTGTCCTAGTGATAACAGGGGTTTCCTCCTACGCAACTTTGTATCCAACGTTTTTCCCCCCGCCTTCGATACGATACGGCACACTCATCGTGTTGGTTACCGACGACCCAATGCCCAGCCTGCAAAACCTAAACTTAACCATTAGTAGCTTTGCGGTTCAAAACGAAACTGGCGGCTGGATACCCTTACCGTTTCTAAGCGGGGAAAACGCGTCCTTCGACTTGCTTCAGCTTAAGAACGTCACAAGGGACCTAGTTAACGCCACGGAGATGCAGCCTGGAAACTACACCAAAATAAGGATGCAGATAGTTTCAGCCAACGCCACCTTAGCCGATGGGGACGATGGAACAACAGTGATTCCGTTGCGGGTACCCTCGGAACACATAGATATCCATGTCCGCTTTGAAGTCAAGGCTGGGGAAACGACGATGGTAATCATAGACATAACAGCTGACGAAGTGCACATAGTGGAAAGGGGAAAGTCGGGGAAACCCGCCAATTTGCTTCCGCAATTCAAAATCACCGTGATCCCACCAAAGACACCTAAGGACTGAGTAGCAGGTGTGCACGTACTGAGGATGGTAGTGGAGCGCCGAATGATGTAGGTGCGATCCTATTCTCATCGAACCCTAAGGCTTTTCTTTCAGGGCTTCCTTAACCAACGTGGATGAATCATATGCCCACGGATGAAAAGATTGAAAGTGAACTTGACGGTAATACCCTTCGGGTATACTGGGCTTTACTGCGAGCTAAGGGAGACACCGTGGGTGTCCGACAGGTCCAGAGGTCTCTTAAGTTTTCAAGCCCTGCGCTAGCTGCCTACCACCTAGACAAGCTCGTATTCTTAGGTTTGGTTGAGAAAAGGGATGGGGAGTACGTCTTGATTAAGGATGTGAAGGTCGGGGTATTGAAACAGTTCGTGAAGCTTGGAGCTTTTATGTTGCCGAGGTACACCATGTACGCGGTGATGTTTACTACACTACTCATTTTCACCGTTGCAGGATTGGGGGAATCCAGCTTCTACGGCATCCTAGCGTTTATACTAGCCTCATTAGGCTCTGTGATCTTCTGGTATGAAACGATAAGGCTATGGCAGCAGAAACCCTAAGACAAACCCAGGATACCAAGAAAATCACTTCTATGACTTGATTATTCATACATAATTATGCTTGTTTGAGGGTTTCTAGAAGCGGAAACCCATACGGGCGAAGATGACCAGAAACACGAGTGCCACAGCCAATATGACTACGACCTCTGGTTTCAGCTTCACGCCGTGTGATTCACCCTCGAAGAAACGTAGCAGACCCGCGCTTGCCGCTGGCATTGGGGCTTCCCTCGATCTCCGTTTTTGCCGTTTGCTCAAAAAGGCACCTGTCGTAGAAAAGATTGAACTTACCGATAAGCTTTTCCAACACTTCCATGGAAGATTGAATCGCAGGCTATAAGTTTGATGTTGGGGTTTGAGGTTGTGTGTATGTAAGCTGGTAAAAAAAGTGGATGTAGATTCCGGTATGGACTAACCAAATCTACGAGTGCATTTTAGAATTTAATGGAAGAAGGCGTTAAACTTTGTTACATCCATTGTATTAAGTGGCTATACTCTCGAAGGATAGACTTTTAATGTAAGGTGTAAGGATTCGGTAGGAGTATACCATGGCTTCGCTGGATATAGCCCTGCAGCAGGGGAGTCAATAGATAAGGTACTCTAACAGCATGCGCACCCCAATGAGAAGCATGAAGCTGCCGAAGACCATTTGTAAACGTCGTTCGCGTGTTTTCCAAGCCATAAAAGCACCGATCTGGGTACCTATTATTACGCCTAATGCCAAGTAGAGCACATACTCCGGTAGGACGTTTCCCAGAGTTAGGTGGGTTAAAACTCCGCTTAAAGATGTAAAGATCATTATGAACATTGATGTCGCTACGGCTAAATGCATAGGGACACCTAGTATGAGTCTCATGGCAGGAACCATGACGACTCCGCCCCCTACACCGAATAACCCTGATACTAGCCCGCCGAGAAAACCAAGTCCTAAGCCCCTTAGTGGGTTAACTGCGTACTCGAATTTATGCTCAGCAGCGTCAACTAGACTTCTTCTCCACCCTTTAGCTATCGGTTTGGTTTCCTTAGTAGGACTTCCTTTGCTGAACACCATGCGGAGCGATGCCGAGCTCAGGAAAACACCGAAGGCGGCTGACAGCGCTTTACCAGCGATGAACTGGGTTAATGCAGCGCCGACTACGCCGCCGGGTACGCTGCCTAGAGTTAATAAAAGACCTAAACCGTAGTCAATCCGCCGCTGACGGACATAGGCTAAGGTAGAGGAGACCGCTGTGAACACGATCATAGCTAGGCTTGTACCCGCTGCCTGTTGGAAGGGGAGGTTGAAAAGAAGGACTAAACTGGGTACGATGAGGAAGCCTCCTCCTACGCCGATCATCGCCGAAATTATGCCCGTGAAGAATGCGAAAACTATGATCGTTACAGCGTCCGGGAACAGCGTGGTTGACACCTGTTTTCAATGCGTTGAGTCTTACACAGTGCTACATGCCAGCTTCGTTTATGAGACCTAGGTAGATAAGTTTTCCCATCAACGTGTATGTTTCTTCCATCCGATTTCATTAACAGTTGACACCACCCTCTCTAGGATTCTCCGGCTTGTTTTAGGGAGGAGGTTAAGGCCACATCCAGGCATTATACATTCAATGAATTCGAGTTCCCCTTGAAAAGTTGCCTCTACGCGTTTCAGCCTCTTAAGGACAGTTACCCTACTCTCCACTTTTTCAGGTGCGTCTTGTATCTGGGTGTTCACACAGGAAACGCCGATCTTTTTACCTTTTTCTCTTATCCTAGCGTTATTTTTAGCTAGAGCTCGGAGGTTCTCTTCCTCTTCACTCCCGAAAAGATTTATCGCGATGACGTCGACCTTGTACTTCGATATAAGCGCCTCCATCATCCTTTCAACACCTCCGTCTACGTGTAGCCAAACCGGTTTCCCACGCGCGTGTTTCACAAGCTCGTTTACGTAAATCCAAGGTTCCTTCACAGGGCTCATAATATGTACTGGACAGTCGATTTGAAGAATGTCGATGAAGGAGCTTAGCTGTTCTACGATCGGTGTTAACGCCTCTGCGAGTGCCATGAAAAGGTTTGGGTAACCCCTTATCAACCTTGGGTTGTTCGCTATAAGTTCCATTCCGATCGTAACAGGATCTGTGACCGCGGCTTTCAACTTCACGTTAGAGTTTAACGCTATCGCTCTTAGATACCGGTTCTCCAGTACCTCTTTAACGCTATCAACGCTTCTCGGCGGCTTGATCATATCCACGCAATAGCTTTTGAAAAAGCTCTTTAGAGGACGCACCTCGATTCCGTCGATGTCCTGAGTAAACCTCTCAACCATACGATACCTGTTCCGCCAACCAGGCTCCCCGGTTCCAACGACGTCGTACCCTAGTTTCACCAATGATTCCGCCCAGTAACGTATATGGGTGTATGGATAGTTATCATCCCATCTATAAAGTGGTAGACTTCCAACCGTAGCCAGATACATGGATACACCCTTTATGATGGGGTTACATGAATCTACCTAGGTCTTGTTGAGCCTTCCCCTTCTTTTCGCCGAAGAGCGAAGTGATTTCATCGTTGATCATTGTAATCCGCTGTACATAGTAGTCTTTCACCCCGTATTTCTCAGCTAGGGTTAAGGCTACGTCCACGTATTTCTCAACGCTTCCCCGGTGTACCGTGAGGTTGAGGTCTCCACCGCATTTAGGACATTTACCGCTTAAGGGTACACGCCTCAGACGTAAACCACATTTCTTACATCGAAACTTCTGCCCGGAGAATGTTTTCAGGTTTCCAGCCAAGTCTCTTATAAAATGCGACGCGATTATTTTCTCAGCTACCTCCTTCACTTCAACAGCGGCTAGCTTGCTGGCTAATGACAGTTGACTTGCTACTTTACTTTCCATTGTTTCAAGCTTCTTATACGCGCTCTCAAGGTTTCCAAGGGTGATATCAGAGGTTTCATGGGTGTAGCTGAACCCTTGGAACTGCGCCTCAGTTCCAAGACGGTTCACTACAACGTCCATAACCTCGCAGAGCCTCCGCGGGTCTTCACCCTGCCTACACTTCTCATAGAAGACTAGTGGATAAGACGGTGCTAAGTCGAGGTTGTGAACGGCTGAATCCACCTCATAAGGGTTAATCGTAGGTGTCACAAGCAGGGGAGCGTCCATCAAGCCGCCTACCTGAGCAGGGAGGTATTCGACTGAGAAGTTGAGGAAACAGTCCACGGTGAGGATCACGGAGTCCTCATCCCCGTCAGCATCTCTCCTCTTCGCCGCATGCCAGTAGGGGTGGGCGAAGCAGACGTTGGCAGGTGTGAAGCCTGTGACACGGCCGATAACGCCCACTGAGGTATGGGGTGCCAAGCCGACGATGAGGTGCCCGATAAGGTCTTCCTCACGTTGTACATTGTAGAATTTTTCCAAGCCATAGACTTTTTGAAGAAGTTCATCGATGAAGGAAGCCAACCTTATAAGGTATCTTCCACATGCATGTGAGATGACTACGTCTTGCACCATCAATTCACATATCTGACTAGGGTCGGTTAAGGGCTTCCCCTCAGTATCCTTCGTGTACCCGAGTTGCTTCAGCCTTTCAATCGTTGTTCCCACCTCATTGGGACGAAAGTGGGTGAGGGGCGCGTTAGTTGCGTCGAAACGCACGGTTCCATCCTTGAAAACTGAGAGGTCGTTTTTAGCCCTGAGTATGCCCTTCTCTAAGGGTTCTGGAACCTTATTCTTACTCGTTAAGCCCCTCACACCCTTAACCAACCCATTGGGTGGGACGCCTACCCGCTTCGCCGCGTATTCCAGCTTCTCCTTTAAGTTAACGGTTTGGGGCTGCCAGCCTCTAGCCTGGATTCCACATGATGGACATGTGGCCTCTTGGTCTTTAAAGGTGCGTGTGCATCTTGGGCAGGAAAGCTCAAGGACCGCAGTTTCACCACAAATTGGGCATAGGGGTAAGTAGGTTAAACCCTGGCATTTCACGCATCGTCGGGTAACGAGTTCAACGGTGATGGCGTTGCTTAACGAGGCGTCTTTCAGGTCCCTTCTCGGCCCACCACCCAGTCCAACGGGGAAAAGCACGTGTACGAGGGGCTTCATCTCTCTTCGCTTAGCCTTCTCCGGGCGTCCCATCTTCGTCCCTATGTAGGTTAAGGCCTTAGGTTCTATGGTAATGCCTGAAAGGTTCTTTAAAGCCTCTAAAACTGAGCGCCCACCATCAACTCTGAGTTCAGGTTTATCTAGACGGAGGCAGTGGGACAGGATGTGCGCATCTTCGCCTAGTATGACTTTACCATCTTCAACTCGATGCGGGATGAGAAGTCTCTCTAAGGTCTCCTTTCCCCCGGCGTCGTATGGGAGATGGGCCTCTACTAAACAGCTTTCCTTTTCAACGTTTTCCATTAAAGTAAGCCATTCCTTAAGCTCATTCACGTTTTCAGCCGAAACCATGGTCCAGTTATACGTGTACTTTGGATGGAGAGGAACACCTAAACCCTCTGCTATACCTAGGGCTTCCTCGGTGCTTGGTTGAAAACTACGTGGTTTTTCCGTGAATTGCCTCAGCCTTTCAGGGGAGACCTTAGCCGCCTCAGCGACCTTAGCTATGTCTGAGTTGAAACCTTGGTTAATTGTGGCCTGCAACCTTTGCCCCCACTCCTCCTCCGTTAAACCACATGGGACTAAGAGCTTCTTATTCTCGAGGAATTCATAGAAGCTGACGAGGATGTCCCCTAGGAAAAGCACTTTCTCAACTTTCTGGCTTACCCTACGCGCTTGCTCAAGGGTTTCAACTCTTATCACGGAACCGTCGCGTAGCTTAACCATAGGGGGTTCGATGGAGTCCACTGCGGCGACGATGCCGGCTTTCCCAGGTCTCTCTATTCTCAGCTGCGTCCCAATAGCCAGGAAATCGCTGAGAATAACCATAGTAGCAGGATGTATACCTAGGGCTGCTAAGCCCGTGTTCCTCGCTCGGCCATACCTTAGACGGAAGCCGCCGGGTCTTGAAGGTGAGGAGAAGACGGGTCTTCCGGCGATAACCTCTTCCATGTACATGGCTTCAGCGAGTGTTGTCTCCTTTCCCTCAGTCTGCCACACGGTTTCAAGCCAGCTCCAGCCCTCTATGCCCAGTCCCTCTATGATCTTCTGCACTTTCCTAGACCTTCCAGCGAGGCCATCGTTTACTACGATGAGGGCTCCACCTCGAACCCTGTTTGTTTCAATACGCGGTAGGTTTCTGAACGATGTGACTTCGTAGGGGTCTGTCTCCACACCCGTGACCTCAACGGGGAGGTTTTCAAGGATCCTCTCGAGAACCTCGTCTGGGACATGGTATTGGAAGAGTCTAACCTCCCTCTCGTATAGTCGTACTTCCTCGATGAAGCGTTTAACCTCGTTCTGCGTCGGTTTATACCGGTCTAATCCAAGTTTTTTACGTATGAAGTCAGCTATGACCAAAATCAGGGCTTGTTCTGTTCCACCAGCTGGACGTATAGGACCTGCGAAGTAGACGGCGAGGTACCGTGTCTTATCAGCGTTCTGCTTGAACATCACCCTTGTAATGCCTTGGATTGGGGCAACAGTGACTCCTTCGCTGAGGATCGCTAAAGCCGTCCTTAGAGCCTGCTCAGCGGCTGCTGCCTCTTCCATACGGGTGTAGGCGCCATAGACGATCTCCTCAGCCACCTTGAAGGCCATTTCCTCTCTTTCTATATCCTTGCTAAGCTCACGGATCCTCTGACCGATTTGAGGGGGACCGACGAGGAATTCAACCCTCTCAGCGAGGTCCTCTGTGATCCTTGGCTCAGGCTTGGGTTTTGGGTCTATTGACTTCATGCGTGCGGTTGCGCAGATGTCATAAACCCTTCCCAACTCCCGTCTTATGCTTTGAAAGTAGCGTTCATACTCAGCGCTCATGGGTAGGCTCATGGAACCTCCCTCAGAGCGCTACTCGGCTTGAGTGAACTTACCATGTTGTTTCACTCTCTGCCTTTTTTCAGCGGCTTTCCTTAAAGCTTCCATGAGCTCAGTCAGCACGGCTTCAACTGAACCCTGCTTTTCCTCAACTACTGTAGATGTCACAATGATGTCAGCTCCAGCCATTACTGCTTTCTCTAGATGTTGCCCTGTTCTTATACCCCCGCCGACGATCAGTGGTATGTTGATTGCATGCTTAACCTTGGAAACCATTGTCTCTGGAACGGGTTGGCTTGCTCCTGAACCCGCTTCGAGGTAGATGAACTGCATACCGAGGAATTGAGCTGCGAGGGCGTAGAGAGTGGCTAATTCTGGGTTACGATAAGGGATTAACCGGGCTTGACCGATGAAGCCTGCGGCTCCACCCTCGCCTACGATGATGTAACCCATTGGAATAGGTTCAAGCTTGTACTGTTTAATAATTGGTGCGGCTAAGGCTTGAGCCTCAATGATGAAATAGGGGTTTGCGGAGTTGAGGAGGGACATGTACCAAACAGCGTCGGCGTATGGGCTTATCCCCGTTATGTTGCTAGGGAAAAGGATTACAGGTACCTTTACAGCGGCTTTCACAGCCTTAACGGCTGCATTTAATCGTTCCATGGAGGCGAGGGTTGTTCCCCCGATCATTATAGCTGAGGTGCCGATCTTCTCCGCCTGTAGAGCCACCTCCCCAGCTTCACGGGCTTCAAGTTTCTCAGGGTCGAGTAAAAGCATGTGGATAACCCCATCCGTTTTGATCCTTTTTAACAGAAGGTTTCTAACCTCGTCCAGTGGTCTCACCGCGTAGAGTAAGTTCTGCACCTTGGCTTAAAGCCGTTTCGCAGCTGAGGAGACACTTAAGTATGGGTAAACGCCTTGGTTATTAAGTAGGCGTTAACCCTCGAGACTTATAGAGTTGGTCACACCAGATTGAGTATATATCTACGGGTGCCATGGATTGGACGATGTTCTGCAAGGTACCATGGGCGTCACATGAACCGCAGTGGACAAACGCTTCCTTATCCGACCTAGAGATCTTCACGGTCACCGCCTTCTTACCGCATAAAAGACATGTGAAGACTTTTGGAATTGTTCGCTTCGGTATCCTTACTACCCTTTTACGTCTTCTCCCCAACCTTTCACCGACCTATCAGTTAGGCATACATCCTTTTAAAATTTCAAACGTCTCCTAAGTTCCTCTAAGCCTTGAAGCTTGCTTAAACAGGGTAAATGATAAATATCGATGCGGGTGAACATGTATATGGGGTATATTTGTCCAAGTCAAAGATTGAGGCGTCAGTAGAATCTGTCACAAGGTCCCCACCTGTCACCGTTCTGTTCTCAGACAGCGTTTCAAGCATCGTTGACAAGATGCTGACCTATGATGTTGGCGCCGTTATCGTTATGAGCGGGGGAAGACCTGTAGGGATAATCACTGAAAGGGATATCTTAGAAAGGGTTGTGAAAGCACATAAAGACCCTGATAAAACCTATGCCAACGCAATCATGTCATCACCGATCATTTTCATAGATTCAGGCAAATCCCTTGGAGATGCGTTGACGACCATGAGAGATAAGCATATCAGGAGACTGGCTGTGTTGAAGGGAGGAAACCTTGTAGGCATTGTCACGGAGCGTAGAGTGCTAAGTTTCCTAGCTTAGCACGATTATCCCTTTTTTTCTACACATAGTAGGATACAGGATTAATAAGCCTCTTTGAGAATTCGACTACCCAAACTTTTGACTTAAATAATGGATAAGTTCTCATCTGCCGTCGACCTTCCTCAGTAGACGAAGGTTATCTCGCGTAGAGACGAGACTTGGCGGAAACCTAATAGAGCATATACGCAGTTGTCGGGAACAAAATGTTTAAGCCTGTAAGGACCGCGCTTTAAACGGTAGAGAACCCGTTTTGTTTCGATTATAAAGAGATATATTAGCTAGGATATCTTCCCCTGTAGGTTTACACGTTGTGTTGTGATGGGTTAATGGGCTGAGCGGGGGTAAGGGGTTTTGGCTAGGCTTAGGCTTGGGGGGTATGTGGACTTAAGCACCGTTGATTGGCATGGGCACCTAACCTCCATGCTTTTCTTTGCTGGATGTAATCTTGCCTGCTCCTTCTGTCAAAACGCGCCCTTGATTCCCGTCGGTTCAGGGGAGGAGGTTGACCTCGAAGAGGTTAAGAAGCTGGTGCTTAAGGGATTTAGAGTATTAGATGCAGTGGGTTTCAGCGGGGGTGAACCGACCCTTCAAGGCAGATCCCTTAAGGAAATCTGCGTATGGGCTAAGGGTAAAGGGTTGAAAACCTTCCTAAACACGAATGGAACAAATCCCAGGCTTGTTACTGAACTCTTAGAGCAAAACTTACTCAGCTATGTGGCTCTGGATGTGAAAGCTCCCCTCGACGAAGAGATCTACGGGAGAGTAACCGGTAAACCTTGGTTTGGCGTGGAAACAGTTGAGGCGGTAAGGGATACTTTAAAGACGTGTATTAACTTTAAGGTTCCATTCGAGGTCAGAACGACGGTGGTTCCAACCCTCATAGAGTGTGAAGATGACATAGGGAGGATCGCTAGGGAGATCAGGGAGCGTTGCCCCATCTATGTTCTCCAACAGTTTATACCCTCAAACGATGTCCTAGACCCGAGGCTGAGGATTGTACCACCAACTAGCAGAGAGACTCTACTCAGGCTTGCTCAGGTTGCGAAGCGAGAAGGCATCAGCAAGGTCTTCATAAGGACAAAGGACTATGGGCTTGAGAGTGTGTGAAAGCCGTGATCGATAAGGTTGCAATTGGGCTTGCTGGTATGCCTGGTGCTGGTAAAACAACCCTAGCCGCGGTTGCCCTTGAAATGGGTTACTCAGTCGTCAGTATGGGAGATGTGATCCGTGATGAGGCTATAAAACGTGGGCTTAAACCCACATCCAAGAACTTGAGAAAGCTTGTTTTCAAGATTCGCGAAGAACTGGGTCCAACTATTGTAGCGGAAAAGTCGATCGAGAAATGCGTGGAAGCCCTAGGTAAAGTTGTCATTATAGACGGTGTGAGAAGCATGGATGAGGTATGTCTCTTTAGAGCAAGTTTCCGAAGGTTCTGGCTCATCGTTGTTCAAGCGCGCAGTGAGAGGAGGTTCCAAAACCTTTATGCTAGGCGTAGAAGCGATGACCCGAGGAGGTTTACGGAGTTTCTAGAAAGGGATGAGCAGGAGAAGCGGCTGGGTATAGAGGCTGTTCTTG
Source organism: uncultured Candidatus Bathyarchaeia archaeon (assembly GCA_964396445.1). Lineage (GTDB taxonomy): Archaea > Thermoproteota > CALKCG01 > B24 > JAWCPE01 > CAYNFI01. The sequence goes on from CAYNFI010000011.1 coordinate 36,356, forward strand.
AACAGGCTGATGAAACGGTTGTGAATGAGGGGAGCCTAAAAGAGTTAAAGGCGAAGGCGGGGGAGATCCTAGGGAGGTTTAAGTCTTTTAATGGTAACAGTTAGGGTTACGGCGGATGTAAACCCAACGGAAGACGCTGGGAAAGTCAAGGCGGCTGTCCTCAACCTTATATCAGCTACAAGGGTTGAGGTCGTTGAAGGGGATTCGGGGAGGATTCTCATCGCTGAGGCTTCAACAAGGGAAAGCTTACACAAACTTCGACGGTTACTCATCGCTGAAAGGATAAGGGACGCTGCGAGAGCAGTCTTTTTCAAGGGGTTTAAAGGTCAAACAGTAACCGTTTGCTTCAATAAACAGGCTGCGTACATGGGACATGTTTCCTTCAGCCAAGAGAAGGCTGAGTCACCACTCGGACCTATAAGGCTTCAAATCACTGCCTACGATGCAGGAGTGTTGATCGATTGGCTTGCCCCCTCAACGCGGAAGTGTACACGCCAGTAAACCCCTGGAACCGTCGCGGAAAAAAATAGACTGAAAACCATCGTCTCTATATTTTAAGGTAGAGTTCCCCCTTCAAACCTATCCAAGCTCAACGAATCACTTATTATTGGCACAATTTGCCAGTTTGCTTTTTGAAGAGTTCCGGTTATACAATAGCGTGGATACGGGTATTAAACGGGATAGAGTACATCATGTGGGGTTTGTCAAAGCTTATATCAAGCCATGGCGAGTTTAGTCTCGACGCCGGGGTTACCTAGTGTGTATGACACGGGGAATCAGGTAGGGTGCAGGCCTGCTATCCCTTAAGAGACTGATGAGGGGTGGATAGTCTGTGGCGCACCGCGCCTCACGGGTTCAAAAACATGAGGGAGAAAAAACTCATGTGGGATGTCCCGTCCCCGGCGCCAATTAAGGTAACATATCTATACTCTCAACGTCTTACTTACTACTCCTATCCACTTGTAATGAATAGATAACCCCTTGAATTCGTAAAGTCATTTGAATGGAGAAGACCATTTATTGGAAGAAAGCAGATGTTAAGAAAGAGAAAAGCTAAATATACTATGAGGCTCATGAATCGACGAGGGCCGGTAGTCTAGTCTGGTTAGGATACCACCCTTACGAATCTTGAGGCATTAGGAAAGGTGGTGGTCGCTGGTTCAAGTCCGGCCCGGCCCACCATTGGTTTTACGGAATTTTTCGAAGTTTTCAAGGTCCCTTAATCACGTTCTTCATGGGGGAAAGAACAATGTGTAACTTTATTGTCCCCTTTTAAGTTCGCTTCTTACATTTTAGCTCACGTGTTCATTCAAGACTGGAATTTACTGATGATGTCTTTGAAGCTTTCTATGACGTAACTTAATTTTTCCCTTGTTAATCCATAGGTTGAGAGGTCGAAGGTTTTCGTCCGTCCCTGTTTAACCCCGACGATTTTTCTTTCCAGAAGCTCCTCGTAGAGGAAGTATCCTCTCCTCTTATGTTTCTGCGCGATCCTGTCGAAGACCGGGGTTTCAAACCTTATGAGGTCGTGGTTGTGAGGCTTGTCCCCGAGTTGTTCAACGTCTCCAAGGGACTCAAACTCTGCGCTGAACCAACGCGCCTTAGCCACCTCTTCATCCCAGTGCTTAACCCTCTCCTTAACACGGGGGAATGAGGCGATCAATGCCATAGCGTTGGTGCCCCGGGCTGAGCAGCCAAGTATCTCTAAGGGTTTCACCTTATACCTTTGCGAGGGTTTGAGAACCTTATCCTCCCACCCTTCTCTCACAGCCAGTATGCCTATAGGCCCAGCTCCGGCAGCCCAGCTTTTATGCCCTGAGCATGTTATGAAGTCAGCCATTGACTGCTTCCCGTTTATAGGCATTCTCCCAGAGGAGTAGGCGGTGTTTAAGAGAAAAGGAAGCCCGTATTCTCGGCAAATCCTCCCAACCTTTTCAGCGTCGACTAGGTTACCGTATGTCCAGTCCACGTGTGTGAGGAGCACAAGCGCCGGCGGCTTTCCCATGTCCTTCTTCACCTTTTCAATCGTGTCGACGTAGGTGTCGGGATTTACCTTGAAAGCCGGGTAACCTGTGCTTGGAACTTCGTATATGGTTAATCCAGCTCTTTCCGCGGCGACGTAGCTAGTATAATGCTTATTCACATCCATAACGATGGCTTCACCTGGTTTGGTTAAGGCATGGATAACGGCGAACTTAGCCTCCCTGCAACCATTGGTTAAAATAGCCCTATCCATTCCCAGGAAATCCGCGACGTCGCTTAGGAATTCCTGAACTGGGGGTTTCTTCAGTAGGTGTAGGCTTCCTAGGCAGTAGTCGCATGTAGAGTAACCGTCAACATACGCAATAGAGGCTTTCCGGGACTCTGGTGTCGACACTCCTCCGCGTTGAAGCGGCTCGAGGTTGATGTAAAGCTCCTCCCGCATTCTCAGCTCAAAGGCGGCACCAGTGATCATTTTACCAACTCCGCTTCGATTATACTCAAGGCTTTCCGAACCTTGGAGAGAAGCGCCTCTACTTCCTCCTTCTCCTCTTCCTTTAACTTATGGAAAGGCGCGGTTTTTCTAAGCACCTCCCTTAAATCCTCTAGATAGAACATGGCTTCGAAGGTTTTTTCCACAACAGTTGAACCCATACAGTCACCAAACCCATTCGAAATTCCTTAAGTTTATTTTCATAAGCACTGTTTACAATGTCTGTGGCGGCTCGTTCATAAATCTTTTCGAGTATTGACCCGATTATTGTAACCTATCCTTGGCTGAAGCAGGGTTGATCCTATTTTATCTTAGCGCTATTCTCACCCAAAGGTGAGTTCCCAAGACTTCCTCTCTGGGTGTAAAATCCTCTGCAGTTTGACGCCTTCAAGCTCTGCTATAGCGATCTCGGTCATCACGTAGGTGATGTTGCCTTCGACGAGATGCCCACCCATGGCGACAACTTCGCCGCTTTTGATGCTTGAGACTGTTATATGCGCATGAATTATTACTTCTCCATCAGCTTTCCTAGAGATGTTACCTGTTAATGATGTGATCTCCAGGGGTTGTCCCTCGATAACCTTGAACAACCTGTATTTATCCGTGATCGGGAAATGCTCTGGGAAAACCTTGAGATTCCTCAGGGTTGCTTTTCTGAGGCTGCCTACAGCTGATAGGATCAACCCATTATTGATACATTCTTTTTCGATAACCACAAGGATCGTCGATAGCAGGTCTAAGCCAGGCTCAACCTTAATTATCAATACACGTCCTAGTTTACCTATGCCGATGTTAAATCCGGTCATTTAACAGCTTCCTCCCTCCGATTGTGGAGGTTATTACACTTAAGTGTTGCTTAATGCTTGGAAGCGTTTACAGTAATCGTTGGATTGTATACGTTTAGAGGAAGTCCCTTATCAACCTAGACCATCGAGTTTATGTAGATTTATACTCGGAGTTCATTCATAGAATAGTCAGGTTCCCAAAATGACGTTCAGTCAGGGGATTGATGTTATGGAGTTGAAAGAGAGAAGCTCAGAGGTAAGCTTGAGTGTTGGAAAGGTGTTCCTATGAAGGTTGAGGTTAAACCGTTAAGTTTTCTCAGTAAAACGATTTACATGCTTAACCACGGCGGGCTTCTTCTCGCATCCATCGGAAACGCGGGGAAACCCAACGTTATGACGATCGGTTGGGGGCTTATCGGTACTCTCTGGAGGAAACCCGTTTTCACGGTAGCCGTAAGACCTTCAAGGTACACGTATAGGCTTATTGAGGAGACGGGGTGTTTCACCGTGAACGTCCCAGCCAAGGGTATGAAAGAAGTCGTAAAATACTGTGGCACATTTACAGGTAGAGTACATAACAAGTTTATGGAGAAGGGTCTCAACACAACGCCTGGGATAACAGTGATAGCACCGACGATCGCTGAATGTGCTATTAACTATGAGTGCAAAGTCCTGTACAAAGTCAAGGTTAGACCAAAAACCCTTACGGAGGAAGTCTGTTCAAAATGCTACCCTAAAGGTAACTACCATACACTCTACTTTGGTGAGATCTTAAAAACACTCGCTCAAGGTTATAAGGAAAAGCATGAGGTTAAACGTTAAGGAGTAAGCTGTTTTATAGCTTCAACCCGGTGTATACCTATTGGTGGGCAGGTAGTTAATCATGCATTTAAGGGAGCTTCAGCGTTTAATGAGGGATTTCGAGATGGAGAGGGGTTGGGACAGGTTCCCCGCATCACTTACATACGTTCATCTTCTAGAGGAGCTCGGGGAAATAGGGGAACACATACTGTTCAAGGAGGGGTATAAGAAAGCGGGGCTTGGACATAGGGAACCGCTTGGAAACGTAGATAGGGAGTTTGCCCAAGCCTTATCCCTGCTGCTTCAACTATCGAACAGTTTTAATGTTGACCTTGAAGATGCGTTTCAGAAAGAGTACAGGGTTATGGAAGGTAGGTTTGATAAAGAGGCTTGGAGAAATTATATGGAAAAATATGGGAGATAGATTTAAGCCACCATAGATCAGTCTTCGAATTGGAAGAGTCTAAACCATAAGGCTTTGCTATGGTCGAGACATTCATCCATAGACTTATTTTAGTTAAGTCGCTGAGGAATTATATAATCCCTGATCGTTGGTTTGACATGTGTTTAACGATATTTGCTTATTGGAACCTCTGATAGGGTAGCAGGTAGGCGCTTGAGAACTTGGGAAGGCTAGGTTAATCTGAAGCGAGGGGTAGCTTAACCGGTTTTCCAGTTTCTATGGACTTATTAGCGGCGAGGGTTACCTCGATGGTCTTCACCGCGTCAGCGTATGGGCATTGGACCTTGGATGGGTCGTCGCTGCGGACAGCTGTTATGAAAGCGTTGTCTTCGACGGCGAAGATGTCTGGTTCTCCTGGAATTTTATCGGAAACGTTCTTCTCCCGCATAAGTGTAAGTGAGTGTTCCCAACCTGTGAAGAGGGCTGTGAAGTTGTTGGCGTATACATCGAGTGAAACACCGCCTCCTCCGCCGTTTGCGGAGCAGGATGCCCAGAGGTTGGCTATGGCTCCGTTGGTGAACTTAAGGTTTACAACGCTGGCGTCTTCGATCGTGTAGTTTTCAGGCGTATTCTTGTTGAAGCCCTTGGCTGAGAAGGTGTGGACCTGCTCGACTTCGCCGCAGAATAAACGTGTTATGTCCACGGTGTGCGTTACCTGTTCGTGGAACTGCCCCCCGCTTTTCTCCTTCTCAACCCACCAAGACCAGATCGTTACACCGGGACTGGGCCTTGGCGTTCCACCAATCCATCCGCCAAGTACGAGGATAGCGGGGTCTTCTTTTAAGAGTTGACGCACTTTCTGAACTCCTGCGCGGTAGCGGTTCATATAACCTACGCTTGTTAAGAGTTTCTTCGACTCCACCGCCGCTGCGATTTTCCTCGCCTGTTTAAGGTAGAGGTTTACCGGTTTTTCAACGAAGAAGGGTATTCCGCTTTTAACGGCTTCAAGCTCAGCTCCATGTGCGAACGGGGGGAGACAGATGTAAACAGCGTCGAGTTTAACCGTGTTAAACATCTTCTCTGCCTTATCAAAAACCCGCTCCTTAACCCCGTAGGTTTCAGCTAACTGCTTCGCTCTAGCCAAGTTGATGTCGCATAAGCCCACAACCTCAACATCAGGGTTCTTCACGATACCCTTTAGATGAGCTTCCGCGATCCCTCCACATCCAATAAATCCAACCCGTGCCTTACCCATCACAGATCATCCAACTCGCATCTACCCGTTTACTTAAGTTGGTTTAAAGACTTTACTGAAAATGTGTATTTAGGGTATTCTAGCCTTGGATGATCTGTATCGGGGCTCTGAGGGGTGAGCTTTTTAGAATTCATGCCGTAGCTTTTTAGGATATCCGATATTTAATTCGTTGACCTAGGGCTTTTAGGAACTTGGTATGATTTTAGGTTTCAAGGACGATGATGGTGTCGATTTCATTTTGATACTCTTCAGGGACTTGAACCTTAAGGCCTTCAGGGTCTTTAAGAATATCTAAGGCTAGACGAGTACCATTGCCCAGTTTCCAGGCTTTCCTCACTTTTTTAGGTTCAAGGGGTAGGATTAAGTATTCTTTTCCCTCCCAGTTTACCACATGCACGTAGATTCTATCGTCTCTATGGGTGGTCACGTAGTTCTCCACGGGCGGAAGTGGACCGCCGCGGGTATTATATATTGATTCGCCATACTGGGTCATCCAACGGCCAACATCGATTAGACGTTCAATGAACTCTGGTTGGATCTTCCCATTAGGCATCGGCCCTATGTTGAGGAGAAAGTTGGCGTTGTAGCCGGCGGCGCGTACAAGGTACTGAATCAATTCCTTAACTGTTTTGAAGTTCTTGTCAGTCTTGTTGTATCCCCAGGAGTTGTTTAAGGTTTCACATGTCTCCAATGGGAGGTCTCCGATTATCGAATCGCCGCTGAAACCTGTTGTATTTTTCCCAGGCAGGTCCTTCTCGAACATTTGGAAATCCTCGCCTGGGAAGGGTGCCACGTGATGGTTGTTACCGATTAAGGCTTGAGGCTGTAACCTATGTATAAGGTCGTAGGTTTCCTTTAAACGCCAATCAACCTGTGTTTTTTCCACTGGTTCACCGGGTTTCTTAAGCTGTTGATCCCACCAGCCGTCAAACCAGATCCCACCAATTTCACCGTAATCGCCTCCGCATAACTCAGCGATCTGCGCATTCATGTAATCGATGTACTTGTTGAAGTCCCCGCGGTTTGGTCGACCACTATGCTCACCTGTCCTACCCCGCGGGTAGTATTCCCCATGGTGCCAGTCAAGATGAGAATGGTAGAAGAACAGTTTCAGACCTTGTTTCCCGCATTCATCGGCTAGCATTTTAAGCACGTCTTTCTTGTATGGTGTGCGGTCTACGATGTCCCAGTCGCTTATCATTGAATCGTACATCGCGAACCCATCATGATGCTTACTCGTAATCGTGATATACTTCATACCCGCGTTCTTAGCGATGCTTACCCACTCGGTTGGATCATATTCCGTTGGGTTGAATTGCGGAGGGAGTTTCTCATACTCTTCAACAGCCATCTTTTTGTTGTGCATAACCCATTCCCCCTCGCCTAAAACGCTGTAGACACCCCAATGGATGAACATGCCGAACTTAGCATCTTGGAACCATTCCCGCATCTGTAGGTTCGCCATACTTGAAGTGCGAGATGCGTTTCGCAAGGTTCTCATACACTATCAAAACATCAGTCCTCTTCGTGGACCTTTATGTTTTTCCATCCTGAAGGGTTAATGTCTGTAATAAACCCTTTAAGTCCACGCGACCCTGAGCTATGAAAGGTATTTAAGAGTAGCCTATTACTTTTTTTACAAAGTGTTCCGGAACTCGCTGTCAAACTGAAAAGGTTTGACCTCGGCTAAATTAACACTAATCGCTGAAAACGGGATTTTGCTTTTATCTCAAAGTCGATATCCTTGAAGAATATGCCCGTATCAAGGCTATAGTAGCCTACCACTACACCACAACGTACACAAATTACTTCAAGAATGCCTCTTATTTCAGTCGGTGGGTAGTAGGTTTTACCGCTACATTCGGGACATAAAATTGGGTCCATGTCTTATCGAAAATCTGCGTAAAATCTACTTATAAATCTATCATCAGCGATCAACGGTAAGATGCTATTCATTCTTATTGGATAGTATCTGGCATCTGTTAAAAAATCCTGCAAACGTCCTTCCTTTAGCCTTGAAATTGTGTCACCTTAAAAAACGAGATAAACTTAAATAAACGCCTAGGTTGATGGATTGGTAAGCGCCGCTAAGATGCTAAGAGCCGCCGTACGTGCAGCTTTAATGCATGGACGATAGCTCAGCTAGGTTGAGCAGCGGACTCGGGAATAAAACCGAGGCTGAAGCTGTTAAACCTGATTAAACATACAGGTTGCCGAGACCCGTTGGTCATCGGTTCGAATCCGATCGGCGGCGCTACCAAAAACCATTAGTTTCACCACTTTACTTTTAAAGACGCTGCAGGAATATGCCTTTTGAAAGGTATCTAAAGAGATATATGAGACCTCGATGTGAGACTTGTTTCATGGTTAATGCGAACATTTTGATAATCCGCGAGGGTGTGTATGTATCTTACCCGGAATGTAAAGGAGGGTTAGGCGTTAGGGTGGTTCACCCCTCGTCGTCAAGGGCTCGGTCGGAAAACCTCAGCGTGTCTATGCTTTACCTCATACCTGGCGGGGTGTTAAAGCCTCATTGCCACTCGAATGAAGAGGTTTACGTTATACTCTCTGGGATGGGTAAAGGCTCCTTTGGATTCGATGAGCCCGTAAAGGTTGAGGAGGGGCAGTTCATACATCTACCACCGAACTGTGAACATGGTATTGAAAACACGGGCGGTGAGATGATGGTTATACTCATCGCAACATCTCCACCTATACAAGCCGAATTGTCGAAAGAGGAAGCGAAATGTTATAAAGTTTAGGGTTTTGCTTTAATCCTTCCAATGAACAGAAAAATGTGTGTGTATTCATAACACCGTTTATTCACTGTGTTTGATCCTTTTAGGGTATAAATTCTAATGTGTAACACCTGTGTGTAGGGGTACGAGCTGTGTTTTGCTACGGTGTTGACGAAAAGATTTAAGACCGAGATCCCTGCTAAATCCCCTAACCTTTAAACAGAACACGCCTATGACCGCCTAGACTAAGTGAGAAGCCATGTTGGATCAACGTCCCTCAAGTCAAACTGGGGAGGTTTCATGGCATGCACTGAAAGTGGATGAGGCGGTAAGTTTTTTAAAGACTAGTCTGCGGGGATTAGGCGTTGATGAGGTGAAACGTAGACTTGGAGAGTTTGGTTTTAACGAACTATCGGAGAAAAAACGTCGAACAGCGCTTCAGATGTTCCTAGGTGAGTTTAAAGACATCTTCATACTGCTCCTAATAGTAGCCACCCTATTCTCCGCGGTTGTTGGTTATTACGAGCTGCAGCAACCTCCTCTACCAGGTGAACTTCCTAAAGATGCCCTTGAAACGTACGCCGACGCCATCGTTATAGCCATCATCGTGATTCTTGTCGCAGTGGCTGGTTTCATACAAGAGTACCGGGCTGAGAAAGCTTTAGAAGCCTTGAAAAAGCTCGCTGCGCCGAAAGCCCGTGTGATACGCGATGGTAGAGAGATGGTTGTTCCAGCGCGCGAGGTTGTTCCAGGGGATATTCTAGTCCTAGAGTCTGGAGACCACGTTTCAGCGGATGCGCGGCTTCTAGAAAGCGTTGAGTTAAAAACCGATGAGGCTGTTTTAACGGGTGAATCAACGCCTGTTAATAAAGAAGCCTCAGCGATGCTACTGCCTGACACACCTATCGCTGATAGGCGTAACATGGTTTTCACAGCGACACACACTATATACGGTCGCGGAAAGGCCGTGGTAGTCTCTACCGGGATGAAGACTGAGTTTGGGAAAATCGCTGAACTGGTTCAGGAGGCTGAGGAGGAGGAGACGCCGCTGCAGAGGAAGCTTAACAATTTTGCATCGAAAATAGGTAAAGTCGTGGTAGCGGTTTGTGTACTAATCTTCGCCTTAGAAGCTTTTGAAATCGCATCGGTGGCTTGGCATGTTGGAGGAACTGTGCAACTGGAGGGTTTAATTCAGGTTTTTATGTCCTCGATCTCGTTAGCCGTATCCGCTGTGCCTGAAGGCTTACCTGCGATAGTGACCATAAGCCTCGCCTTAGGGGCGAGGGAATTTGCGAAACGCAACGCTATAATCAGGAAGCTTTCAGCAGCTGAGGGCTTAGGCTCCGTCACCGTTATCTGCTCGGATAAAACTGGAACCCTGACTAAAGGGGAGATGACGGTCCGCAGACTCTACGTATGTGGCAAGTTCATCGATGTCTCCGGCGTAGGCTACGAGCCTATAGGCGAGTTACAATACGGTGATCAACCTGTCAACATTCCAGATGATGATGAAGCCTCTATTTTACTTAAAATTGGTTCTCTCTGCAGCAACGCTCAACTTGAACAGGATGAAAAAGGTTGGATGATCATCGGTGACACGACGGAGGGAGCGTTGATCGTTGCCGCGGCGAAAGCTGGCTTCACCCAGAAAGCCTTAGTGGAAAAGTATCCCCGTATAGGTGAGGTCTCCTTCACTTCTGAGAGAAAACGCATGACCACTGTCCATTTAACACCTGAAAAAGAAAAGGTAGCCTTCATGAAGGGTGCGCCAGAGATAGTGCTGCAGAGATGTGACTACATTCTTGAAAATGGGGTGGAAGTGAAGCTTACGGCGGAGAAACGAGGGGAGGTTTTGGGAGTAAATGAGCAGATGGCAAGCTCGGCGTTACGTGTTATAGCCATGGCTTATAGAAGGCTTCCTATGGAACTCAGTAACTTTGAAGAGAACACGGTTGAGGAAGACATGGTCTTCGTAGGCTTAGAGGGAATGATTGATCCACCGCGTGAAGAGGCGATTGAAGCGAACAGGAAATGTGAGAAAGCTGGGATAAAAACCGTGATGATAACGGGCGACCACAAACTCACCGCCGTGGCGGTGGCGAAAGAGATCGGTATTATGAAGGAGGGAAGCCTCGTCCTCACAGGCGCGGAGCTAGATGCCATAAGCGACGTTGAATTCGATAAAATCGCGGATAACGTAGTGGTCTACGCTAGGGTTTCACCAGAGCATAAGATCAAGATCGTGAAGGCGTTGAAAACCAAGGGACACATCGTAGCGATGACGGGTGACGGTGTTAACGATGCCCCGGCTGTGAAGGCTGCGGACATAGGTGTCTCCATGGGGATCACGGGTACTGACGTGACCCGTGAAGCCTCAGACCTTGTGCTTACAGACGACAACTTCGCTACCATAGTAAAGGCTGTTGAGCAGGGAAGAGTGATCTACGATAACATCCGTAAATACGCTAGGTTTCTGATCGCGTGCAACTTCGACGAGTTATTGGTCATCGGGTCTTTCGCCATTCTAGGAGGAATATTCAGCCCTGAACTGTTCCCGCTGCCCTTGCTTCCAGCCATGATCCTGTGGATCAACTTGGTTACAGACGGAGCGCCGGCGGTATCCTTAGCCACAGACCCTCCAGACGAGGATGTGATGGAGCGGAAACCACGGAAACCGGAGGAAGGCATCTTACATGGGATGGGAATGTTCATCCTAGCTTCCTTCATACTGCAAGCCACAGGAACGATTCTGGTCTTCAGCCTCGAATATTATGTATGGCCGGCTCACGGGTTTGGGACACTTGAAACCCTGCGGGAAGCTAGAACAACCGCATTTGTGCAGGCTGCCATGTTCGAATTATTCGTTGT
>CAYNFI010000012.1:0-20277 GCA_964396445.1 uncultured Candidatus Bathyarchaeia archaeon
GCGGATGTGGATGTTGAACACGTTCGCAGGGCGAACATGCTCATGGGAAACCTCGGTGAAGTAGCGGTCACAGCCTTAACGCAGGGTGGGAAGGGCTTGGATGAAGTTGGCATAAAGCTCTTCACACCGGTTAAACCCATGCTGGCGGAGATGTCCTACGACTTAGGCGAAGTACTCGCTGAACACGGTGGGAGAACGGCTTTCGAGCATAAATTCGACGGGGCGAGGGTTCAAATCCATAAGCAGGGCTTGGATGTCAGGGTCTTCAGTAGAAGGTTAAGCGATGTGACAAACAGCCTCCCCGAGGTGGTTGAGTTAACGCAGGGGAAGCTGAAGGTTGATGAAGCCATCGTGGAAGGTGAGGTTATAGCTGTTGGAAGAGACCTGAAGCCCCTGCCATTCCAAGACCTTATGAGAAGGTTTAAGCGTGTACACGCTGTCCACGAAATGGTTGATGAGATACCCCTTAAGCTTTACCTCTTCGACATCCTATACCTCAACGGGCGCCAATTGATCGATGAACCCTATGAGGAGCGATGGAAGCTGCTGAACCAACTCTGCGAAAGCCGGTACCTAGCCCGGCGAATTGTAACGAGCAGCGCCTCAGAGGCCCAGGCTTTCCTTAAGGAAGCTTTAGCTGAGGGACATGAAGGGCTTATGGCTAAGGCTTTAGACAGCCTCTACACACCGGGTAAACGGGGTAAGAAGTGGTTTAAAATCAAGCCCGCAGACCGCCTAGACCTCGTCATAGTGGCGGCTGACTGGGGCTACGGACGGAGAACAGGATGGCTTAGCAACTACCACCTCGCAGCCGTGAACCCTCAGGAACACGGGTTCGACCTTGTGGGAAAAACCTTCAAAGGCTTAACCGATGAGGAATTCAAGGAGATGACGCGGAGGCTGCTGAGCCTAAAGGTCTCAGAGACCGCGCATACCGTGCACGTTAAGCCCGAGGTTGTGGTTGAAGTTGCCTACAACGAGATTCAGCAAAGTCCCCATTATCGATCAGGCTTTGCTCTACGATTCGCACGGATCACGCGGGTGCGAGATGATAAAAGCCCCTCTGAGGCAGACACCATCGACAGGATCAGGTTCCTCTACGAAAGACAGTTTCAGCAAAAGGGAAGACTGCTAAGCCGTGAAACCCGCTGAATAAACGCTGGAAACTGAGTTTTAAAGCATTTTAGGCCTCCTCCCTGGAATATCACATGTCACTTCCTAGGTAGCGAAGCCTCCCGGAACCTAAACCAGATAAAGCCTATGAGCTTAAAGAGGGAAGCGATGTTGTGAGGGAGGGGGTAGGATAAGATCATGACTGTTGCCGAGGTTAAGCGTTTTAGGGGGGCGCCTACACTTTTCATAAACGGCGTTCCACAACCAGCCATAGTTTTCTGGGGACCAGCGGGTGAAGGGCAGCCACAATACTATGACGGGATAGACTTTGTGGTTAACCTCGCTAAGGCAGGTACAGGTGTACACATATACTCCTTCCCAACGGACCTAGGTTGGACAGGGCCAAACCAGCATGACTACAGCATCATCGACAGAAACATGGGGAAGGTCGTTGCGGCTGACCCAGAGGGCTTCATAATACCGCGAGTAGACTGCAACTCCCCAGTATGGTGGGATAAGCTTCACCCTGGAGAACTAACCATCTACGACGATGGCGAAGTGGATAAGAACGCTAAGGCTTCGTACGCCTCAGATCTATGGAGGGCAGAGGTTGGAGAAGCCCTTGAAAGGTACATTAGACATGTCATGGGAAGCGGCTACGGTGAGCACGTTATCGCCTACCACGTATGTGTAGGTTACACAGGGGAGTGGAACAGGTACCGCGCCCAAGACGGCTACTCTTGGGACTACAGCAGACCGATGGCTGAATGGTTTAGGAAATGGCTTGAATCAAGGTATGGGGATGTTTCAACGCTGAGGACTGCTTGGAAAGACGAGGCGGTAGACTTCTCAAACGCCTCGGTTCCAAGCAGAGCCGAGGAGCTTAAGACAGACCTCTACACGTTCAGAGACCCCTCTGTGGGCAGGCACGTCGTCGACTACTACCTCTCACTCTCCGATCTTGTGGCAGATGACATCAACTACCTCTGTAAGATAGCGAAAGACGCGTCTGCGAATAACTCGCTCACCGGTGTCTTCTACGGTTACATTATGGAGACCTGGCCTGGAGCCTTCTTCTCCAATGAGGGCTTCTCAAGACAGGAGTCCTATGAGATGAACCAGCAGCAACGCTGGGGGCATCAAGCCCTCATGAAGGTCCTCGATTCACCATACGTAGACTTCATCTGCAGCCCTAACTCATACCTCTACAGATGCGTAGGAGGGGAGGCCTCCTTCTTCTCAGCCACCGAGACGATTATGCTCCATGGGAAGCTTTGGTTCAGCGAAGATGACACGCGTACGTTTATGGCTTCGGATGTTGAACGCGGGCTCTACGGTAAATGCGAAACCCTTGAGGAAACCGTTTCGGTTCTAAAACGTAACTTCTGCAATGTCCTAACGCGGGGCGTGGGTATGTGGTGGATGAACCTCGGCGCCTCGGAGTGGTTCAACCACCCGGAGTTGCTGAAATGCCTCTCTGAGATGAAGCGTATCGCAGACGCGGATATGAGCCTCGACCGGTCCTGTAAAGGCGAAGTCGCGGTGATCGTGGATGAAACAAGCCCATGCTATCAAGGAGTCAGCGCCCACCTTATGTACCCCTTGATCACGAAGTGGAAGCAGTATGAGCTTGGAAGGATGGGTGCACCATACGCGGTTTACATGCACGACGACCTAGCGGGGGAGGACATACCGGATTACAGATTCTACATCTTCCTCAACACGTTCTACCTAAGTAAAGTAGAGAGGGAAGTGATCAAGGATAAGGTTCAGAGGGACGGCAAGGTTGCACTATGGGTTTACGCCCCAGGCTTCATCGATGACAACGGCGTATCCGCAGAGAACATGTATGACCTGACAGGCATACGCCTCGCCTACGATGCTGACCGATGGGGTTTAAACGTCTCGGTTACTAACTTCGACCATCCAATCACCGCGGACCTACCGTCTAACACGTGCTTCGGCACAGACAACCTCATCGGACCGATCATCTACTGCGATGACCCGGATGCCGTTACCTTGGGCAAGCTCATCTACAATAGAGGCAGGTTTAAACCAGGTTTAACTGTGAAAAGCTTCGAAGACTGGACCTCCATATACGCTGGAGCACCTATGATACCCGCGAGCATTCTTAGAAACATGGCGAAATTCGCTGGAGTTCACGTTTACTGCGAGGACTTAGATGTTCTTTACGCTAACGAGCATTTCCTAGCCATCCACACCAACCGCTCAGGAAGGAGAAACATCAACCTCCCGAAGAGAACGGATGTCTACGATGTATTTAAAAAAAGAGATGTAGCGGAAAAAGTCAAAGCCTTCACGGACTACATCCAAGCATACGATACAGTTCTCTATTTTATAGGCGGCAAGAAGGACAACCTCATCATATAGCGTCACATGCCGGCTTAACAAACATTCTCTGTGATAAATTGAACTCAGAGCTTAGATTTCTAACATGCTCTTTTTAAGGATAAAGCCAAAGAACATATATGATAACGCTTAGAAACGTAGTATAAGAAAGAAACCATACTCGGTGTCACGTATGAAGATTCAAAGTTTGGAGACAATAATTCTATCATGCCCTGTTCCCAAGGAGCACCAGCTCAACTGGGACGGTAGAGCCTATGGGCAGAGGGTGCTCAAGAATGACATGATGATCGTTAGGGTCGAGACTGACGACGGCATCGTGGGTATCGGTGAGCCAAGTGTCTACGGGAATCCCAAGCTTATGCAGGCGTGGCTTATGGACCACAAACCCATGTTTATCGGTCAGAACCCCTTCGACGCCTTAAAACTGGCTGTACCGACCCTTTATCAAGGCGGCACTGTAAACTGCGCTTTAGCTGGGGTAAACCAGGCTCTCTGGGACATCGTAGGTAAAGCCTCTAGGACGCCTGTGTACAAGCTCCTAGGTGGAAAGTACTCGGGTAGGGTGAAGGTTTACGCAAGTGCTGGCCAGATGGGCAGAACCGTTGAAGAGATCAGGTGTGAAGCTGAGAAGTTTAGGGAGGAGGGTTTCCTAGGTTACAAAATAAGGGTTACCCTTGAGGACTACAGGGAGAAGGCTAGAGCTGCTAGGGAAGGGCTTGGAGGTGACTTATGCCTTATGATCGAGTGGAACATGAGGCTTCCGAATGTGAAAACAGCTGTAAACGCCATAAGGAATATAGAACGATACGAACTTACATGGATTGAGGAACCCTTACGCGGAGCGGATATCGAAGGTTACGCGGAGTTAAGGAAATCCGTAAACGTTCCCATCTCAGGAGGTGAAGGTCTTGCGACGAGGTGGGAGTTCAAGGAGAGGCTTGATAAAGGCTGCTACGGCATAGTTCAACCCGACTGTGATGTGGCTGGGATAAGTGAATCAAGCCGTATAGCCTTCATGGCAAGCCTAGACGAGGTACTCCTGTGCCCCCACAACTGGCATAATGCCATCAACACCGCTGCTAATCTTCAGCTCATGGCTTCGTCACCCAACCAATTCTTCCTCGAGTCGAACAGAACGTGGAACAACAGCTGCCCCGCGTTTCAAGAGCAGATCGTAGTGAATCCCTTGCTTCCTAAGAATGGATACATCGAGGTTCCAGACCGTGCAGGTCTCGGAGTTGAGCTTGACGAGGAGACTTTGAAAAGATTACCCTACTTGGACATTGAACGCGCTGCCTCCCTCTAACCCTTTTCATAAGACGCAATCGTGGAGGTGAAAGTCCAAAACCGATCACCGATTACCACTATTTTTTAGTGGATTTTTATGAAATCGGGCTTCTTCGACGGGATTAGAACTGAGAAACAGTCCTTTGCTATATAGCGCCGGGAGTGGGATTTGAACCCACGGGGGCGAAAACGCCCAATGGCTAACCGGTCTGATCCCCTATCTTCTGGATCTCGAGGCCATCGCCATACCGCTAGGCGATCCCGGCAGAAGATATTATAGGTGGAGATTAATTAAAGGTTTACAGCTCTTTTCCATTTTATTACGGTTATGAGACGGCGTTAACCTTTTAAATGCTTACTCCGAAGGCTTCAGCAAGCCGATCTATTTTCCTAAACTCTGACAACAGGGATACGCCTTTGTCTAAGAGCCTATAAGTGGTTTTCTCATCTTCTCCTTTCATCTCTTCGATTAGACCAAGCTCCTTCAGGTTTTCAAGGTACGTCATTAATCGGTCGTGGGAGAGGTTTGCGCCGTACAGTATCCTCGTAGGCCCAGTTTCCCCGCCCTCCCTCGCTATGATGGTGAGGATGTCTATGGATATCCGCAGCTTTGAACGGTATTTCAGCGCTGTCACTTGCTCTTACTCACCTTTATGAGCATGGTTAACATGGCGATCAAACCGAGGAGTTGCGTGATGTGGCCGATGAAGTAGTAATCATCTATGATTAAGGCGAGCATGAAGAAGACGTGGCTAAAGAGTATGAGGAGGAAGCCTATGAAGACGAGGAAGCTATCCGCTCGCTTAGTAAGTGTGAAGTTGATGGCGGATTGGACGGTGATGTAGATAAGCATAGTTACGCTTATGAAGTCGAAGAAAGGGTTCACTATGAAGGGTAGGACGGCTGGTAAAGCCTCGCCTTTTACCTTCCTTGCTTGACCCGCGTATGCGGCTGTGAAGAAAGCGTAGGCAAGGATCCTCAGCAAGCCGTAAACGAGGCCTGAGGCTTCGAGGAGACCTGTCCAGAAAACATCGCGTACTCGAAATATCACGAGTAGGTAGAAGGTGGCGAGAAACCTAGAAGCCATGCCTACCCCTAAAGCTGCGAAGCCGAAGTAGAGGTATAGAAGGCTCCGTTCAGAGGATAAACGATAGGCCTTCAGCGCATAGTAGGCGATGACGAAGCTGATTAACGCGCCGAAAGGCTCCATCACGAGGTCAAGTCTAAGGATCTGTATCGGCAGAGCCAAGGCAGCATCACCGTTAACCTTGCCACTTCCTTTTTATTTCCCCTTTATGGATGATTCATCTAGATGAAGAATGCGTAGAGAATATATATTTGATTATACCCAAGCCTGTCTAGGAGGTGTATGTGAAGTGATATCAAGCCGCTCCAAGCTGTTACTGACGATCACGGTCATAGCTACGGTGATGGCTCTATCACTGTTCGCCATACCAGCCTTCGCTGAACCAGGCGGTCGAATAAAGGTCGGTGATACCTTAAACATAAATTCCTTGAGAGCAGTCGCCTTAAGGAAAATCGATAATACCATAGTCGAGGTTAATGCCTCTGTAAAACTGACAGTTGAGGTTGTAGCGGGGAAGAACTGTACGCTTCGACTGGAGATTAGTAGTGGAACCATTGAAATAAACAGGACCGAATACTCGGTTGATGTAGGTAAGGGGATATCCACACCTTTGAGAGCTGGGAAGGGTTTAATCGTTCTCAGAGGAATTGCTCATGATGCCGGAGTTAAAGTCTACTTCAAGTTCGAGGGTTTACTGGACATACGGAAAGGTAACGTGGTTCTCGTAGCTAAGGGCCCTGTCAAGATCGGAGACGCCTTCTATGGGCTGCGTTTTCTAGCCCTTGTTAAGAGAGCTTAGACAAGGATGGCATCGGCTTAACCCTCTAAGATGTAGCCGATTTGAGGATAGAGGGTAGAGAACCACCTAACTTCTTACCATTTCTCAACGGAAAATCACTTACTTACATGAAGCTTTACTTTACGCTGTCAACGATGAAACCGGTGGTTATGCGGTTATAAAGATCGCCGTAACCCTCGCGATGACGATAGAACTTTTTTCTCCCCAAAGCCTGTGGATGGAGTATGAAGCATAATATCATCTCTTCTAATCCGTAAGGATCGTGTAAAAAATGGAGTGTTACGTAATCAAGATGAAGAAGGATGTCTATGGCGCTACTATACTAGCCTTCCACAGCCCCTTCGCTTTCCGGTTCCTCATGGATCACAACCTGCGCAATGTTTGGGAAGCGTGACTTAACTCTTTTCGATACCTCCTCAGAGATCCTATGGGTCTCAGATATGCTGAGACGGGGATCTACTAGTATATGCATCTCGGCAACCATTTTCCCTCCAACATGTTGAAGTCTTATCTGATGGCATCCTTTTACCTGCCCAACCTTCATAACTTCAGTTTTTATATCTTCACTCTCCTTCAAGTGACCTCTTACATCATCTATCTGAGGACTGGGCTCAATGTGAACGAGTACGCTGTCAACGTTTGAATCGCTTTTACGCACGGCTTCTATGACCGCGTCAGATATTCTATGTGATGTCGCAACCTCAATTCCAGGATCGACCTCCACATGAAGGTCGACGAAGACCTTCCTTCCCGACATTCGGGCCCTCACCTTATGGCAACTCTTTACTCCAGGAACAGTGACTACAATTGAATATATCTTCGAAACGGCTTCGGGTCCAGGGCTTCGATCTGTGAGGATGTGTAACGTCTCCACCATAACTCCAACACCGGTCTTAAAAATTAATGCTGCTACGAGGATGGCAACAAGCGGATCTGCCCACGGCGCTCCCAGAGCTGATGCGGTCACACCTATGGTAACGGAGGTAGATGTTAGAACATCTCCTCTGATATTCTGGGCGTATGACCTGAGGGACATGCTCTTTATTCGCTCAGCGATGTCGAAGAGATATCCCTGCAGCTGATACTTGCCGCCGATAGAGAGTAGTGCTGCACAAAGAACGATCCATTGAAAGGCAATGTATTCACCCAGCATAACTTTTCTAACAGCTTCGAATAGTATGCCTGTGGCTGCTATGATAAGAGTACCAGCTACGACAAGACCAGGTATATCCTCAAATCTTCCATGGCCATATAGATGTTCTGCATCAGGGGGCTTTTCAGAAGCCTTAATCCCAACGAAAACGCTTATAGAGGTTATTATGTCAAAGAATGAATCGGCACCGTCTGCTAGAACAGCCATACTCCCGAAAATGAGGCCTGCCAACAACTTGATGATAGATAGTAAACCGTTCACAGCCATCGCGATTACTGCAGCTCTTTTACCCTGCTCAGCGCCCCTCTTGTCTTGAAGATTAGGGTCTATGTAGCCTATCCGACTTTGCATTACCTTATTCATGGGCTCTATTTCGGGCTTGGATTTAGACGAGTTGGTCAACTGTAGTTCAACCTACACTTTAAGTTTGCTGTGGATTTTGAGGCGTCAGCCACGATCCCATTTAGCAAGAGGAAGCCTTCTGCGACACTAATAACAGCTCCTTGAAATCCTTGAATGGGCTTCAACTTTACCCTATCCTTTTAGGCTCCGCTTGGAGGGAACTCCTCTAAATATATAGGTGCCTTATAGAGTTTTGAAAATTTACATCGACTTTTTCTCTAAAATTTTTATTCAAAAAATTCTTTACGTTTTTCATAAAATACAAATAGAAAAAATGATTATTAAGCAGCTTGATATACATCTTTTAAACCTTTCGGTTAGGGGTCGATCAAGGGGATGAAGGTATTCGATCAATTAGATGTCGAGGTCATCAAGCTTCTAATAAAGGACGGACGTAGACCCTTCGTAGAGTTAGCTAAACAACTCATGGTGAGTCCCGGAACCGTTAGGAACAGGGTTTCTAAGCTTTTAAACAACCATGCGATTCGAAGGTTCACAGTTTCCGTGGACTGGACTCAACTGGGAATGGATGTGGAGGCGATCCTCCTCATCGACACAAAGGCGCATAAAGACGTGGATACGGTAGCCCGTCAGCTCTCTAACCTAGACCCTGTAAAGGAGGCCCACTCAACCACAGGTCAATACGATATCCTAGCTATGGTTGTCGCAAAGAATATGGAGGAATTCAGAGACTTCATGGAAAACACGTTGGGGAAAATGGAGGCCATCAACAATGTTTACACAGCTATCGTGTTAAAGGACTTTAAAGAAGAGTAGCGTTAAGCGATTAGGGGATTAAATAAGACATGTATTTCAATTCACATGCTTTCCGATGTTCTCTCTTGGTCTATGTAGCTGCAGTCCATGTCGAGGTAAGTCTTTATAGCTGATCCCATAATAAGAGATGAAGTGCCGGGGTTGCGGAGTCTGGACAAACGCGCAGACGGAATCGTTGTTTAAAAGGTCCGGCGTAGGCCTTGAGAGTAACGTCACGTGAAAGCCTGTGGCTCCTCGGAGCCGCGAGGGTTCAAGTCCCTCCCCCGGCGCTGTAACCGAAAACTGGTTGAACTGTTTTCCCATGTCTGTGTTTGCAGTCCCCTCATGTTATCAAAGTTTTTATTACCCTAACCGTGGCGGGAGCAATGTTTATTAGTAAGATTTTTGGTGATTAGGTTGCTTTCGTTAAGATGGCTCGTTTTAATGAGGCGCGGGACTTGTTCGAAAAGAAGAGAATCAACGTGTTTGAGCATGAATTGGTGCCTAAACACGAATTACTCAGTAGTGTTGAGGTTGAAGAGGTTTTAAAGCGATTTAGGGCTAAACCTTACCAACTCCTGCATCTTAAGGCTTCAGATCCAGCGGCTCAAGCTATAGGGGCGAAGCCTGGAGACGTCGTGAAGGTAACGAGGAAAAGCCCAACGGCGGGTGTAGCCATCGTGTATAGATACGTGGTGGAGGGTTAGGATTTGGGTACGTTCTCTGATGAAGGTATGTGGAAGCTCATACAGGCTTTCTTTAAGGAGAAAGGGTTAGTGAGGCAGCACCTTGATTCATACAACAAGTTCATAGAACAGGGTTTGAAGGAGATCGTCACCGAGATAGGGGGTATAGAGGTTGAATCTGAGGAATCCCCACTTCGCATAGACTTTGGAGAAATCCACCTTAAACCTCCAAGGGTTGTTGAAGTCGACGGCTCAGAGCACGAGGTTTACCCTATGGAGTGCCGTCTCCGCAACGTAACCTACGCGTCTCCGCTGTACTTAGAGATGACCCCCGTGGTAGGTGGTAGGGAAGGCCCGATGGAGATAGCCTACATAGGTGACCTTCCCGTCATGTTAAAGTCCAGTATCTGTCCGCTGAGCGATATGAGCCCTGAGGGGTTGACGAAGATAAAGGAAGACCCTGAGGACCCCGGTGGTTACTTCATCATAAACGGCTCTGAACGCGTCATCGTAGGTTTAGAAGACTTAGCCCCTAACAAGATCATCGTTGACATCGATCGAAGTGGATCAAAGCCCGTTTACAGAGCGAAGGTTTTCTCAGCGACCGTCGGTTTTAGAACGCGGATCGAGGTTCGGATGAAATCTGATGGAGCCATATACGTTTCCATACCCGTTATCCCAACGGAGCTGCCCTTCGTCATCGTCATGAGAGCCTTAAACGTTGAGAGGGATGATAGAGTCGCCGAGCTTGTCTCCCCTCTCCCAGAGGTTCAGAGGTGGCTTGAACCGTCCTTCGAGAAGGCTTCAGGGGTGTTCACCGTCGATGAAGCCATAATGTACATCGGGAACAGGGTTGCGTTTGGTCAGGATGAGGAGAGGAGGAGGGATAAGGCTAACAACATCATTGACAAGAATTTCCTACTTCACTTAGGTAGAACAAGTGAAAGCCGAGTTGAAAAAGCGCGTTACCTCGCTGAGATCGTTCGCCGCGTCATCGAGTTGAAGCTGGGTCTTAGAACCGTCGACGATAAAGACCATTACGCTAATAAACGTATAAGGCTTGCAGGACCCCTCCTAGCTGACCTTTTCAGAGCCGTTTTTAAAGACCTAATCAAGGACATGACCTACCAGCTTGAAAGGTTCAATAGGCGTAAAGGTGTCTTCCCCATCCTAGCAGTGAGACCTGGGATAATAACTGAAAGGATTCAACATGCTCTAGCTACGGGTAACTGGGGTAAGGGTAAAGTTGGGATAACCCAGCTCCTCGACCGGACGAACTTTATCTCAACCCTCAGTCACCTGAGGAGGCTTCAATCACCCTTAAGCAGAAGCCAACCGAACTTTGAGGCGAGGGACCTCCATTCAACCCACTTTGGTAGGCTCTGTCCTAATGAAACCCCCGAGGGTTCTAACTGCGGCCTAGTGAAAAATTTAGCACTCATGTCCTGTATATCAGTCCCTGTGAACACAGAGGAAGTTAAAGCAGTTTTAGTTAGGCTTGGCTGCGTTCCAGTTGATGAGGTTAACGCAAAGCTAAGGTCAGACGGGGCAAGGGTATTCATAGACGGCACACCATTTGGTTATACCCCTGAACAGGGGAACCTTGTCTCCACATTAAGAAGGCTCCGTAGAAATGGGGAGCTTAGCTCAGAGCTTAACGTTGCATACTACAAGTCGAGTAAGGAAGTTCACGTAAACTGCGATGCTGGTCGCTGTAGAAGACCTGTAGTCATCGTTGAGAACGGTAAACCCGCTCTACTACTAGAACACCTCGAAAGGGTTGAGCGCGGGGAATCGGGGTGGGAAGACCTTGTTCGGCAAGGTGTAGTTGAGTACCTAGACGCTGACGAGGAAGAAAACGCTTTCATAGCGCTCACAGAAGACCAATTAAACGGAGAAGTTACGCACCTCGAGATCTGCCCATACACTATGCTTGGTATATGCGCATCCATCATCCCGTATGCTGAGCACAACCACGCTCCAAGGAACAGCTATGAGTCGGCCATGGCGAAACAAGCTCTTGGAATATACGCCACGAACCACGCTTACAGAGTTGACACAAGAGCTCATACACTACACTACCCCCAGGCACCACTTGTTTGGACAAAGCCTATGAACGTAATCGGTTACCAAGCAAAACCCTCAGGTCAAAACTGCGTTGTCGCCGTCTTATCCTTTGGAGGATATAACATGGAAGACGCCGTTATATTTAACAAATCCTCCATTGAAAGAGGCCTAGAACGCTCAACATTTTTCAGGCTTTACGAAGCTGAGGGAAGACAGTATATGGGTGGACAGAAAGACACCTTTGAGTCCCCAGACCCAAGCATAAGGGGATACCGCGGTGAACATTTTTACAGACTCTTAGAACCCGACGGAATCATAAACGTTGAAAGTGACATCGTCGGAGGCGATGTCCTCGTCGGGAAAACCAGTCCACCGAGGTTCCTAGAGGAATATAAAGAGTTTGAGGTTAAGGGACCGACGAGGAGGGACACATCGATTCCACTAAGACCCTCCGAGGTAGGTATCGTAGACACCGTGGTCGTCACAGAGACATCACAGGGAAGTAAACTTGTTAAAATCAAGGTTAGAGACAACCGTGTACCGGAGCTCGGGGACAAGTTCGCCTCAAGGCATGGACAGAAAGGCGTCATCGGCATGATCTTCCCACAGGAGGACATGCCCTTTACAGAGGACGGAGTTGTACCAGACATTATCATTAACCCCCACGCCATTCCCTCAAGAATGACGGTTGGGCAGCTGATGGAAACTCTAGCGGGTAAAACAGGGGCGTTGATGGGAAAATCCATTGACGGCACACCGTTCAGCAACAGGAAGCAGGAAGAACTTGCGAAGATGCTCCTTGAACACGGCTTTAGCCCAAGTGGAAGGGAGGTTATGTACAACGGAATTACAGGCGACAAGTTCGAGGTTAATGTGTACGTTGGTGTTGTGTATTACCAGAAGCTCCACCACATGGTTACGGATAAGATACACGCGAGGGCTAGGGGACAGGTGCAGATGCTGACGAGGCAGCCGACTGAGGGTAGAGCTCGGGGTGGAGGGTTGAGGTTTGGAGAAATGGAACGCGACTGTCTCATAGGGCATGGAGCCGCGATGCTGCTTAAGGATAGGATGCTCGAGGAGTCGGATAAGTTCACCGCCTACATCTGCGGAAAATGCGGTTACCTCGCCTACTACGACCTTAGGCAAAGGAGATACATATGCCCAATCTGCGGTGATGAGGCAAAGGTTTCTCCCCTCGTTATCTCCTACGCCTTCAAACTCCTTCTACAAGAGATGATGAGCATGTGTGTTTCACCTAGGATCATGTTGGAGGAGAGGGTGTGATGGCTAGCAGCATGGGAGAAGAGTTCGGTAAACAGATCTCAGGCATAAAGTTCGGTATCCTCTCACCACACGAGATTAGAAAGATGTCGGTTGTAGAGGTTGAGACAGCTGACACCTACGATGAAGATGGAGCCCCTATCACCTCAGGTCTCATGGATGGGCGTCTTGGAACCCTTGAGCCTCGTCAACGATGTAAAACATGTGGAAACACGGCTTCAAACTGTCCAGGGCATTTCGGACACATCGAACTCGCGGTTGCCGCTGTCCACATAGGCTTCTCAAAGCTCGTGTATGAACTCCTCTCCGTCACGTGCAGGGACTGCGGACGGATTCTCCTCCCCGAGGATAAGATAAGCGTGCTCAAGGAAAAGATTGAGGAGTATAAGCGCACCCTCAACGAGGTACCCTCAACTTTCTACGATGTAGTTAAGAGGGAGGCGAAGAAGAACGCCGAATGCCTCCACTGTGGGAAACCCCAGTACCACATCGAATATCTTAAACCCACGACATACCATGAGGTCTTGGAAGAGGGAGGCTCAGTCACCTTAGAACCCACCGCTATAAGGGGAAGGCTGGAGAGGATACCTGACGACGACCTCTACCTCCTCGGCTACGACGCCTCATCTGGAAGACCTGAATGGATGGTTATGCAGGTTCTACCAGTCCCACCAGTTTACGTTAGACCCTCCATAACATTAGAGTCTGGAATCCGTTCTGAAGACGATTTAACCCATAAACTCGTAGACATCGTCAGGATCAATCAGAGGCTGAGGGAATGTATAAGCAGCGGAGCCCCAACGTTGATCAGGGAGGAACTTTCTGAGCTTCTGCAATACCATGTAACCACGTTCTTAGATAATGAGGCTCCAGGTATCCCACCGTCAAGACACCGGTCGGGTAGAGCCTTGAAAACGCTTTCCCAGAGGTTGAAGGGGAAGGAAGGAAGGTTTAGACTCAACCTCTCAGGGAAGAGGGTTGACTTCTCAGCGCGCACCGTGATATCCCCAGACCCAAACCTTGACATAAACGAGGTAGGTGTCCCAGTTGAGGTGGCGAAGAAGCTTTCAGTGGCTGAGAAGGTTACTGCTTGGAACCTTGAAGAGATGAAAAAGCTTGTGGAAAACGGTCCTGAAAATTACCCAGGTGCATTGTACGTGATTAGAACAGATGGAAAAAGAGTAAGGCTGGAGTTTGTCTCTGAAAGGAAAAAGATGGCTGAAGGCTTACAGCTAGGCTTCATCATAGAGAGGCATCTGAAAGACGGGGATACAGCAGTCTTCAATAGACAACCATCCCTGCATAGGATGTCCATAATGGCTCATCGCGTTAAGGTACTACCCTATAAAACCTTTAGGCTTCACTTAGCCGTATGCCTTCCATACAACGCTGACTTTGACGGGGACGAGATGAACCTTCACATCCCGCAGACGGAGGAAGCTCAATCTGAAGCTAAGTTCCTCATGCAGGTTCAGGACCAGATTCTCTCACCTAGGTATGGCGCTCCTATAATAGGAGCCACACGGGATTTCCTAACCGCAGCTTACCTATTAACAAGGAAATCCACACTCCTCACACATGCTGAGGTGAACACGCTTCTAACTGCCGCAGGTTATGAAGGCTCCCTGCCACCACCGTCCATTACAAGCCCTGAACCCCTTTGGAGGGGGAAACAGGTTTTCAGCCTCTTCCTCCCACAGGACTTCAGCTTCACCGGGAAAGCAAACATCTGCAGGCACCGCCACGAATCCCTTGCTGAGCAATGTCCCCAAGACGGTTTGGTTGTTGTTAGAAACGGGGTGCTTGAGCGCGGCGTCATCGACAGGAACTCCATAGGTGCAGAGCGCCCTGAAAGTCTCTACCATAGATTAGTTAAGGATTATGGCGTCGACATTGGTCACAGATTCCTAAACAAGGTATGCAGGCTTCTCAACGCCTTTATCACCATGGAGGGTTTCTCATACTCAATCGATGAACTCGACCTCACAGAGGAGGCGGTGAAGCGGATTGATGATATACTTAAGCAGGCGGAGAAAGCGACTAGGGAGCTTATCGAGGCTTACCAGAACAGGGTTCTCCAAAGGGTTGCAGGTAAGTCTCTAGAAGAATCCCTCGAACTCTACATCATGAACGAGCTTTCAAACGCCAGAGAGAAATGTGACAAGATCGCCGAGTCGAGTTTTGATCTGGCAAATCAAGGAGCTATCATGACTAGGGTGGGTGCTCGAGGCTCTGAGCTCAATATAGGGCATATGACGGCGCTGCTAGGTCAGGTAGCCGTACGAGGTAAGCGAGTAACCCAGGGGTATAAGGACCGGGCTCTACCCCATTTCAAATGGGGTGACCCTAGTCCATCCGCGAGGGGGTTTGTCCGAGCATCCTTCCACACCGGTTTATCCCCTACAGAGTTCTTCTTCCACACTATGGGTGGAAGAGAAGGTCTAGTGGATACAGCGGTTAGGACGCAGCAGAGTGGTTACATGCAGAGAAGGCTGATCCACGCCCTTGAATACCTGAAAGTTGAGTATGATGGAACAGTTAGAGACGCCGATGGTACCATCGTCCAGTTCAAATATGGTGAGGACGGAGTAGACCCCGCTAAGAGTGATCATGGAAAAGCTGTGAACATTAGGCGGCTGATCGACCGAGTAGAAGTGATGGCTCCTAAAGAGAAGCCTATCTCTGTCGAAGACCTCGACAACCTACTTAAACAATTTGAGCAACGGTTAAGCCCAAACCCAGAACCCGGGTCATTCCTCGGAGATGAGCTAAGGAAGAGGGTCTTAAACGCTAAACTAGGGAAGTCAGCAGCTGAGCTTGTGGTTAAAACAGTGGTTAAAGAGTATGAACGTTCACAGGTTGAACCTGGGGAGGCTTCAGGACTTGTCTCAGCCCAGTCCATCGGAGAACCTGGAACTCAGATGACTCTAAGGGTCTTCCACTTCGCGGGTGTCAAGGAAAGGGATGTCACCCTTGGCTTACCAAGGTTGATCGAGATCGTGGACGCGAGGAGGACGCCTTCAACACCGATTATGACAGTGAGGCTGGATGGGGAGCACCGGGGAGACAGGGAGAAGGCTTTGGATGTAGCCCAGAAGATGCTCTACACAACGGTTAAGGATGTGATGGCTGTGGGGAAGTACTTGATCAACGTTGAGGAAAACGATATCCTCATCGAGCTTGACGAAAACCTTATGAAAACACGTGGTGTAACGAAGGAGGACTTTCAAAGGATGCAACTTAGCCACGCTACCTGTGAGGTTGAGGATAAACTTCTTAGGATAAAACCTCTCACACCCCTCGAAGAGGCTGGGTTGAAAACCCTCGGCGATAAGATCGTGAACATGTTTGTTAAGGGTGTTCCAGGCATCAAGAGGACTCAGGTTGTCTGGGAGAACGGGGAGTGGACGGTTCAAACAGATGGGTCGAACTTGATGAAGGTGATTCAGCTCCCGGGTGTAGACCCTGCGCGTACAATAACCAACGATATCTATGAAATCTACGAGTGCTTAGGCATCGAGGCCGCGAGGAACGCCATAATCAACGAGGCTATGCAGGTCTTTGAGGGTGTAGGCGGAGGCATGGACATCGATATCAGGCACATCATGCTCGTCGCCGACATAATGACTCACACCGGTGAAGTTAAACAGATTGGGAGGCATGGGGTGACTGGGGAGAAGGCGAGTACCCTAGCTAAAGCCGCCTTCGAAATAACCATACCAAGTATCATAGCTGCTTCAGCGGGGGGGAAAGTGGATGAGCTTAAAGGCGTCACGGAGAACATCATCGTCGGACAGAATATGCCCGTGGGAACGGGGTTGATAGATATTTATATGCAACCATCGGTTATTAAGGAGAATTTAGAAGAAGAGGCAAGCCAGTGAGGCGTCGGCGGTTCCATGGTTGACGTTGATAAAGCGATAACAAGCGTTGTGAGGACGGGGAAAGTGGTAGTCGGAGCTGAGAAGACAGGAGCTTCAGTGAAGCTTAAACGTGTGAAGCTTGTCATCCTCGCGTCAAACTGTCCCAGAGACACTGCAGATGAGGTTACGCGGGAAGCGGGAATAGCCTCCATCCCCGTCTACGTTTACCAGGGGACAAGCCTTGACCTCGGTGAAGCCTGTGGTAAACCCTTCCCCGTTTCAACCATGGGCGTAAGGGAGATGGGAGACTCAGATATCCTAAATGTTCTGGGGTTGTTAAATGTCGAGTAGGATCAAGATCACAGCTGATGAAATGGGTTTCATATCCCTCTTCGAGAGCATAAGTGGAGCCCAGTGTAAGGACTGCATCATCGATGAAAAGCTTCAAAGATTGATTTTCGTGGTTAAGGAGGGAAACGTAAGCGCCGCAGTTGGGAGAAGCGGAGCCAATATAAGGCTCCTGAGGAAGTTAACTGGGAAAAACGTTGAAATCGTGGAGTTCGCTGATAACCCGTCACACTTAATTGTAAACTCCCTCGCACCCGCCAAGGTTAAGGAGATAAGGATCACTGAGAAAACGAACGGGGAGAAGCTCGTCGTCGTCGCCGTGGACCCACGGGATAAAGGTATAGCCATAGGTAAAAACGGTAGGACTATCGAGCGTGCCCGTCAGCTGGCTAAACGCTACTTCGACATTAACCACGTCGTCATTTCTTAAAAAATCACAGCCGTCTTCATAAGCAGGTTACCTTTAATCCTAGCCCTCCTCCATTAACCCAAGTTTACACATTTCATTCACAAACTCCCTAAGGTCTTCTCCCTCATACCGTCTATTCGTCCAATCAGTCTCCGTAAGCCTAGCCTTCCATGCGATGATGCGTGGTCGATGTGTTACAAAAGTATTTTATTTAGCACCGTTTTACGGTCACATACCAGCCTTCAATGTAGACGACGAAACCCTTTATTCGAAGAATCCACAATACAAATGATTATGACTGTCACTCAACTTTTTCTCATCGATGTTGACTATAGAACGGAGTGGAGTGGAGAAGATGTAGGCGTACTTAAGGATAGAAGCTTTTACCCAATGGTTAGGCTTTGGGGCGTAGATGAGAAGGGTAACAGCATACTCGTCGTGGATGGAACCCTAATTCCCTACTTCTACCTACTCCCTAAAGAGGGCGTTAACCCTTGGAGTATCGTTGAGGCGATTCACTGTGTAAAGGAAGATTTCCCCCCGCTTCTAAAGATTGAGGTTCTGGAGAAGAGGTTTTTCGGGAAGCCCGTAGAAGCTGTTAAGGTAAGTTTTCGAAACCCAGACCTAGTAGGGAAATACGTTTCAACCTTTTCGGAAATCCCTGGTGTACAAGACCATCTGGAAGACGATATACGTTATTCAACGCGGTACCTCATCGATTATAGGATAAATCCCTCTGGGTGGCTTAAAGTCGAGGGAGAGGAAATTGGTAAAACCTATCCTGGAGTTGATAAGGTTTACGTGGCTAGGGCCACACCTGAACCTGTTAAAGCCCTCCAAATCCCCAAGTTGAAGATACTCGCCTTCTCCATCGTCTGTTACAGCTCTAAAGGCGACCCGAAGCCTGAACATGACCCCGTCGTATTGGTAACTGTGAAGACAAGCACTGGGGAGCGGAGGCACTTCAAGGCAGAGGATGGAGATGATAAACCTACCGTAGAAGCCTTCATAGATTTCATGCATAGCTTCAACCCTGACATCATTGTAGGTTATGGAACAAACCATAGAGACTGGTCGTACCTAGTTGAACGTGCGAAGCGGCTTGGGGTAAGGCTTCAAGTCGACAGGGATAACTCAGAGCCCCATACAAGCGTCTACGGGCATATCTCCGTCACAGGCCGTGGCAACATTGACCTCTACGACTTCACCGATGACATCACCCAGGTTAAGGTGAAAACCTTAGAAAACGTAGCCGATTACCTCGGAGTTATGAAGCCGGCTGAAAGAACAATGGTCGATGAGTTTGATATACCTACATACTGGGAAGACCCTGCCAAACGTCCTATCCTTTTGAAGTGGGCTTTGGAAAACGTTGAAAGCGTCATGGGGATTTCCACCGTTCTTCTAGACTTCACCTTCCAGCTTTCAAACCTCGTCGGTTTACCCGTTGACAATGTTGGAGCGGCGGCTACAGGTTTCCGAGTTGAATCCCACCTCATCAACCAAGCCTTCGCCTTCAACGAACTCATCCCTAGAAGGCTTGAACAGCCCTACATACCTTACAAAGGAGCTATCGTCCTTGAGCCTAAAAAAGGGGTTCACGAAGGTGTTGCGGCTCTAGACTTTAAAGCCCTCTACCCAAACCTCATGATCGCCTATAACCTCTCACCAGACACCTATCTCGAACCAGGTGCGCCAGATCCTCCCACAGGAACCCATATAGCACCTGAGATAGGTCACAGGTTCGTGAAGGAACCTGAGGGTTTCTATAAAAAGGCTCTATCGAGGCTTATAGCCGCAAGGGACGAGATTAGAAAAGCATTGGTGAAGCTTCCACCTACCAGCTTAGAATACCGTGTCCTCGATGCCCGGCAACGGGCTGTGAAAATTATTACAAACGCGTGCTATGGGTACGCCGGCTGGGTAGGCGCCCGATGGTACTTGAAACCCGTCGCTGAGGCTACGGCTGCTTGGGGCAGGGCGACGATCCTAGGTGCTTTAAACCTCGCTAGAGCCTTGGGGTTGGAAGTCATCTACAGTGACACTGACTCTATTTTTATAAAGTATGATGAGGAGAAGACTAGGCTCTTCCTTGCGCATGTTCGGGAAAATATTGGCTTAGAGATTAAGCCAGACGAGTTTTACGAAAGGGTTCTCTTCACCGAGGCGAAGAAAAGGTACGCTGGATTACTCTCAGACGGGCGGTTAAACATCGCTGGTTTTGAAGTTGCTAGAGGGGATTGGACTGAGGCTTCGAAGAATGTTCAGGAGAAGGTTTTAGAGATACTCCTTAAGGAGAAGGCCCCTGAGAAAGCTGTTGAGTATGTGAGGTGTTTCATCAGAGACCTTAAGGATGGAAGGGTTCCCTACAGAGACCTCATCCTCTGGAAGACCCTTACAAAACCCTTAGGGGAGTATAAGGTTAAAACACCGCATGTGGAAGCAGCTAGGAAGCTTATGAAGGAAGGCTGGCGTCTCACCCTAGGGGATAAAGTTGGATACGTTGTGACGAGGAAGCCTGGAAAGCTCTATGAGAAGGTTGAACCCTACATACTGTCATCCTATGAGAACCTAGACTTTGACTACTATGTAAAGAACCAAGTGGTACCCGCCGCTTTAAGGGTGCTTGAGCAGTTCGATGTGACAGAGGAGC
>CAYNFI010000012.1:20377-44130 GCA_964396445.1 uncultured Candidatus Bathyarchaeia archaeon
CTAAACCTTGGGAAAAACGTAATAAACCTTTAGATGTTGGAAAACTGGCTTCGAAACAGCTCCTCTCTTTTATTTAATTAACCGTTATCTTTTTATCCCCAGTGTTCTCATTGTTACATGGTAGTTACGCGAAGGAGAGAGAATTAGATGAGGTATGAGTACACGGTTGAGACCGAGGACCTTGCTAAATACTATCAAATGGGTGACATCACGATTAAAGCCCTCGACGGGGTCAGTATGAGGGTTAGGAGGGGGGAGTATCTCTCCATCATGGGTCCCAGTGGAAGCGGGAAGACCACGCTTTTCAACATGATCGGTGGACTTGATAGGCCCACGAGGGGTAGAATCTACATCGATGAAGTGGACATCGCTAAGCTCGATGCCTACGAGTTGGCTTGGTTAAGGTGTCGGAAGATTGGTTACATCTTCCAAACCTTCAACCTTATCCCTGTGCTTACAGCCCATGAGAACGTTTCCCTCCCCATGATCTTCGCTGGTGTGCCGAGGGAAGAGCGGATGCGAAGGGCTACGGATATCCTAAGCCGCGTAGGGCTGGGCGACCGCCTCAGTCACAAACCAGCTGAGCTTTCAGGCGGGCAGCAGCAGCGGGTTGCCATCGCAAGGTCTTTAGCCAACGACCCTGTCATCGTCCTCGCCGATGAGCCTACAGGTAACCTAGACCTTCACACAGGTCTGGATGTCATCAACCTTCTACGTCAGCTTAACCAAGAGAAGGGGGTTACCATAGTAACCGCCACCCACGACTTGAAGATGATCGATGTCTCGGATAGAATCTTCTGGATCCGTGACGGCAAGGTTGACAGGATCGAGAAAAGAGTCGACGTTATGGTTAAGGTAGAGGAGGAAACTCCGTAGCTTCGGAGGTTTAACCCCGTTTCGAGGTTTTCAACGAGGCGTTTACCTCCGCGGCTTCGCCGCCTAGTCGATTGAACCACTGCAAGCATCGATGATGGAGGTTAATACTTCAAATCCCTTATGAAACTGAACATAATAGTTAAATGCCTATCATTCAAGGTAATACGCTGAACAGACGCTGTTGAGGGGGTAATTATTTGAGGCTTCTTCTCATCCACGCCGACAGCTTCGAGTGGAAAGTTGTACGCCAAGCCATAAAGGAACCTGAGGCTCTTGAGGAATGTAAGAAGAGTAAAGTGTTTGAAGAGGTTCTAGTCGTTTTCACAACCGTTGAGGAAGTCGATGGGGGAAAACCTGAGGAGGTTGTGGACAAGGCTTCTAAAAGCATCGCGGATGTAGCTGGCAAAGTTGGTGCTCGAAGCATTGTTGTTTACCCATATGCCCATCTCTCTCAAAACCTTGCTTCCCCCCGTGAAGCCGTTCCTATTTTAAAGGCGTTGGAAGAGGAACTTTTAAGGAGAGGGT
Source organism: uncultured Candidatus Bathyarchaeia archaeon (assembly GCA_964396445.1). Classification (GTDB taxonomy): domain Archaea; phylum Thermoproteota; class CALKCG01; order B24; family JAWCPE01; genus CAYNFI01. The sequence goes on from CAYNFI010000012.1 coordinate 21,779, forward strand.
TCAACGTAGAACGCAGCCCCTTCGGCTGGTATAAGAGCTTTTCACTCAAATGCAAGGGTCATCCTCTCTCAGAGCTTTCTAGGTTCATAACTCCCGTGGCTAAGGAGGTGAAGCCTAAAGGCGTGGAGGTTGGGGAAGCCGAGGGAGCGGGGAGGTTCAAGAGGTTCATCCTCGTAGACTACGATGGAAAAGAGTATGAGGTCAGTCCTATGAACTGGAAGGACTGCCCAATTTTCAGTAAACCAGGTGAGGTTTACAGGCTTCTAAGGGTTTTTGTCAGGAATGAGCTTGAGGGAAACCCGCCTAAGGGAAGCCCTAAACACATTGATTACATGAGGAAACTCGAGCTTCTAGACTATTGCCCAGAAAGCGACGTTGGACATTTCAAGCTTTACCCAAACGGCGTCCTAGTCTACGACCTCATCAAAGATTATGCCCTTTACAATGTTGCTCTGCCATGGGGCGCCATGAAGATCCAGAACCCCCTCATATACCGTCAAAGTGTTAGGGAGATAAGGGAGCTCATGGGAGAGTTCCATGAAAGAGACTACGGCATGGAGTTTGAGCACGAGGCATTCGTCTTAAGGTTTTCATCGGACCCAGGGGCTTTCCCGTACATGCAGAAGGCAGGGTTCAGTTATAGACATCTTCCCGTGAAAGTTTACGAGGAGGTCCCGTGTTTCAGGAGGGAACTCAGCGGTGAACTTGTGGGTTTGAGGAGGCTAAGGCATTTCACCATGACAGACCAGCACTGCTTCTGCGGCGATGAGAAACAGGCTAAGGAAGAGTTTGAAAGGCTCTGTATCATTTTTAAGGACTTGATGGATAGGGTGATCGCGAAAGGGAACTGGGTTCTAGGATGGGAAGGTGTCGAGTGGTTCTATGAATCCAACAAGGGTTGGTTGAAAAGTTTAAGCGTGGAGATGGGTGTCCCAGCCTTCATTAAGATTACTGATGAGATGACTCACTACTACGCCATTAAAAACGAGTATCAAGCCATAGGTGGTGACGAAGCCAACGTCCAAGTCTCCACTGTGCAGTATGATGTGAAAAACGGGGAGAGGTTTGGGATCAACTACGTAGGCGAGGATGGGAAGAAACATCCATGCATCATACTTCACGCCTCCTCCTTCGGCAGCATCGAGAGAACATTGTACGCTATCCTTGAAACAGCGGCGAAGGATGAGGAAAGAGGGAAGGCTCCAATGCTTCCCTTATGGCTTTCCCCAGATCAGGTAAGATTGATCCCCGTAGCTGAAAGGCATCGGGAGAAATGCAGGGAGGTCGCGGAGAAAGTCAGTCGGGAGAAGATACGTATATCCTTAGATGATAGAAATCTCTCCGTGCCTAGGAGGGTTATGGAAGCCAAGACAGGTTGGGTGCCATACATAGTGGTGGTAGGTGATAGGGAGTTGCGAAGCGAGATGTTACCCGTAGTAATAAGGGAGAGGTCGACTGTCAAGGATGAGTTCCGTCAAAGTATGACCCTCTCTGAACTCGTAGAGGAGATTAAGGGTAAATGTATGGACATGCCCTTTAGGCCTTCCTACATACCTATGGAGGTTAGCCGAAGAGTAACTTTCGTATCTTGGGGTAAATGAGTGTAGAAATACTATAGTGTTTGGTTAACCCTCAGGCTTCCTATTAGCAAATGCAAAGGGTTTGAATCCGTTTTGAATTAGAGGGGAAATTAAAATCGACTCTTAGCGGGATGGGAGAGGCTGAAAGGTGCATTCACATGGTATCCTTTAAACCTATATTTACTTTAGGGCTTCATAGCAGTTCTTGAGGTTGAGTGCCCACCTGAGATAGGAGTTCATGGAAGCCCTTAAAGCAACCGAATCGGCTGCCGTGAAATGCATGATAAGGGTATTCTTCTCAAGCTCCACTTTAACCCGTGACCTAAGAGTCACCATCTTCAAGGCTTCAGGTTTTAAGGCTTCGTATACTCCGTATGCGCATCCTTCGTCTGGAAATTCTATTCTCACACAGGCTTCCGCTTTTTTAGCCGCCTTCAAGGTCCATGACCACGACGTTTATAAGTCTAAGGTTTCTGAAAAACGGTGTGGTTTAATACATAGTCTATAAGCATCAATTTCTTATCGTCTCTTCCGTTGTAGGATTAGGTCGCTGTAGGAACCCCTCTGAAGGTCTCTTCGTGAGATTCCCATCTTCTTCATTAAATCTTTAATTAAACGCTTGCTCTTTCGAGCCTCCGCTTCCCGGTTTTCAATCTGTTTCTCAAGTTCAAGGAAGTTCCCGAGACCCTTAACCGTGTCTAGGTGTACCTTTACACCAGCGTATCGAAAGACTTCCCTGGTCTTGTCCACGATCACCCATACGCCTAACACCTTCTCTAGGATCATTTTCGTAACTGCAGGTTCAGGGATCTCAACGGTGTAAACGGAGCTTAGCTTTGGTCCTTCCACGTTCCTTCTTTCATAGTAGACAAGCTCACCCCTTCCTGAATTAAGGGTCTCCCTCAGCTTCAGTCTCCCATGTGAAACGTTAAAGTACGTGTCAACTTGATTGAAAACTCCGATATGCTCAGCTTTGAGGTTGCTTAAAAATTTCTGTAAACCTTCCAGTGAATTCGCCTTAGCTTTCATTTCAATGTTAAGCCCGCGCATCAGTTGTACCCCTCTAAAATAAATGCCCGCGGGAAATAACCTTAACTTCAACGAGTCTTGTCTTCATGATTTTAGAATCTATTACTCAGTCTTTGCTAGGTAACCTGGAGCTAAGCGTTTCTCCTTTTCCCATCTATGCAACTTTACACCCTCAAGTTCCAGCAACCTCTTCTTCACTTCTAAGCCGTAACCGTATCCGCCTATCGTCCCATTCGACTTTATAACCCGATGGCATGGTACTATGAGGAATACCGGGTTTTTACCGATTGCCGACCCAGCTGCCTGAGCAGCCATAGGTTTCCCAATACCTATGGCAATGTCCTTATAGCTTCCCACCTCCCCATAAGGTATCTTCAAAAGTGCTCTCCAAATGTCCTGTTGGAACCGCGTTCCCCTAACCCAGTCGATGGAGCAACTGAACTGGGTCGGCTTCCCCGCGAAGTAACTGTCAAGTTCCTTCTTCAGAACGTTGAAGGAATCTTCATCCCTAGACGGTTTCAAATCCGTCCACCTTCTCAAGGTTTCCGTGAATTCCTCATCAGTAATGTTAAGACTTGCCTTGCATACCCCATTCTCCGTTGAAGCGATGTAGATAGTGCCTAAAGGGGATTGATACGTGAAGTATCGTATGCGCATGATGCACACCACGTTGGATTTGCTCTATGTGAATAAACCATCCCGCGTTTAAAATCGTTTAATGCTTTCCACTACGCAGGTTTTATTATAAGGTCTTCCTAGGATGGGGGAGTATACTGCTTAATTGCCTCTTCATGAAGATTTAAACATGCAGGTTATTCCTTAATAGGCGAGTTGTCTATTCCTTTGTGGGCATACTACGATCTCAGAGGTACCTTAGATGTCACAGGTATCAGTTAGGAAGATGAGGGTTACGACAAAGAGCATCAGTCTAACCGCGGTTTTCACCGCGCTTACGTGTACTTTAACGATGGTCTTCATGGTCTATGTGCCTGCAACTAAGGGTTACTTTAACGTCAGTGAGATCATGGTCTATATGTCGGCGTTACTTTTAGGACCATTTATAGGAGCCTTTGTATCCGGGGTCGGCACTATGCTCGCCGACCTCTTGGGAGGTTATTATTACTTCGCCCCAGCCACTCTCCTTATTAAAGCCTTAGAGGCTTTAACCGCGGGTTGGCTAGGCTCACGAAGCCCCTTTAAAAAGCCTAGGAGTTGGAGAATTTTCACCATCATCACAGCCATAACCGTGGGATTCGCTATATTTTTCGTTGGAACAACGTACCTAAGTGGCTATGTGGAAACCTACCTAGGGTTCAGCGGACCGTATCTAGGTCAGATTGGGGGTATTACGATTTCATTTACACTACCCGACGTCTTCTGGGGCGGTCTTGCCTCTGTATCTTTTATACTTATCACGGTCTCAGGTCTCAAAGCTGACTCCCGCCTCGGCTGGACCGTTGCATCTTTACTCGTAGCTGGGTCGGAGATGATCACAGGCTACTTCATCTATGAAAACTTCATCCTCGGGCAAATCCTCTTTCCCGAAGCTGGCGTAATCTACGCACTCGGCGAGGTACCTATAAACATCGGACAGATGTCTATAGGCATCATCGCCTCGATCCCCCTAGTTAAAGGGGTTAAAAGAGCCCTAGCTGGAAAACATAAACCAATCAGAATTCGGTGAATCCTATATCGCACCTGACTGGAAATGAGCTCAGTTGTAGAAACTAGGCTACCTTAAGACACGTTTATTGAGAAAACGTAGAAAACGAATGCGTTAAGACTTCATTAACTAGAAACCTCACATTCCGATGCGTATCATCTCTGAACCTTGGGAACGCGGTGTTAAGAAGTTTGGAAAGACCATCCCTTACTGGTGGGGGAAGATGCCTTAAGAAATTATTCACGCCTTTCCGCGTAACCTCGCCATATCGTCGGCTTTTAAGCAAAGGTAACGCCACAGCTAAGGGTTTAAGTTGGGCTGTGAGGTATAGGAGCTTCATATCATATCCTAACTCTGCTATTTCCCAAGCAACGAGGTCATCGCGTGAAGGTTTTAGATGGTGAAGACTTAGCGCTGTCTGATCCCTCTCATAACCATGGTTTTGGAGTAAGCGTGTAACCTCATAATCCTTCACAGCCACTGAGGCTAGGAAAAGGATCTCTTTGAGAACGCTGCTTCTAACGCCTCTTCGCTCAGCCATGGTTAAAGCATCAGAGCCTAGGTTGAAGACGTAGTATTCGAGGGAACCATGGAGAATGCTGTGCCCTACCTCGTGCCTGACGGAGCCGACGCGGGTTAATCTTGGAAGGATGTTTAACCTATCAAGACACAGCGTTATTCTTGGGACACCCCGCCATGCGTCGTGGAAGGAGTGGAAATCCTCATCCAAGGTTTCGTCTATTCCTAATGCTGATTTCTCAGCTCTTATAAGCGTCTTTACCGTATCCGTCGAATCCACAAGGTATAGGTCGACTATGTCTAAGTTGGCTCCAATCCTCCGGTAGCATTCCTTTACAACTCGGAGAATCCTATCCCTTTCTTGGGGTTTGATTATACCGTAGGTTGAAACACATAGCTTCGTTGAAACCCGCCCCAGAAAACTCCTTGGGCTTCCTATTTATTCCCTCTATCCCCCTGGTAAACCTATCGATTATATTAAATTAAGCGTAGAGGTTAAACCATAAAGGCGCGTAATAATCACACAACGTGATCATAGGAACCGGATGTCGTTATGGCTCTGAAAACTTCTAGGTTTAAGCTTAAGGTAAGACCTAAGTTTGAGGACTCAGTCCTTATCGTTGGGCTTAAAGGCTACGGAGATGTTGGATGGTTAACCGTTAGGCTCCTCATCGAGCATGTAAGGGCTGTGCCTTTCGCGAGCTTATACTCCCCCTATTTCCCTGACTACGTAACCGTGAACACACGGGGTGTCAGTCTCCTCCCAAGGTATATGTGCTACGCCTCAACTGAGCATAGCCCAAACTTGATCATTCTACGTGGGAATATCCACCCTGACCCAAACGATATTCCAGCGCATTACATCGTCTCAGATATGATCTTGAGATTCGCGTCTAAAAGGAGTTGCAGGAGAGTCATAACGGTGGATGGCTACCTGGCAGAGCCTGGGAAGACAGGGGTCTACGTAGCCGCTACGTCGAAGAAGATCGCTGATACCCTTGCGAAGAGATGTGAGGCGCAAATAATGGGAGAGGGAAAGATCCCTGGGCCTTCAGGTCTCATCGTTGGTTTAGCTAGGCTAAGGGGCATGAGGGGAGTCTGCTTTCTCGGAGCTACAACAAACCAGAAACCCGATAGGGAAGCCGCCTTAATGGTTTTTAAATGCTTAGGGAAGCTTATAGACGTAGAGTAGGATTCTATAGGATAGAGGGAAAGGGTTTAGGGAAAAAACTTTTTTTCACGTCCCTTCGATGACAATCATGGTGAGGGTGCTACGGACCTTGTCAAGCTTCCTCATTTTCCAAGTGATGATCTCTTTCAGTCTATCCATACTGTCAGCTTCAACACGGGCGATGATATCGTAGACACCGTATATGAGATGAGCTTCTTTCACGTTCTCGATCTTCTTCAAAGCCTTGATAACCTCGGCTTCCTCCCCGATCTCAGCGTTTATGAGCACAAAGGCTAGGGGCAACCCGTCTACCTCCTAAACAGCCTCGCTTACTAGTACATGGTTAAAAGTTATAAAGCCTTCGTTTATCCTGCCCAGCTCTCAATATGCCTTACCAAGGCATCGACGGTTATGCCGAGTTGTAAAAAGTTTGAATACTCCTGCAATGCTAAGTCTTCAACTCAATTTTACGGAGGCGTATACCAAGCCTTTCAAGGGTGTGTCCGCAAACCTTACACTTCAGCTTTAAAAGCTGCTTGGTCGTTGTTTTAGCAGTCCTCTTCAACTCGGGGAACTTCTGACCTCCATAACCACGCAGTTCCTTTTCGTGATGCCTCCTTCCGGCGCTGAGGCTGCGTTCCTTACCCTTCTTGTAAAGGGATACCGTATGGTCAGTATGCTTACGGCATCTGGGGCAGTACGTGTTAATCGTCTTTGGAACCTTCAACCCAAGCACCGAACCATCATTAAGAGCTAAAGGCCGTTATTTATACGTTGTGACTTCCCCGCTAGGCTTTCAACACATGGTTCTGCCTCGATCTGTGAAATTTATATCCATAGGGGCATTACCGTTCATTTTTTCCAAGCCTTTACCTTTTCCTTCCACTATGGGATATTTTGACGCGTATCCCATCAGAACTAAACTGGGTGGAGTAGACTTCATCCTCGCATAGAGTTATATGTTTTTACACCTGAATTATGGGTTGGAAATAGTGGGCGCCAGTACTTCAAGGAGGGGTCTTCGATGCGAAGGACTCAAGACCTTAACGGGTTCTTCCTCAACTTCCCAGCAACAATACACGCTTCCGCTGTGCTTTCTACGAGGTGTCCAAGGGCTAGGCTGCAGGAAGCCTTTATCAACGTCTTTCAGAGTTTTAACAGTAAAGCTGGGTCTATTCCCAATATAACGGATGAGCTTCTGTGTGATATGAGGTTTGAGGTGGGTGTAGCCCACGCTGTTACCTTCCATTACCTCGATGGAGATGAAGCTGTGAAGCTTAAGCGGCGTATTACTGTAGAAGCTTTCCCAAACCTTGACTTCCTAATCATATGTTGCTACTACGTATGTGAAGGGGGTAAACGTAAACCCTTAAAGTTCGACCGGCATCTCCTACGCCTTACTTTCTACAGGGAAGCGTTAGACATACGTGTCTTTCATGAAAGGGGACCTAGGAGGACGCCTTTAGAAGCGCTCCTGAAGTTTATAGTTAATGGGGTCAACGCTGAGCTTGATGGAAGTGGGCTTCCACGGATAAATATCCACAGCATTAAAGCCGTTTAAAAACCAAGTCTTCAGAACGCTTATAGACCTAAGCACTGAAGCTTCCTCAGGATCGCCTCATTTACTCTCCGAGGGCTTTGAAGCCCGTTTACCATGTAAACCTCCCCGAAAGCTTGGCTTCTTTGAAGGTTGATGTAGTTTTCCCGAACCCTTTCTAGGAAAGCTAGCCTCTCGTACTTATCAGCTGGTGAACCGGAGCCCACCGTCCTTCTATGAGCCTCCTCAACAGGGATGTCGATGATGATAGTGTACCTTGGTTGCACGATGTTTCTTTCAAGCCGTAGAACCCGGGCTTCTTCGATTCCTTGAGCCTTCTGATAGACGAGGTTACTCTCCGTCCAACGTTTCGCTAAGACAACGTTTCTAGCTCTCGCTTCCAGCCATTTCCCTACCGTAGGGTTGTGCTGAGCCCTGTCGAGTGTCCAAAGGATCCAAGCATAGTTCTCGGATAGGCTTCCCATGATTTTAATAGGATAACCAAGCTCAGCCCTGCCGAGGTAAGCTCCGACTAGGGAACCGAGCATGGTTTTATAGGAGGGTAGGTTGATGGGAAGCACTTTGAAAGCGCTTTCTGTTAAGTATTTGTAGATGGATTTGACGCCCCTCAACTCACCCGGGTTAAAGCACTGGGTTTCCTTACCAGACCTATCCAAGCCAGCTAGGACTATGAAATACCCAATGTGGGGCTTATGAGATTTAGGGGTTAGGAGAACTTTAACGGCTTCAACAATTTGCGTGAGGACGGTTGGCGGAACGGTTTTCCCGACGCTTTCAAGTCTTTCCATCACAGAACAATCATAAACATCCTTGACTCGTATGGTTTCCTCTAGTTCAGCTAATAAGTTTGTAAGCCCGACAGCTGGAACCTTTAACGGACTGGTTTTCATTTATAGTCGCCTCCTCCTCTACTAACACTGTCTCTATTCGCCGCTCCTCTGATGTGGTTTAACAATGGAAACTATAGTCTAAGGGCGGCTATTAAAAGACTTGGAGCTTGTAAATGCCTCTACGCCAAGTCTACTGAGGTAAAGTTGAGCTATGTCCTCACGTAAGGTGTTATTGGCGAATAAGAGGGAAGCCTATTTAAGCCTCAAACACCTATCTCTTTAATAAGCATGCTCTCTGTAACCCCTCCATCGAAGCAGCCTTGGGGTTTTATAAAGGACCCTCTCTACGGTTACGTTCACGTTTCAGAGAGTGAGAGACGGGTCATAGATACGCGTGCAATTCAAAGGCTGAGGAGGATTAAGCAGTTGGCTGGGGTAGAGTATGTTTACCCCGCCGCTAACCACACGCGTTTTGAGCACGTCCTAGGCACCATGCACCTCGCCGGTTTTCTAGCCCGCAGCCTCCCAGTGGGTCTTGGAGATGAAGATGTTCATAAGCTGAGGCTGGCGGCTTTGCTTCACGACGTTGGTCACGGGCCCTTCAGCCACCTCTTCGAACCTCTTTTAATCAAGTGTTTGAACAGGACTCATGAGGATATGGCTTCATGGATCATAAGTAATTCAGGGCTTACAAAGACTCTTAGAGATGAAGGCTTCAACCCTGATGAGCTTAGCAGATTAGCTGTTGGGAATCTCCATGATTCTCAAAGGCCTTTCCTAGACCAAGTAGTTCGAAGCTCAGTCGACGTGGATAAAATGGACTTCATCATCAGGGATTCATACCACACAGGTGCTGGTTATGGTTCTGTGGATGTTTTCCGTCTTATTTATACGATGGATGTCCTTGATGGAAACCTCGCCGTAAACTTGTCGGCGTTGCCTACACTGGAAGCCTTCCTTTTAGCCCGACTCGAATCCTTCAGGGCCATATACTTCCATCGGGCTTCAAGAGCCGTTGAGATCATGCTTCTGAAGGCTTTGGAGAGGGCTGAGGAGGAGCAGGGCTTCCTCCACTTTGGCTCAGCTGAAGACTACTTAGCCCTAGACGACTACACCGTTTGGTCCATACTCTACAGATGCACCGAAGCCAGACAGGTAGTTAAGGACATTGAGGAGAGAAAGCTTCTCAAGTGTGCTTACGAAAGAACCTTCTTCGTAGAAGACAGGCTTGTGACAAGCATCCTTACAAACGAGGCTGTTAGGGAGCAGATCGTAGGCGAAATCTCCGCACGTGCTGGGGTAGCTCCTGAAGACATCGTTATTGACACACCTTCCCTGCCCTCCGTACCCTATCGGCATGCAATAGAGGTTCAACCTATGGATATACCTGTCTTCATAAAGACTAAGACAGGTGAAAAGGTTCCTCAACGCCTCACGGAGATTTCCAGGATCGTCGATGTATTAAGAACTTACTTGAATATAGTAAGAGTCTACACGAAGGAAGTGTATAGAGAAAAGGTTGGAAAGGTTTGTGAAGAAGTTTTAGGTAAACCCGCTCTATCCGAGATAGTCTCCTACTGACCGTTGAAATACTGTATACCGTGATTATTTTTACCCGTTCTCATATTCCAGTAAATCAAGGAAGAAGGTGACGTAGATCAAAGAAATGCTACGTTCCTTTCTCAACTCGGCTACTTAAGAAAGTGAATTAGAAACTTTTCATAAACCATCTTTTTACCTCAATATTTAAAGCAAATCTCGCACCAAGCTTCTTCGGTAACACCGAGGAATACTCTTATGTAATGTCTTTTTTCCCCATTTCGGCGAAAAACTTCTCCTATTGTGTAAAACCTGTGGTTTCTAACCCTGTTTTTTCAAAGTTTCTTTTTCATAACCTATACAAAGGACATCTAACCTATACGATGTCGGTGGGGATTTCCCAAGAATCCCGCGTAACGTGCTTGATGTACCAAAACATGGGTGGGAGAGTATCATGAGCATAGAAGGGTGGAAGGAGATCGTGGCGGTCCCCCGTCACACCGTTCGGCGTATGCGGACAACCATTAGGGGAAGCCCTGTGAAAGCTCTGACGGAGATCATCACTAACTGTGACGATAGTTATTACCGGCTTGAACAGGCTGGTTTGAAGACTAGTGGGCTGATCCAAGTTGGTTATTGGAAGAAGATGGAAAGGGGTCTTGTTACAGTCAAGGCCTTCTGTGTCCGCGATTACGCTGAGGGTATTTCCCATGAAACCATGGGTGAAAAGTTCGGTAGGTATGGTGCGGACACCAGCGGTAATACGAGGAGGGGTTACTTTGGTCAAGGAGCGAAAGACGCCCTCTGCACGATGAAAAACAGTGTGATCTTGACGGTCAATGACGGTTATGTAACTTACTGCAAGTTTAAACTTGAGAACGATGTTCCTCAGTACTTCATAGCTGATGAGGCGGAAGCTCTCGCGGCGATGAAGGGATTCAATGAGCGGATTAGTAACATTAGGGAGTTAAACGTGAACGAAAACGGCACGCTTGTTTACTTCGAGGTCCCTTTGGACCAACATTCTCCGCGGGTGAAAGGCTTGAGTGAAAGCCTTGAATCCTTCCACATGTTGTGGAAGATCCTATCAGACCCTGATAGAAAAGTAGAGCTTATTGATTGCGATACAGGTGAGACCTTTGACCTCCGTTACAAATCCCCAAGCGGGAAACTTATGGAAAAAGACAGCTTGAAACTCGCCTTCAACGCTTTGTCCTTCGACGTCGACCTCACCGTGTGCGCGGCGGAGCATGAGCTGAATCAGGAACCCGGGGAGAAACGTGAAGGAGGACTACTCGTCGTCGATGAAAACCATGCTGTACTCGATTTAAACCTCTTCGGATTCGATTATGAATCGAGTGCAGCTTGTCTCTTCGGGGAAGTCCAGATAGCTGGGTTTAAAACACTCTTCCGCAAGGATGGAACAGTGATCCTTGAAAGCCGTGAAGGTCTGGACTTCAATCACCCCTTTAATAAACTGCTTAGACAACGGATACACGATAGGTTGTCTAAGGTTGTGGACCGCTTAGAGTTTGAAAGACCTTTAACGGGGGTTAAGGTCGACGAAAGGCTTGATAAGAGGTTTAAACTTGCCTTCGCAAGGATCAATACGTTGATGCGGAAAGAGACGGAGCTGAGCTTCGGGGAGGGCGAGGTTGAAGCTATACCCCGTATACCAGAGAACGGTATCATGTTCAGCGTTGCCGAGATGAAGATTGAGAGTGGACAGACGAGGACAGTTCGATTGGTCGTGGATCTGTCTAAGGTACCGGCTGGCTCTATTATCGCACTTAAAACGGATAACCCCCATATTCACCTTGAACCCAGCGATTCCGCTGAGATACCGGCAGATATCAATGTAGAAAACCCGCTGCGGCTTCCAATTCTGATCATGGGCGAACAACCTGGAACCCAGGCTACGGTAACGGCTTCTTTCCAAAAAATAACAGCCCATCTCATAGTAAACGTGATTACTGAATCCCCACTATTCGCACCCTCAGGTTTCGACTTTGTACCCAACAAGGTGTGGGTCTACGAGGGGAGAAGGGTTAGGCTTAGGCTCCTAGTCGATATCGGCGTAATCAGCCCAGGGAACCTCGTAGCCTGCGAATCGGACAATCTGAACATTAAGGTAGTCGGGGAGGGAGAACCTTTAGAGATACCGCGGCCTCAAACCGGAAAAGTTTCGATGGTAAGCGTTGAGGTTGAAGGTGTAAAGTCCGGGCAGCGAGGGCATGTGTATGCTCGGAGTTCATCGAGGGAAGCGCGGGCTGAAGTGCATGTTTTAGAGGAGCTTATGCACGGGGGTTTCTTCAAGGGATACAGCCTAGACTTTGAGAAGGATGCAAGGCGAAGGTCTAGCTTCGACCGAGAATCCGGCATCATATACATCCACATGTCTGCTCCAGTCCTTAAAAACTACTTCGGCGATAAAGGGGACAAGTTGATTAAAGAGAGGACTCCCCAAGCCCTAGTTATGTTGGCAGAAGTCATCCTCAACTGCATCTGCCTACAGTGGGCGAAATACAGGTTTGAAAGCGGAGTTCGGGAATACTTGAACCCCGACGATGCCTCAGCGATGCGCGAGGAGGAAGAGAGCGAAGCGAGGCTTATAGACTACGAATTCGGTAAAATGTTCCATAACTGGCTCCTAAGCGGATTCGAGATAAACCATATGGAACAGATAGCGTAAACAAGCTTGTTGATTCAGAGACTGGAAAGGAACTCTGTACTCGGTGAAGTAGCTGGGGGCGTCGATCATTTCTGAGGCTCTTCAACCCCTTGGGAAAGAAGGCTGAGGGCTTTCTTAACCATTTTCAGGAACACATTAATCGAACCAGTGCCTTCGAGGCTTTCAGCTTGGGAATAAACTGATACCAAGGATATCTTACCCGTGGCTGATGCGAACTTCTCCGCGAAAACCCTCGTCATAACCGTGTTTCGGTCCCCCAAGAGAATAGAGGATGCGCATTGAGCGTTGATTGGGGGCATGGAAACAGCCATGGTGCCGAGCCTCGTTTCCCTCCCCTCGTTGAAGAAAACTAGTAGAGCGTTTTTCAGCTCCAGAACGGTCAATGAAAAAGTCTCCCCGTGTTCAATTAACTCCTCCTTGAACATCCTTGGATAGGACATAAGCGCACCTATGACACTAATATTGATGGGTATGGTATTTAAGGAAGGTTAAGAGGAAGCGATGTTTATGTTCGAAGCTGGCGTTATCTAAACCCGTGGGATGCCGCCATGGATAGAAACATCCTTGTTGTAACCGTGGTTTCAGCCATCTTCGGTACGGCTATAGGGTTATCAGAGTTCATCCTCCCCTACTACCTCGACAGCCTTGGATTCTCCTTTGCGAACATGGGGTTCATCTTCGCCGCGGCGGCCTTAACCCTGTCATTGTTCTCGGTGATCATAGGCGCTGAATCTGATGTTTCAGGTCGTAAAACGTACTATGCCCTGTCCCTAGCCCTTGCCTCCATCGCAACCTTGGTTACGCCGGTGGTTCATAGGATTTGGGAACTCCTCACCGTGAAGGTTTTAAGCAACATGGCTTCCTCAATCCGTGAAGCTATGCACCCGGTTCTACTATACGACCACGCGAGGCTGGGCTTCACAAAACTACTGGCGCGAACGAGGGGGTTTGAGTGGACGTTTCAAGGTGTTGGACAGCTTGTGGCTGGCTCTATGCTCCTAGTCCTAGGTTTCGATTATACCTTCCTCTTTGGAGGCTTAATCCTACTCGCCGCGCTCATCCTTTTCACAGCCGCCTTTCAGGAACGGATGCGTACCATAAGCCCTGGGAGCCGCCTAAGCCTCGGTAAAGTCTTTTCTTTAAAATCGATGTCTCCGAACCTATGGCTTATCGCCTTTGCATTCCTCATCTTCACCGTAGGGATGTCTACAAGCCACAGTTTTATCATGCCCCTCTTCTTCACCTTAAAATTTGGGGTATCCCCTGTCTCCTCGGCATTGATCATGTGTCTCCACCGCCTAAGTCTAGGCGTACCGATGTTTTTCACAGGGTTGGTCGTTAAGGAACGGTTGAAATGGCTATGCGTTGGGTCCCTCATCTTCGAGGGAGCAACGATCACTCTTTCAGGGCTTGCACCAGACTTCACAGCCGCGACAGCTCTGTGGCTTTCACATGATGTTCTAGGAGCCGCTGTGTGGATTCCAGCTCAAGCCACTTTAATCCAGCGGTTCAGCGGTGAAACAACCCGTGGTAGGGACACAAACACGGTTCAGGCTATAACCTCTACCGGATGGGTTTTCGGTCCTATACTCACAGGTTTCCTAGCATCCGTGGACGTCAGTCTTCCCTTCATCGTAAGCGGCGTCATTGTCATCTCATCGTCAACCATGCTCCTTATTTTAAAGGAGTGAGATGCGGTAGCTGCGGAGACTCGTTTGTAGCTTGGATGGGTTATGTCCGAAGTCTTTGCAACGAGCCGGTTTTATGCTGTGCTTAGGTTCTATACCTATGTTAAGGTTTGTGAACGATGGGAGGCTTTACTAGAGGGCTGTGAAGCTTTGTACTGTTTCTGGATCCAGCCTCTTCACGAGCTCGATGTTTAATTTAACCGCGTTCTCGATGTCTTCAAGGCTTAATAAGCCTACATGGCTGTGGATATGCCTCGTTGGGACACCGATGACGATGCTTGGGCATCCAGCCCTGCTCATATGGATCCGCCCGGCATCTGTTCCACCCCTTGCGACCTGTGAGAGTTGGTAAGGAATCTTCTCCTCTTCAGCTGTTTTGATCACGAAGTCCTTCAGCAACTGGTTTGGTATCATGCTGGCGTCGAAGGTAATGATTGACGGACCTTTACTCATCTTTGCAGGAGCCTCTGTTGCCTTAATCCCAGGCACATCCCCCGCGATGTCCACCTCTAGAACAATGGATACATCTGGGTCTACCATATGCGCTACTGTAGCCGCCCCTCGGGCGCCAACCTCCTCCTGCACAGTGGCTGCGCCGAAAACGGTGTTTGGATGCGCGGTCTCGCTCTCCCTTAGTCTCCTAACCGTCTCCATGGCGATGAAGGCCCCTATCCTATCGTCGAAGGCTTTCCCCATCGCTACCTTACCGTCCCTGATAATTGAGAATGGTGACCATGGGACAACTGGGTCTCCTATACGGACGCCGATGGCTTCAACCTCCTTCATATCCGTAGCCCCGATGTCGATGTACATCGCGTTTTTCGACACAACCTTAGTTAATTCCTCTGGGAGTAGCAGATGTGGAGGCTTCGCGGCTATGACCCCGTGCACATCACCTTTCTGTGTTCGCACAATCACTCTCTGAGACAGGAGAACTTGGTCGAACCAGCCTCCTAACGGGTTAAACGTTAGGTAACCTACCTCCTTATCAATACCTGAGACGACGAAGCCAACCTCATCGATGTGTCCGGGAAGCAGGACATGAGGGCGTTCCCGCGCCCCAACCTTCTTAAAGACCACCGAGCCCAGCTTATCCGTGAAACACTCGTCACAGTACTGCGCCATATATTTTCTAACGATTAGGGCTGTTTCCCTCTCGAAACCAGCGGGACCGAAGGATTCACACATCTCCCTCAAGACTTGCAGAGCCTTCTCGTCAACCAGAAGCCTCACCTGCACGAACATAGGCTGAGGTGGTATAAACACGTTACTTGAGAACGGTTAGAGGAAACACCTCGATGGATGTATATCCCCTGTCCAGTCCATGTCTTAAAAAATGTGGTAATTTGTTTTCCATCCATCAACTTTCAAAGTATAAATGAGCCAAGGTAGGTTATGTATAAAGCGTGGCTGTGACATCCGTTATTTTCTCTGTTCCTTCAGATTTCGAGGCTTAGTCCACGTTAGGCTTTTATGCTGGAAGGTGTTAAAGCCCGTGTTAAGGTAGGCAGGTATGTTTGATATTCAAAATAAACTCGTAGGCGATGTGAAGACGTTCATCCAGGGACAGGATGAAGCGGTTACGCAGCTTCTATGCAGCCTTATGCGTTTTCCGAGCACAACGGGAAATGAAGGAGAGATCCAGCTCTTCCTTGACAGGGAGTTGAAGGAGATGGGCTTGGAGACAAGCCTTGTTCTCATACCTGGAAAACTCACTGATGATGAGGAGTACAGTTTTCCGGAGAGAGTTATGAGCTATGAGGGTAGACCTAACTGCGTCGCATATAGAAGGGGTAGAGGATCGGGTGGGCGAAGTCTTATCTTGAACACACACGTCGACGTGGTTCCACCGGAGAAGACTTGGGTTGATGCGTTTAATCCTAGGGTGGAGGCAGGGGTTATCTATGGGAGGGGTGCATGCGATGCGAAGGGTCAGATCGTTACCATCGTGACGGCGTTGAAGGCTTTGAATGCCTTGGGACTAACGTTGAAGGGTGATGTTATGGCTCAGTTTGTTATAGAGGAGGAGCCTGGGGGAAACGGTTCCCTCGCCTTGCTCAGGCAGGGGTTTTGGGCGGATGGGGCTATCGTCGTCGAGGCTACGGGTATGCGGGTTCACCCTGCGAACCGGGGAGCCATATGGTTCAGGATCTCGGTGGATGGGAAGTCTGTTCACATGAGCAGGGTTAAGGAGGGTGTAAGCGCGGTTAAGGAGATGATGAGGGTTATCCAGATACTTGAGGATTATGAGCGGAGGCTCATTGAGGATAGCCGGGGGCAGCCCCTCTTCGAGGGATACGATGCTGTTCAGGTTAATGTGGGTATGATGCATGGCGGTGAGTGGCCTAGCATGGTGCCGGCTAAGGCGGTGATCGAGGGTGGGGTTGGTTTCCTACCGAATAAGATGATGAGTGACATTAAGAGGGAGTTGGAAGCCGCCATACTCACGCATGGAGATGAGTGGCTTAAGCAGCACTTTAAACTGGAGTTTCCCAAGCTTCACAACGCCTCCTACGCCATACCTGTTAACCATCCCCTGGTTACAACCTTAGCTCAGAGCTGCGAGGATGTTGGGCTTCCCATGAAGGTTACGGGTTGGATATCCAGCTGCGACGCGAGGCTTTTCTGGCATGTGGGTAAGATTCCGGTTGTAGTCTTCGGACCTGGCAACATAGGCTACGCCCACTCAACACTAGAGCAGATAAAGGTTGAGGATATCCTTAAATCCGCTGAAGCCTTAACCACGTTTATAATCCAGTGGTGCGGATTAGCGGATTAACTCCTTTCTCCTCATGAGGTGATGATGTATGGTTGTTAGGGTAGCGGTTATAGGCGGTGGAAAATTCGGTACGAACCACTTAAAAACCTTCAAACAGCTTGAATACATGGGTAGAGCGGAGCTAGTCGCCTTAGCGGATATCAACCCTAAGGTTCTTGAGGAGCAGTGTAAAGCCTTCGAAGTAAAGGGTTACACGAGCTATAGGGAGATGTTGGATAAGGAGGAATTAGACGCGGTTACGGTTGTCACCCCAGACCATCTCCATAGGGAAATCGCCGTTCACGTCGCTGAGACGGGAAAGCATATACTCGTCGAGAAGCCCCTCGACGTAACCGTAGAGGGATGTACGGAAATCATCGAAGCCGCTTCTGGAAATAATCTTCTCTTACAGGTTGACTTCCATAAAAGGTTCGACCCTGACCATGTAGCGTTGAAGAAAGCGATTGAGGATGGTAAGCTGGGGAACATTGAGTACGGTTACGCTTGGATGGAAGACACCATTGAAATCCCCTCCAAGTGGTTTCCTGGTTGGGCTCCTAAGAGCTCACCGGCTTGGTTCCTAGGGATACATTACTACGACCTCGTAGGATGGCTGCTGTCAAGCACTGCGACGCGGGTGTATGCCACAGGTATCAAGAGTAAGCTTCAGAAGATGGGCGTAGACACGTATGATTCCATACAGGCTAAGGTTGAGTTTAAGAACGGTGCCAGCGTGTTCTTCGACACGTCGTGGATACTCCCTGAGAGGTTTGAGGCTGTGGTAAACCAGGGTTTGAGGCTTGTGGGAAGCGAGGGTTTCTGGGAAGTCGACGCGCAGAACAGGGGGGTTGAAGCCTGCACAAACGTGGAGGGTATGAGAACGTTTAACAACCACTTCATCAGGGAGGAAAGGGATAAACTCGAGAGAGCAGTGTTCAAAGGTTACGGGATCACCAGCATAGAAGACTTCATCGTAAACATCGAGCTTCTCAAGCAGGGCTGCTCCATCCAAGACCTTCATGGGAAATACGCTTCTGGAGAGGAGGGGAGGGAGGCGACGAGGATCGCTGTGGCAGTTCATAAGAGTGTTAAGGAGCAAGCTATTGTACCCGTTATCTAAAATAAACCTAGGTGAAATAATTGAAAGTTGAGGCGCCGAGGATCGTAACGGAGTTACCTGGTCCACGGGCTAAGGCTCTCCTCAAGCGTGAGAAGGCTTTGATTTCGCCGTCTCTAACGCCTCAGGTTCCCGTGGTCTGGGACCGGGCTGAAGGCGCGTTGGTCTACGACATCGATGGAAATCTCTTCATCGACTTCACCTCAGGCGTCCTCGTCACTAACACGGGTCACTGTCATCCCAGGGTTGCGAAGGCTATAGCCGAGCAGGCGAAGCGTCTCCTAAACTGCTACGATTTCAGTCACCCAACGCGGGTAAGGCTCTTGGAGAAGCTGCGGGAGATCCTTCCTAAGGGGCTTGAACGTGTCCTCTTTCTAACCACGGGCTCGGAGGCTACAGACGCCTCGATAAAGATCGCACGACGCTATACGGGTAGGCATGAGATCGTATCTTTTCACGGTGCCTTCCATGGGAGAACCTACGCCGCTATGACCGTAGGAGGTAAGATAGGTGTGAAGAAGGGCTACGGTCCACTGCTTCCAGGGGTCATACAAGCCCCATACCCTTACTGTTACAGATGCCCCTTCAATTTAAAGTACCCTGAATGTGGCTTGCTCTGCGTAGACTACCTCGACTGGGTGTTGAGATGCCAATCCACAGGTGACACAGCCGCCGTCATCGTGGAACCTTACGAAGGCGCCGCCGGATGCCTTATCCCACCGAAGGAGTTCCTACCAAGGCTGAGGCGTTTCTGCGATGATCATGGCTTCCTCCTCATCGTAGACGAGGTTCAATCAAGCTTCGGTCGAACTGGGAAAATGTTCGCTGTCCAGCACTACGATGTTACCCCGGATATCCTTTATGCGGCTAAGGGGCTTGCCAGCGGTGTTCCAACCGCCATGGTGGCGGCGAAGGAAGCCGTCATGAACGCCCTTGAACCGGGGTCTATGTCAAGCACCTATGGTGGAAACCCGCTAAGCTGCGCAGCTGCCATCGCGAGCATAGACGTCATCCTCGAGGAGAAACTGATTGAGAGAGCCGCAGAGATAGGAAGTTATGTGATCGGGAAACTTGGAGAGATCAAGGAAAAGCGGAGATACCTAGGGGATGTGAGAGGGTTAGGTTTAGCCATAGGGATTGAGTTAGTGAAGGATAAGCGGACTAAGGTACCTGCACCTGAGGACACGCAGCGCTTCGTTAATGAAGCCTACAAGAAAGGGTTGATCCTCATCGCGCCACTCGGGCACTTCAACAACGTGGTGAGGGTTGTACCACCACTAACCATTAACCGGGAACTCGTCGACAAGGGTTTAGACATCATAGATGACACCTTGAAATTGTTGGAGAACTGAGGAAACACTGAGGGAATCCGTTGGAAGGTTGTCGAAGCAGAACACCTCCTTGTTGACGCAAAGCAGCTGTGCAGGTCAAACGGGAATAGGCTAAGGTAAAAAAGATCCTATCTTTACGATTTTTTTTTCGGAAAACAGTAAATATTATGAGCAAAGGACGTTAGGGGGATATAAGGAGCTGTGGAGCACCCTGGTGAACTTTTAGTCTTAAGCGGGCCCGGTGGGAGTTGAACCCACGGTTACTGGCTCCGGAGGCCAGCGCCTTATCCATGCTTGGCCACGGGCCCAACGATCTAACATTGAGTATGTCTTAAAAAGGTGTTACCACTTTCAGGGATAACACAAGCTTCGCGCAAGTGCTAAAAGTTAAGCGCATAGATCGGTAAAAACATAAAACCTAGAAAGGATATCTGCAACTGCGGGAGGAGGCTGTTATCAACGACGCTTTACTAAAGGGTAATAGGATGTTGGCTGTTATCGCTGATGATATAACCGGAGCCACTGACACAGGTGCTCAGTTCAAGAAACAAGGGCTTCGGGTTATGGTCTTAACGGATGTCCTACTTCTCCATAAGGTCACCGGTTTAGTCGATGTGATCGTCCTTGATGTGGAGAGCCGAGGTGATAAACCTAGTCTAGCCTACGTGAAGGTTAGGGAGGCGGTAAGGGTTCTTAAAGAGGCTGGGTTGGAGGTTGTATACAAGAAGATGGATTCAACCCTCAGGGGGAACATTGGGTCTGAACTTGAGGCGGTCATGGATGAAACTGGAGCGCGGTTCACGGTCCTTGCACCCGCCTTCCCAAGAAATAATAGGACAACTGTTGGAGGTCACCAGCTTGTTTGCGGAGTTCCCGTAGATGAAACGGAGTTCGGCAAAGACTCCGCTACTCCTGTGAAGGAGTCTCATATACCAACGCTGTTGAGAAATCAGATGAAGCGGAAGGTTGGTTACATAAGCTTGGCAACGGTTTCGGAGGGAGTTGAGGCGTTAAGAAAAGAGTTCCTAAAACAGATGATGAATGGGAATGAAGTGGTCGTTGTCGACGCCATTACACAGGTAGATATGAGAACTATCGCTGAAGCGCTTCAAGCGCCTTCCCCAATAGGTTTGGCATGTGGCTCCGCTGGATTCGCTGAAGAGCTGTCCAAGTTTCTCAGCTTAAAGCCTGACTATCCTGTGTTGATCATAGTCGGCAGTGTCAGTTTAGTTTCGAGAAAGCAGGTGGCTAAGTTAAGGAAAGTCCTGAACACTCAGGTCTTCGAGCTTGACCCACACAGGGTAATTGCAGGTGGAGAAGTATTGGAAGGGGAGCTAAGACGGGTGGTTGGTGAAGCCGTGGAGGTTCTTGATAGGCGTCGTGACGTTGTAGTTACCTCCGCTTCATTTAAAGAATCTGCTGATTACTTGAAGGAGAAAACCCTTGAGTTTGGCATGAAAGAAGTTGATGTAGGTAAAGGCGTATCCAAAGCCTTGGGTTACATCGCGGACGCCATTGTCGAGAAAAGTAAAATCGCGTGGGTTATCCTAACAGGTGGGGAAACCGCGGTCGAGGCGTATAAAGCTATGAAAGCCTTGGGTTTAATGATCGAAGGTGAGGTTCTACCCGGTGTTACTATGAGTAGATTGGTCGGTGGTAAACATGAAGGTTTAGGTGTTGTAACGAAGGCTGGTGGCTTCGGTGAAGATGATACTATCGTTAAGGCGGTTGAATATCTGAAGAGGGGGGTTTAAGGCTTGAAGCTGAAACCTATCATTGGGATCACGATGGGCGACGCTGCAGGGATTGGACCTGAGATCATAGCTAAAACCCTTTCCCTGAATGAGTTATACGATGTCTGCCGGCCTATCGTGATAGGAGACGCCGATGTAATGACGGAGGGCGTGAAAACGGCTTCAGTTCAGCTTAAGCTCCGCCTGGTGGACGATGTGTCGAAAGCGGTTTTCATCCACGGGTCAATAGATGTCTTAGACCTTCACAACGTGAATGTCCTAGAGCTTAAAATGGGTGGACCTCAGGCTATGGCGGGGAAAGCCAGTGTGGAGTACGTTGAAAAAGCCGTGAAGTTAGCCTTAAGTGGGCAGGTTCAAGCCATAGTCACAGCGCCGATCAGTAAGGAAGCCGTTCACTTAGCCGGATTCAGCTACTCAGGTCACACCGAGATGCTCGCCCAGTTCACGGGTACAAGCGACTATGCCATGATGCTTACAACCGGTCCATTAAGGGTTATCCATGTGACAACCCATGTTCCACTAAGCCAGGTACCCGAACTGATTAAGAAGGATAGGGTTCTCAGAGCAATTCAGCTGGCTTATAAAACCATGCTGGGCTTAAGCATCGATGAGCCTAGGATCGCGGTTGCAGCTTTAAACCCACATCGAGGTGAGGGGGGGCTTTTCGGAATGGAAGAGGTTGAGGAGATTATTCCCGCGGTTGAGGAAGCGAGGAGGATGGGAATGGGTGTAAAGGGTCCTATCTCCGCGGACACCGTCTTCGCTAGGGCTATCGGCGGGGCCTACGACGTCGTCGTCGCCATGTACCATGACCAAGGGCATATCCCCGTGAAACTACAAGGCCATAAATGGGATGAAGCCGCTGGTAAATGGGTAGCTGTGGCAGGCGTCAACGTAACCGTAGGCTTGCCTATCATAAGGACGTCTGTAGACCATGGAACCGCGTATGGAAAAGCGGGTAGAAGGGAAGGTACAGCAAATCCCCAAAGCCTCATCGAAGCCGTTAAACTGGCTGTGAAGCTGGCTGAGGCTAAGGGTGTTGCCCGCATCTGAGTTCCTTTACCTTCAGGGTTTGCATCCATCGTGACAGGATCAGACGCATGGGTCGTCGTATCTATCATAG
>CAYNFI010000013.1:0-30561 GCA_964396445.1 uncultured Candidatus Bathyarchaeia archaeon
TCCTCCAAGATGCTTTGCATCTTCTTAACATGGGAGCCAAGCCAATAGACTCTAGTACAGGATCTACAGGTCCAGAATTCATCGTGTGCGTCATACACTTTCTTAGGCACTTTCCCTTCCACAAGACCCTTGTCTATTCTTTCGATCGGTACGTTGCAGACAATACACCGTGAACGGGCTGGATCTACTTTGGGAATCATTCCAAATCGTTCAGCCAAGGCGGCGAGTCTCTCCGCTTCCTTGGCACCCTGAAGGAGGCAAGTTTCGATGCTCTGCTTTAAGGCTCTGCGGTACAGGTTAACGTCTCCGGTGAGTAGAACTCTTTTCTCAGCCGCAGCCTTGCCCAACAGTGCTTCATCCAGGGCGTGCGGGTCATACTCAGCGTCAAATCCTAGGAGACGCAGCCATTTAACCGTGCTTCCGAGCATCGAGTCCACGATGAAACGCTTCTCCAAAAACCTTCCCCTGGAAGATATTACCGCATAACCGGTTTCCTTAAGACCCTGCCAACCCCGCTTTCAGCCACGACCTCCCCCTCTTCCATCACGGGGACACCGTTAACAAACGTCATAACCGGGGCTCCGACAGTCCTGTATCCCTCGAATGGTGAATAATGAGCCTTAGACTTGAAACGCGCAGGGTCTACCACGCCTTCACGTTTCATATCCACGACCACCAGGTCCCCCTGATACCCTTCAGCCAGCCTCCCCCTATCCGTTAAACCAAAGATTAAAGACGGTTTCTCACTTGTTAAACTCACAAGCTCCTGCATCGTCAGATGCCCTCTGTTCACTTGGGTAAGGAGCAGTGGAAGCATGGTTTCAAGCCCTGGAACCCCAGGTTTCACATCCCAAACAGACCTGTCTACTTTCTGGTCTAGACTATGAGGCGCGTGGTCCGAAGCCACTATGTCCACTAAGCCTCTCCCAAGACCCTCCCAAAGCAGGTTTACGGTTTGCCTGGACCTAAGGGGTGGGTCCATAAGGGCTACAGTCCCAAGTTTCTCTAGATATCGTGATGACAGCAGCAGGTGATGCGGCGTCACTTCGCACGTGACGGCACATCCTAAAGCCTTAGCCTTAGCCACATCTTCGAGGCCGGAGGCTGTACTCACATGACAGATGTGGAGGTGTAAGTTCATGTGGTTTAAAAGCCTTGTAAGGCGGTTAATCGACTTCACCTCAGCTTCCTCTGAGTGAGCTTTGAGGTAGGATTCTACGTCATTCCTGTTAGAAGCGACCATCCTAGCCTTAGCGTTTTGAATTAACGCAGCATCTTCGGCGTGAGCGGCTACAGGTACCCCAGCCCTTCCAGCCGATTTCAAGGCTTGGACAAGTACCTTGTCATCATCTATGATGAAGCCTCCAACCCTCTTTGAAAGGAAAACCTTAAACCCGATCGCTCCTTGGTCAACCGTTGCCTGAACCTCTCCGAGGTCTTCTGGGAAGGCTGAGTAAAACCCGACGTTCACCAGAACCTTTCCCTCAGCCACTTCCATACGCTCCCTTAGGCGGCTGACGCCCATCGTTACGGGCTCATTGTTGGGCATGTCGAGCACGAGGGTTACGCCGCCGCATGCGGCAGCCGCGGTCCCGGTTGAAAAGTCCTCTTTATAGGCTAGGTCTTGGTCCCTGAGGTGGACATGCGCATCTATAAGTCCGGGGAGTACGATGCGTTTCCCAACGTCAACGATTTCAACGGCTTTCGGTAGGTTGACATCCTTGGCTACCTTCACTATTTTACCAGCGTTCACAGCGAGCCCGGCTTCCCTAACCTCACCGTCCAGGTATACCCTAGCGTTTTGAAGGCTTAGGTCAACCGGTAACCTCATGATACACCCCTCAGCGCCTCATTTTATTTCTAAGGCACTTATCTGTAAAAGCTGCGTTAAGCTTTTAACCTGCATCCTACCCGATACCCTTAACCCCCTAATCTTAAAAACCCATCAAACAGCATAGGGGTGGGTTAGCAAATCCCACGCCCACAAGTGAATTTCCATAGTCATCGATGGATAAGTATTTCCATCTCCCTTACCTATAGAGGGTTGAAAAGGGTGAGAGGTAACTGTTTAAAAGTATTTGTCTTACCTATGTTACCTAGATTAAACTCGTCATGGTGGTTGTCTTGTCATTTAACCTAAGCGATGATGAGGGGATTTACCTCGTGAAGTTGGCTAGGGAAGCTGTTGAGGAGTTCCTCACCGGGCGTAGGAAGATACGTGTCCCTGAGAGACTATCCCCGAGTTTAACGGTTAAGGCTGGGGTTTTTGTAACACTTAACACGGTTACGGCTTCAGGTCGAGAACTGAGGGGTTGTATTGGTTTTCCATATCCCATACTGCCGCTTGCTGAGGCCGTGATCGACGCGGCCATCGACTCCGCAGTAGGGGATCCGCGGTTTCAACCCGTAACCTTGAGAGAAATGGATGGGATAGTGGTTGAGGTAAGTGTTTTAACCCCGCCTCAGCTGGTTACCGTAAATAAGCCCACTGAGCTTCCAAGCAAGGTCAAGGTTGGTGAAGATGGCTTGATCGTTGAAAGGGGTACCCGGAAGGGCTTACTCCTACCCCAGGTACCTGTAGAATGGGGTTGGGACAGTGAGGAATTCCTTATGCAGTGCTGTCTCAAGGCAGGTCTCCCAACGGATAGCTGGCTGCTCACCGGGACACGTGTTTACAGGTTTCAGGCAATCATCTTCGATGAGGAGACGCCGAGAGGATGTATTTCAAGGAGGAGCCTAGTAGGTTGCTAAAAGCATAATCTGATATAGGGATCTTCATAAAGGAACGTTGATATCGATTGGGGCCTAGAGCCGAGTAATACATGGTTCTGCAGATTCTAGGAGGTTTCCTGTAATAAAGCCTTCACAGTCATTCTAACGGCTTCTCGGCTGTTGTAACTAGGACGCCAACCAATATTCCTAAGCCTCTTCGTGTCTAGAAACATGAATTTCACATCGCCTTCCCAGCCTCTGCCACCGTGTACACCACCTGTGTAGGAGAACTTAACATCCGTAAGCCGCATCTCCTCACATACGATCCGAGCGATCGTGGAGACATCCAACTGATCCCTAGATCCCACGTTGAAAACCTCTAAATTTTCCTCAGCGTGACTTAAGCCTAGGAGGATAGCCTCGATACAGTCGTCTATGTACAGGTAGGATTTCCTCTGGGTTCCATCTCCTAGGATATCTAGCCTCATAGGGTCTAACCTAAGTTTCCTAACGAAGTCGTAGATGACGCCGCGGTGGCTTCTCGGACCTACGATGTTAGCTAAACGGTAAATGACAGCGCGTATGTTAAAGGTGTGACGGTAGGCGGAGATTAGAGCCTCACAACCCAGTTTGGAGGCGCCGTATAAGGATATGGGCTCTAATGGTCCATAGCTCTCAGGGGTGGGTAGGACGGTGGCGTCACCGTAGACAGTGGAGGTTGAAGTAAAGGTTACAGTCTTCGCCGTGGGGTTTTCCCTCATCCCCTCTAGGAGGTTGTAGGTGGCTAATAGGTTCTGTCTGAAATCAAGGGTCGTATCCTTCGTCCCCGCCACAACCTCAGGGTTCGCCGCGGTGTGGAAGACAACCTCGCAGTCCTCTAAGGCTTCCTTAACGTCGCCTGGAATAGTTAGGTCTCCCTTCTTGAAGATGAAGTCCGACGTGTTAAACCAACGCTCTACATTTGCCAGTCTACCACTGCTCAGGTTGTCTATCACAACCACGTGAGCACCCTCCCTTATGGAAGCTTCGACGAGGTGGCTGCCGATGAAACCAGCCCCACCGGTTACAAGAACCCTTTTCCCACTGAGTTCCATAAAGCTCACCTTTTCAAGGGTTAATGCTCACTCCCTAATTAGGGCTATCCTTCCCAAACCCGTATACTATGATGCTTTACCTTGTCTAAATACAAGTTGCGGGAGTTGATGCGTGTCTGGCGTAGAGTAGCTAAGGAGGTTTTAAGCTCGGAGGCTATGGTTGATTTTACCCGCTAGGTTCATCGCGTTACGGACGCAGGCATCCATGTTTAAATACTCGAACTGAGAGAACCGCCCGCAGAGCTCTATGCCCAGTTTCTCAACATAATCACGAACGATCTGGATGTTCCTACCGTAGTTTTCATCGTAGATTACGTACGCGTATTGCATCCGGTTAACGTTTGAGTAACAAACCCTTTTCCTATCGATTATTTTATTCCTGTCCAGAGCTTCTGTTACGTGATCAACGATCGTTCCATCATCCCTGTTCAACCTACCATCATAGGCTTTACAGGTAATTTCTGCCAGTAAAGTACTCTTTCCAGGAGGGGCGACGAGTTCAGAGTAGTTCGAGGGGAAGCTCACGCGGTTATACTCCCCATCCTCATCGCGTGGGAAGTAAAGCCACGATATGTCGTTGAGCTTAGGCTCCTCAAGACCAAGCATGACGGTGATGAGTGAATTATACCTGAGGTCGTTCACGGCTGCTAGCACATTTTCCGGCGCGTTCAACACGGTTACTAGATGTGGAAGAGGTATAGTTGAGACAAGTTTATCGTATGTTTTTTCAACTTCCCCGTTTGAAACGACCCATTCCCCGTTTTTCCTCGTAACTTTCTGAACATCAAAGTTGACCATGAATTCACGGTCGACGTCCTTCTCCAATGCCTTGATTAAAGCCTGGATGCCGCCAACTCTGGGATAGTAGAAGTAAAGTTGATGTTTGTAACCTTCCGTTGAAACGCCTAAAGACGATTTAACAACGTCGAGGAGAGGTGGTTGTGGTACCCGGTTCACCACCCATTCTAAGCTCAATTTCTCTAAAGTGTAATCCCATATCTTCTCATTGTACGGTACGAGGTATTTCTCAGCGATACCTTTACCGAAGGTTGAGTAGAGCCATTCCTTGAAATTATGAGGCGGTAATCGCCTCAACCTGCTCTTTACCCGGATGAAATGGTAGAGACACTCAAGGTTTTCCCGTAACGGCAGGTCTGACAACCCGTTCTCAAAAGGGTACTTAATAAAACGCCCTTTGTAGAAGACCTTGGTGTTTCTCCGACATTTCACGATGTTGTCTTTAAGCTTTGAAGTCATAAACTCCAAAACGTCATTATCCTTGGAGAAGATTATATGCGAACCGCCGAGGTCAAAGGTGAACCCATCCTCTTGCAGAGAGCGACATAAGCCCCCTAGTTCCATGTTTTTCTCGAGGATCTCAAAATCACAATGGAGAAGGCTGCCGAGTGCTAATCCGGTTAACCCGCCACCTAGGACCCCGATCCTCATCACAGTTCACGCCGTGAGCCTAGAACTAGTATCGTTGTCGTTGGTAGCTCTTGGCTGGCACCACCTTCTTCTTTGTGAGCTCGTTGATAACGTTGGACAACCACTGGTAGTAGGAGCGTATGATCCCGTATTTCTGGTAACGCCTCATCGAGAAGAAGACGAATAAATGCTTGTCGAAAAAGACCCTAAAACCTCTTCTTCTAAAACGTATCGGAAGCCCATAGTCGTCTCCCGCCTTAACCACAGGGTAGCCTCCCATCATCATGAACTCCTTTCTCCTGAACGCCGTATTCGCGCCTACAGCCATGTAGAGTATCCGCAGTTTGTAGAATACAGTAGCGAAGAAATTGTTCAATTCAACCCACATGATGTACTTGAACCTATGTTCCAACGGTTTCGTCGGCCCGTATAGACAGACTACGTCCTTTCGCTTAAAGTCTTTAAGAACTATCTCTAACCAGTTCCTCGGGATAACACAGTCCGCGTCGGTGGTCGCGATGATCTCCCCCCTAGCTATAGCGACGCCGTCGTTCCGGGCGCCGGCAACGCCATCACTCTTCTGCAATATTATCTTATCCACATACCCCTTCGCTAAATCTACCGTTCTGTCAGAGCTATGACCGTCGACGATGATGATCTCATACGCTTCCCGAGGTAGAGTCTGACGCTCCAAGGACCTTAGAGCACCTAGTATGAATTTCTCCTCATTATAAGTCGGAATCACGACTGAGATCAACGGACCCATTTGACCTTCGTGACTCGTGGCCTCCACCCCAGAAGCCCATCGATGTTACCCTATCTGACAACTATTCTTTATAATTTTTTTCCTTTCCAGGGTCAGTTGAACCTTGATGTACGCCTGGCTTCAAGTCATCAGAGGTACCTAACTACCTCGGACAACCGAGGTATAGGCGCCTTTCTATCGAAGGCAGGGAAGGGTTTCGATGCGTCCTCTCCACCATCGGTTAAAAGGGTTCTTAAAGGCACCTTTATACCGAGTTTAGGGTAGAATCTCATTATGCAGGTGCGGGTTAGGATGTGTGAGGAAGGTGGATCTGAGGGGAATTCCTCAACGAAGGAGAGGAAAGTCGTCGCAGTGGCTCACTGTATCTTGAATCAGTCTACGAGGTGGTGGTTCAAGGGAGAGACATCCAGTCTATCATCTGGGATGGTTAAGGAAGTAGTAGACCACTTATCCTCCCTGGGGATAGGTGTCCTCCAGATGCCCTGCCCAGAGTTTGGGTTCTACGGCAACCCAAGACCAAGTATGACTAAAGACGATTATGAGAAGGCTTCAGGATTCAAGGCTCACTGTCGAAGAGTAGCCAAGGGTTTCTGCAACGACCTTGAAGACATCAAAAGGCTCGGGCGTAAGCCAAGGGTTAAGATTCTGGGTATAGTGGGAGTGGAGCATTCACCTAGTTGCGCCGTTGAAGAGACCCCGAGAAAAACCAACAAGGGCACCGTGTATAGGAAAGAACGAGGTATATTCATGGAAGAGCTAGAAAGGGAGGTCAGGAAGAGGGACTTAGGTATCCCACTCATAGGGGTAAACATCCATAGCCCAAAGGACGAACTACTCAGGATGATAAAATTCTTTAAAGAGTAACATGAATGGTGCTTTAAGACTCCGTTTAAGAAACAGGCTTTGTGACAGGCTCAGTTTTCAACAGTAATTCTTCGTTAATAACACGATGATGGATTGTCCTGAAACATTTCCTTAAAAGTGTGCCGTAGAGTATGCGTCCAACGGCTTTTGCGTAAACGAAGCCACTATGTCAAAGAAGGCTACTAACTACGGCTACATCTTTACCTTAGCTCCACTGGCATCCCTTGAATAAACACCAAGCTCAGGCATTTCCATCAGCTCTTTCTCAGAGAAGACCGGGCCGTCAACGCAGACCCTGTAAGGACCGATGCAGCAGCTTCCGCAAAGACCTATGGCACATTTCATGTAAGCCTCAAGGCTTGCCTGAACCCTCAACCCATACTTCACAGCCAGTTTAAACACCTTAGCTACCATGGCTCCGCAGCCGCACGTGTATACCGTGTCAAACTTTTCCTTCTTGAGGAGATTATGAAGCACCGTAACCGCATCTCCTTTAAGCCCATAACTTCCATCCTCTGTTACGGCTAAGAACTTAGACCGTTGATCTGATAGGGCACGCTCGACCCTGTCCATAAGGAGGAGTTCCTTCCATGTCTTAGCCCCTAGAATGAAGGTCTGGTCTAGGACATGTTTTCTAAGCTCCTCAGCGAGAGGAGCTAAAGGGGTCACGCCTGTTCCACCAGCGACTAAGGCAACCTTCCCAGACACAGGAGTGAAACCTCTACCCAGGGGTCCTCTGATACCAACCCTATCTCCGATGTTCCTTTCATGCAGGGCCTTGGTGGCATCCCCAACGCCTGCAACGGTTATCCCCGAGTAACCCGATTCCGCGATGTTGGAGAGGCTCATGGGTATCTCGTCGACGCCTAGTACCCAAACCATGATGAACTGCCCAGGCGAAGCCTTAGCGCATAGGTTGTCATGGAAAAGGAAGGTTTTAACCCAAGGGTTTTCAAGCCTAACCTCTTCAACTTTAACGATCCTTCTTCCATTAACGTCCATGTGCGAGACCAACGACCTCCATTAGACTTTTGTAACCCTTTCTCTCTAAGTAAGCTTCCAACCCATGCACTATCTTGTTGAAGACCCCTAACCCCCTATGGGCAACGGCTGTTCCAACCTGCACCGCCGCGGCTCCAGCCATGAGGAATTCCAGGGCGTCGTAGGCGTTTTCGATACCTCCACAGCCTATAACGGGCGCTTTTACAGCGCTTGAGACCTCGTACACGCATCGAAGGGCTATGGGCTTGATCGCGGGTCCGGAGAGCCCACCTACCTTGTTCGCTAAAACAGGTATCCCGGCTTCAACATCGATCGCCATAGCCCTTACGGTGTTGGTGGCTGTTAAAGCATCGGCTCCAGCTTCCACAGCGACGCAGGCAACCTCAACGATGTTCGTTACATTGGGTGAGAGCTTTACAAAAACAGGTTTTTTCACGTGGGCCTTCACTTCCTGAACGACTTTACGTAAAGCCTTAGGTTCGCCGCCGAGTTCATGGACACTACCCACGTGGGGACATGAGACGTTCAACTCGAGGGCGGCGATATCTGGTGAGACATCGAATTTCCCAGCGACTTCAACGAGTTCCTGCGCGGAGAAACCGTAGATGCTGGCTATGACGGGAATCCCGAGACCCTTAATCCCACTGAGTTCATCGAGGAAGGCATCAACTCCCGGGTTTGGCAGACCCATGGCGTTGAGCAACCCGACTTGAAGCTCAACGACGGAGGGGTTCTTATAACCCTCACGAGACCTCAACCCGATAGATTTTGTGACAACCGCGCCTACGCCGGAGGCTGCGACCCTTCGAAGCATAGGAGCTGTCAGCCCTAGTATACCTGAAGCTAGGATCACGGGATTTCGAAGTTTTAAGCCAGCGATGCTAGTGGATAAGTCGGGCTTCAACAATCATCCTCGCTTCGGACTTATGTTTACACTGAGCATAAAAGCTTTCCATGAAGCCTTATTTTCAAAACCTTATCCTTAAACCTTGAAATGTATTCATAAAAGTGATGAGGTGGGGAAAAGCGGAGTTAGGCTTGAAGGGTAGACTGTAAAATACAGGAGCGAGTCTAATGATGAGGAAAAAAATGTCCGGAGGCGTGAGCATTGAATATAGAGATGTTTTCAGCAAGCCTGTGTTTATGGTCAGTGTAGAACCTTCTTGAAGACACGGAGGTGGTTCTCCCCTAAGACCTTCCTAATATCGGTGTCCGTGTACCCCCTTGAAACCAACGTTTTTGTTATGTTCGGCATACAGGTTACGTCTTCAAGACCCTTCGGGGTGGAGCTGATCCCGTCAAAGTCCGAGCCTAAGCCAGCATGTTCGACGCCTACCAACTCTACGATGTGGTCTATATGGTCCACAACTTTATCGACGGTTGGTTCGTCACGGCTTATGAAGCTCGGTGAGAAGTTTACACCTACGACTCCGCCGGTCTTAGCCACCGCTTCTATCTGCTCATCGGTAAGGTTTCTCGGATGGTTACAGAGAACCCGCGAATTTGAGTGTGATGCTATTACCGGTCCACTAACACTTTTTACAAGGTCCCAGAACGATGAGTCGCTGAGGTGGGAAACATCGACAACCATGCCGAGGCGCTCCATCTCCTTCACGACGTTGACGCCTAAGTTTGTTAAGCCAGCTTTAGCTCTATCCTCACCGACGCCGTCCGCTAACTCATTCCTGTAGTTCCATGTTAGCGACATCATTCTTACACCAAGTCTGTAGAGCATCCTGAGGACGCCCAGGTCTCCCTCTATGGCTTCTCCGCCTTCCAGCGACAGTAAGGCAGCGACCTTTCCATGCTTTCCCGCTTCCAGGATTTCCTCATAACCCCGCGTAAGCATGATTCTATCCCTATTTTTCTCAAATTCTGATTGGAGAACATCGATCTGTTTGAGAACCGAGCGGAGTGGTCTAGGGGGGTTAGGTTCATAAGCCGCGTAGACGGCGAAGACCTGGCAGTCAACCCCTCCGTCGACTAGTCTAGGGATGTCAACGTGCCCCTTGTTTGAACGGTTACCTAAGCCAGCGCCTTCACGGTAGGGAGTACTCGGTTTCCTCTCGGGGAAAAAAGATTGGACGGTGTCACAGTGAGTGTCGACAACAAGCGCCTCTCCATGAAGCCTTAAAGCCTTCCTCTCTAAATCCTCGGAAAACATGGTCGATACGGGCAAAAATCCACCCACTTTCATAAGAGTGTATGGCCTATGTTCAAAAACCTTTCTCAAGAAACTCCGCTTCAGGGCTGCCATAATGTTTTTAAGCCGTGTTCACACCATACCTCCAAGGAGGAATAAAATATGCCAACTCATGGAAGCTTAACAAAGGCTGGAAAAGTTAGGAGTCAGACTCCGAAGATCACTCCTAGGACTAAGCGCGGCTCATCGCCTAGAGTTCACGGTAGAAGAAACTTCGTTAAACGCTTTGTACTTAACCGTGAATCTGGGCAGAATTGGGTCTCAAAGACGAGGAGGTCTTTCAGCCGATAAGTAACAGGAAAGAGTAAAGAATCCCCGTGTACGCTTTACACAGATGATTGCACTCGCGTATGTCTTTACATGGACGCTTTCGAAACGTGAACAGCGATTACTCTAACTTGGTCAACAGCGTTTTCGCACCAATCTGCGATGTTCTCAGCTGAGTCCAGGAACTGGGCGAAGAGCACGGCGTCTGCAACGCCGATATCGGTCTTCGGAGTCGTTTGAAGGAAGGTTTTCCTACATTTCTGGTAAAGCTCATCAGCATCTTCTTCCAGTTTTTCAACGCTGTCCGCTACCGTTAAAGCCTCTCCTATGTTTTCTGTAAGTCTTTCAACGCACATCCTCGTAGCTGCTACACACTCCCTAATCTTCTCGAGCATAGTCAAGGCGTCGTCTTTCAAGGCCCTATCAGCTTTATGGAATGGGATGATGGAGAGTATCCTACCGGCTTCCCTCGCCCAATCCGCGATCCAATCGATCCCCCTCACTAGGTGTCCTAGGTCATCTTTATCCTCAGGGGTCAGTTCACTTTTCGCGAGCGCGTACGTGATCTCCCTTCTTAGGGCATCGGCTTCCATCTCCTTCTTGGAAAGCCTGGATATGGCTAATTGTTCCTCGTCTACTGCGCCTCCCGCTGAGAACATCACCGCCCGCTGTAATTCCTCAACACAGTTCATCGTTAAGGCTAGATGACGCTTCATACCATCAATGAGCTTCGTCTTCCTCCGCTCAAAGAGCCAGCCGAGAAGTTCCCTGCTCATGTTCCACACATCCAAGCCTGAGGAATAACCCCTCTTCTGAAATTAATAGTTAAGAAAGACTATAAATGTAACCGTAAAAGGTTCGCAGTCCACGCTTTAAAGAGTCTTTATCTCCAACTATAACGTTATTATAGAGGGGTGAAGAGTTTGGAGTTAACTGTACTTGATTTATATGTATTAAACCTTCTAGTCACGCTGGCCATGTTCATCGTTTTGGTGTTAAGGGCTTGGATTGAGTTAAAGAACTACAGGTTGATATGGAAGGAAATGGAGTGGAGGAAAACCTATGAAATAATGGGCCGTGTGCTAAAGACTGAAAAAGAGATATTTACCCATGTGGAAGGCGGTAGGGAGCTCTACGAACTATTATGCAAGGTTTTTGGCATAAAGGAAGAGGCGGCTGTTCGACCTAAAACGTGAAGAAAGCACTGTTTAATGTACGTACCATCAATCTATTTCAGCGGATGGTTTAATTACCTACCAACAGCCAAACCTTTGATAATAGATTAAGGAAGACGTTTACTTTATTTTTTTGATTGTGTAGTTCTCCCCATTTCCGAGAACCCTGTACTTCTGCCTTAGGTCATGCTTGTACATAAACCGTTTCAATATATCCCGCACCAGACGCCTTTTTATGGTTACTTCATCACCTATCTCCAGGATGATTGCGCCCCCTACGGTTTTAGGCTTCAGATCGAGTTTCTCCTGGAGGTAGTCCGTTAACTCAGCTACTTTCTCTCCGTCAGCCTTCCGAAGCTCTGAAAACTCTACCCTATAAACTGGCAACTTCTAACCCCGCCTTCTATCAATCACATCTTCCACGTTGGGCCCTGTTCCTATAAGGGTGACGGTTACGCCGAGTGCATCCTCAATTCCCGCAACAAACTCCTTAGCTTCAGCCGTGAGCTGGTTTTGACCGTGAACACCTCTACATTCGGGGAACACTATGTCAAGCTTTGTCAACGCGAGCTGGGTTGGGCTATTCAGCATTACAGCCCTTCTAGCGAGTCCCAAGTTAAACGAGGCTGCTCGGCGCTCCCTCCGTGTGACTGTCGCCACTTCAAGCCACCCTCTTTTTAAAGCCTCCTCCCTACTCAGTTCACCCTCGAGAGGACCCTTTCCAACCCTTGAAACGAAGGCTTTGAAAACCAGTAACACGTCATCAACCCGCTTAGGGCCAACACCAACTTCGCTGCAGACAGCTGAGGACGTGGTGTCCCGAGCTGTTACATATGGGTATGTCCCATGGAACAGGGAGAGGAAAGTTCCCTGCGACCCTTCGAGGAGAACTTTCTCCCCCCTATCCAACGATGCATTGACCTCGTAGGGTACATCTGCTAAGTACGGCGTGAGCTCAGGGACATCCTTTGCCAAGCGGGCTACACGCTTCACACGGTCCTCTATAGATGGTCCAACACCTTGACCGGTGGTGCCGATCCTACCACCTGAAGCCTGATCCCTTTGAATATGCTCCGCGTCTATGATCGAACACTGACGGTCAACCCAAATCCTCCCCGTAGTACCTGTAAGCTCGATCTCTTGGAAAAAGATCCTTGGGTTTAGGTTAAATCCAGAACCTAGATAGAGGCGGGAATTCTCGTTTACAAAGCTGGCGGGAACTGTGCGTAGACCGTACTCCTTTCCCTTCCACACCACTGTGTGACCTGCGTTAACTGACCCCGTTCGGACAGTCACGTCAACGCGGTCATTAAGGGCGAGATATGAAACAATGTGCCCTTTCCCCTCATCGCCGAAGAAACCCCCCACAACAACCGTGCACGGCATAATCGTACCCTTGGGAAGAAAAACAGAGCGTATATATAAAGTATAAAGTCTCAGCCTTCATTTTTCCCCTCAGCTCTAACCATGTACATTGTCAAAGTCGTCCTTACGTTACCGTACAGTCCATATACTAACTATATCATTTTTTAAACAGGTCTACGTTCTCACTTGTTGTAAAAGTATGATATACCCTTTTACAAGAAAGTTTTTCTTAAGATGTGTTTACCTTGTAAACTTTTTCGATGTGCTTAAGCTTTTAATATAAGTTCACTCCTTCCAGCAGATAATGTGTATTGAAAAAGGTAAGATAACGCATGTGGGACGGGTGAAGACTAGTGAATTTGGGTTTAAAGAAGGAGATTTTCGCGGATATCGATAAACGCAGAAGTGAAGTAGAAGACTTCCTACACAACTTGATCGCGACCCCAAGTGTTACCGGCGAAGAGGGTAGAGTACAATTACTCGTTGAAAGTAAGATGAGGGAAATGGGATTAGGTTTAGATGTCTTTGAAGCGGATTTCGATGTGGTAAAAAAACATCCAGCATATGTTTCAGATGAGGTTTCTCTAGGAAAGGGGTATAGAAGGCGTCAAAATGTCATCGGTAAGTTGAGAGGATGTGGAGGCGGAAGATCGCTAATTTTAGCCAGCCACATAGACACGGTGCCCCCCGGGTCTAAAGACGTTTGGAGACATGATCCTTACGGAGGGGAGGTTAAGAGTGGAAGGATGTTCGGTCGGGGAGCCGCCGACGATAAGGGCGGATTAGCCACGTCGATTATGGCGGTCAGTTCAGTCCTGAACCATGGAGTAAAACTCGAAGGTGACGTGTCCATCATGAGTACGGTTGATGAAGAAGCCGGAGGCGGTGGGGGAATGTTAGCTTGTATAATGAGGGGTTATCGGGCTGATGGTGCCATCTACTCACATCCAATCTTCGGGGAAAAAAGAATAGGCGTGGCTACAGGGGGCCTACTGTTCTTTCGTGTTAAGGTTAAGGGTATGAGGACGCATGTCTACTCCGCGCATCAAGGAAAAAACGCTGTTGAAAAGGCAGTTAAGGTCGTATGCGCCCTCAAGGAATTGGATACGAAACGCACTAAGACGGTGAAATATCGTTTGTTTAACGAGTTTTTCGGTCGGTCAACAAATCTTTTCATCGGGGCTATAAGAGGAGGTGATTTACCTCTAGGGTTATGGGTTCCCGATGGGTGCGAAATGTTTTTTGAAGTTTCTTTTCCACCGAGGGAAAACGTGGAGGATGTGAAGAGGCAGGTGGAAGAGAAGTTAAAGGAATTAACTGAGGCTGATGAGTGGTTTAAAAACTACCCGCCTGAGCTAGAATGGACCAAGTTATGGGGGGAGCCTTGCGAAACCAATCCTCGTAATCCATTTGTTCAGTGTATGAGGCAATGTGTTGGAGAAACATTAGGTGATAAACCAGACTTTATAGGGATCCCATCTCCGGGCGATATGCGGCTCCTTTCCATATACGCTAAAACACCTACCGTTATGTTTGGCGGTTTCGGTGGGAATACACATGACGTAGACGAGTGGGTAGATATAGACAGCCTTATTTCAGCTACAAAAGTGATAGCCCTCACGATGTTACGTTGGTGCGGTCGTGAATGAAGAATGAAGGGTATAGCTAAAAAATGGTGGTTGATTAAGAAGTATTCTCCTTGGATGTAGAAGATATAAAGATTAGACGTTAACAGGAGGTTTTTCAAATGTACAAGCCTTTCACATATTTCACTTCAGCTAAGGAGGGGGGGATGTTCTAAAAAAGTTATTAACCTTTTTAAAACCTCTTTTATCACGTAGTCTTCCCCGCCGAAGGGTATTCGTATATGGTCCTTAGAAAGGAAGGCTGAACCTGGAACGGTTAACACACCAAATTTGTCAATGAGTTGACGGGATATTTTTTCAATGTCAACCGTTAATTTTGATAAGTTGGGAAAGACAAAGGGTCCTGCTTCAGGTTTAATAACGGATATGTCGGGTATTTCGCTTAACCCACTAAAGAAAAGGTCTCTACAATGTTCGAAGCGTGTGCCTATTTCTCTCACCCAATCCTGAGGCCCAATTAGAGCTGCTAGAGCAGATTTTTGCGCTACGTAGTTGCAACATATCGTCGTCCATTGGAGAATCTTTGTAAAACAGTCTATGAACCTACTATCCGCCGATATGTATCCTATCCTCCACCCTGGCATAGCATAGCTTTTAGTGAAGCTTTGAATAGTGATCGTGCGTTCTTTCATGTCTTGCAGAGAAGCTGGACTTACGTGTTGGAGACCATCATAGATCATCTTCTCGTACGACTCATCTGATATAAGTAGTAGGTTGTTGTGTTCAGCTATCTCACCGATCTCCACTAACTCCTTTTTTGTATAAACGATTCCAGTCGGATTTGAAGGTGTACAAACTATTATCACCCTTGTTCTCGAGGTTACGTGATTCCTAATATTTTCTATATCTGGTCGAAAACCTCTCTCTTCAGGTAAGCTTGGAATGTTAACGGGGATTCCGCCGAAGAATTCAATCTGTGGTTGGAAGAAGAAACTCGGCGTTATCACGATAACTTCATCTCCTGGCTTTACCAATTCTCCGAAGGCGATGAATAAAGCGTGCATAGCCCCATTCGTGACAAGTACTTCACTAGGTTCTGTTTCTACGTTGTTCTCTAAACTCAGTTTATGAGCAATGGCTTCCCTCAACTCCAGTAATCCCTGGGATGGCGGTGTTATATTCTGCCTCGTTGCTTCCCTTGCGGCGTCCATAACGTGTTCCGGAGGCGCCCACCAAGGTGCCGAATGAAGATGAACATCAGGGGATTTTCCACCTTCAAACATCGCTCTCGACGGAAACGGTGGTAATTCCTTTGCCCTCATACCTTAATTCACCCGTATAGGTAACTCATATTTTCTGAGTGTGGAAACAAGGAAGAGGGTAATGTTTACGCCCCTACGACCCTCCTGTATATTCTCAGATAATTTTCTCCAAGTATCTTTCTTACCTCGTTGTCTGAGAACCCCCTCGCGACCAACCCCTTTGTTACCTCCAACATCCTCGATACATCACTTACAGCCCATTCGATGTTGCAAGTACCTTGGGCATGCTGTAGATCAGCCCATGCACCCACGGATGGGAAGAAATCAGCGCCTAACCCAACATGGTCAATCCCAAGGTTTTCAACTGAAAAATCGATTTTATCAAGGAGGTCTTCAAGGTCGATGTGCTCCTTCCCCTTCTTATGCAGGTAAGAGTAGTAGAAGTGAACGCCGAGTAAACCTCCCATCTCAGCCATAGCGATATGCTGATCCAAGGGTTGCTCCCTACCTGCAACTCCGTGTGAGACGATGAAGGGATCCTTTGATGTTTCCAAAAGGTCTGTGAAAGCGGATTGAGGTAAATGAGATGCGTCGATTATGATGCCCAACCTATTCATCTCCCTCACAACATCAACGCCGAAGCCCGTCAGCCCATCCGCTTCCCATCCTCTGCAGAGCTGGTTGGGTACAGCCCAGGTAAGCTGCATATCCCTTAAACCTAGGCGATAGAACATACGTAATGAGGCTATTTCCCCCTCTAGTAACTTCCCCCCTTCGTTCCCAAAGACCACAGCGGCTTTATTCTCCTTCTTAGCCTTCTCCATATCTGAAGCTTTCAAAGCGAGAATAGCGTTTCCGTTCTCTTCGATATATGAGTACGCGGAGTCCATGGCTTTTAAGCCCATTCTCGTAAATCCCTCAAACCTCTTCGCAGAAGCCTCTATATCTCCGCTTATCTCAACATCCACAGTCAACTTGAGGACGATACCCGTTACCCCTCCAGCGATCATCCGTGGAATTTCTTCACGGAGAGGATAATGGTCATGCATGATGAAGACGATGGACTTCTCATGAAGTTCGACGGCTTTATCCACCTCGTTGTCGCTAAAAGGAATTTTCCTTTTACTCAAACTCTATTATCCCCTTTCATATCTCTCTTCATTTTCATTCCGTGAACGAACATACAGTTTGAAAGATGACTATAAGTATATCGGCTGTAAATGAAGGGTAACGGTAACGACGGTTTCTGAGTGACAACCAAATCGCTTATATCGATTTGAAAAAACATATCGAACATGATCATCGATTCACATGTGCATCTAATCCGGCCTTTTAATTCACTGGGGCATCCGCAAGTCTACGCACGCGGACCGGGAGTAAGCGCTGAGGATTACATTAATCTCATGGAAGCATACGGCATCGATAAGGCTTTCTTCATCAGTTGGTCACCCGAGGATATTCTATCGGATCTATTGATGAAGAACATAGACCCCTACGCACGTACGCTGCGGGAAACGATGAACCGGGAATACGCGTTAGAAGTTATGGAAAAGTATTCTAACCGGTTCTACTGGTTCCCCTGCCACATCAACCCAGCGGTGGTCAACTACCTGAGCTTAACGCGGGAAAACCTTGAGATGGGCGCCTCAGGTATAAAACTTGCACCTTCTTTCTGGGGGGAACTCCCAGACAGTCCACGTGTTCTTCCACTCTACGACCTTGTGGAAGAGTATGGAGCCCACGTTATCCTTGACACATCATTCTGGTATCTCGGAAAGGATAGGCAGGAAGGCTGGTTTATCGGAAAAGATAAGCAGGTAGGGCATCGGGAGGCGGCGAAACAGGTAAAGGATTTTCGGGACTATCTATCACATCTACGACCTATAATCCGCTCGCATCGGGAGGTTAATTTTCAACTCGCCCACGCTGGCGCCCGTCAATTCACAGTGGAACACGCGCGGGAGGTAGGGGAATTCATACGGGAGTATCCTAATGTATACGCGGATTTAGGCGCCCTCGTATCAACTCAGTTTAACACTGAGATTGAATGCCTCGTCGAAGCGGCGGGGGAAGACCGTGTGATGTTCGGAACCGATTGGCCGCACACTGCCCAAGGGGAGAAAATGTATTCAGCCATTGAAAACATCAGAAACAACGATAAACTCACAGCTAGAGCTCGGCGGAAGATCCTAGGGGAAAACGCATCACGGTTTATGCAAAGACGGAAAAAATTTTACTAATGCTGGCTGTTTCACCAACAATTTCCTGACGACTAAGCAATTTCATTACCTATTTTACCCTATGTACCGATAGATCACGATTATTTACCAGTAGTTTCTGAAAGCGAAGTGTTATATGCCCCTTCCTAGTGTATGCATGCCTTGAGGCGATTGGATTTGAGGGTAAACAAGCTCAGAGATCTTATGAGAAAGGGTCAACCGACTATTGGGACACGGGTGCTTATGGTATGGCCGGGCTTAACGGAACTCATCGGTTACACGGGGGTTTTTGACTACGTGGAGTTCCTAAGCGAGTATGGACCTTACACACTGCATGACTTCGACAACTTCGCGAGGGCGGCTGAATTAGGTGGTCTCTCAACCATGATAAAGATCGACCAGGAGCCTAGGACGTATCTCGCAGAGAGGGCTATAGCCGCGGGTATCCAGAACTTCCTCTTCGCTGACATCAGGAAAGTTGAGGATGCGGAGGAAGCTGTGCGGGCTGTAAGGGCTGAACCTATGGGTGTCAACGGCATTAGGACTGACAGACGCATGGGATACGTGTTCTCCTCAGCCGGGGCGATGGACCTCGTAAAGGTATGCGACGATGCCGTAATAGCGTTCATGATAGAGAAGAAGTCCGCGGTTGAGAACCTTGAGGAGATCCTCTCTGTAAAAGGCGTCGACATGGTTCAGTTCGGCCCAGCTGATTATTCCCTAAGCCTCGGTTTACCGGGTGAGACAAACCATCCTAAGGTCGTAGAGGCGGAGCTTAAAACCGTAAAAACGGCGTTGAAAATGGGCGTTGCACCGAGGGCTGAAATAGGTTCATGGGAGGAGGCGAAGAAACAGATAGAGCTTGGTATACGCGACTTCAGCATCGGCACTGATATGCGCATCCTATATGACTGGCTGAAGAGAAATGGGAGTGAGTTAAGGAAGTTACTATCGGGAATCTAAAGAAGTTGAGATGAATAGATTCAAGCCTTCAACCATTCAATTCCATACAATATTTGGGGGTGTAAAAGACCTCATTTTGAAAAAGCTACTGAAGATTAAGCAAGTTAAGAAGATTGGGAGCAACACCATAGATTCTACGACTTAAAGTAAGAAGAAGGCTTATCTTTTTCTTTGACCAACAAGGAAAAGGTGGTTATAAATAGATATCAAGTTCTTCGATGCCAATTGCATGCTTGGAAGGTACAATCTATTCCGCCAAAGTTCGTTTTACACCAAGCAAAGGCTCCTTGAGGAAATGGAGTACTACGGTATTTCCGAAGCCTTGATATTCCACGCGGTGTCCATGGAACACAGTGCTTATCTGGGAAACCAGCTAACCTTAAAAGAGACTGCTGACACAACATCGCTTCATCCTGTTTGGACTTTTTCCCCAACGATACCCGGTGAGGCTGCGCTCCCAGAA
This sequence comes from uncultured Candidatus Bathyarchaeia archaeon, assembly GCA_964396445.1. Lineage (GTDB taxonomy): Archaea > Thermoproteota > CALKCG01 > B24 > JAWCPE01 > CAYNFI01. Next base: position 19,370 of record CAYNFI010000013.1, read on the forward strand.
GTCGCAGTTGAAACGATGCTCAAATCCGGTGTACATGTGGCGCGTCTGTTCCCTTTACAGTTTCATTTTGAGTTAACTGACTGGTGCCTAGGTGACATCTTCGAAACGCTTTCAAATCGTAGGATTCCCGTGATCATTGATTACTTCGATTCTACTATGCCTCACGCTGACAGCACTGATTGGAATGCAGTGGTTAACATCGGCTGCAGATACCCTGACCTTCCCATGATAGTAACTGAATTCAGGTTCAGAACGAACAGGCGGCTTTACCAAGCCATGGATAAATGCCCCAACCTACACATCGAAACCTCAGCCCTCTGGCTCTTCCGTTCCGTAGAATACATCTGCCGGAGATTCGGCGCGAATCGACTCCTATTCGGAACCCGTCTTCCAATACGAGACCCATCCTGTGCCTTAGGTATGGTGAATTACGCCATGATCTCAGAGGAGGAAAAGGCGATGGTGGCCTGTAAGAACTTGCGTAGCCTAATGGAGGGAATACACCATGGCTAGGGTTGAAGGAAAATTCCTGAGGTTAGCTAAGGCAGGGCTACCGATAGACGATGAAACAGTCATAGACGCTCACACCCACTTGGGAGGATACTTCAACCTGTATCACATCCCCTTCGGTGACGTAAAAGGCATCCTAGAGCAGCTGGACAGGTTAGGTATAGACAAGATCTGTGCTTTTTCCTTTGCTGGTGTAAACTCTGACTTCAGACTTGGAAACGACTTGGTGGCGGAAGCCGTTAAGGAATACCCAGACCGCGTAATCGGGTACGTCACGCTTAACGCCAACTACCCCCATGAGTGGACACTTGAGCTGGATAGATGTAGGAACATGGGTTTTAAAGGTGTGAAGATTATCTGTGAATACCAGGGAACAACAACTGAGAAAACGGATTTCAGCCCAGTCTATGCGTATGCACACGATCATCGTATGATAATCATCAACCATTTCTGGGGCTCTCCACAGTTCCTTGAAGGCTTAGCTGATAAATACCCTAAAGCATGCTTCATCATCGGACACTACGCAACGCAGTACTTTGAAGCCCTACGTGGAAAAAGAAATGTGTATCAATGCACTTGCGCCGCGCTTATGTTCGGCGATATAGAAAAACTCCTTGGAATAGTTGACGCCAGTAAAATCGTGTATGGATCAGACTTAACAGACTTAGATGGACCATTCGGTCTAGCGCCGATCCTCTACGCAAAAATCAGCGATGAGGATAAACGAAGGATTCTAGGGTTAAATATGCAAAAAATCTTCGATGAATACGGTCTGTAATAAAGCGTATAGGTAAGAGATTAGCGTCTTACAATGTACTCCCAAAGGGCTTGCCGATATAAACATTCACCATTATCTGTACAGGTGACCTGATTTAGCACCGGGCCTCAACTTGCTTACAAACTCTACTCCCATAACGGTTTCACAAGGCGTATGCCCATGCTCAACGCCTCGTGGCGTAACCACAAGAATCCCAGGTTCAATATGATACCTCTTACTCGTGCGGTCTGGCAGACGTAGAGTGACAACGGTTGTTCCCTCGGTGAAGTACCAATACTCATCGAAATCATGATAATGGAGTTCTGTAGGCTTATCGCTGAGAACAACGAAATGATGAAGTGTGCCAATATCTACGGGGTCTAGGATATTCACTAACTCCTTACTCAGTCTTTCACCTTTACCAATCCTTATAACACAGAAATCAAGGTTTTGAATCATGTCTTACCATATTAGACCCTAATAATCGCCGAAATAAGTTTTTCAAGCTTCAAACCATTTCTATATTAGGGCTTGAGTGATATAAAAAGATAAATGTTCAACGAGTATAGATCATAGAGTTTTTACTAAGAGTGGATGAGGAGCGTTTAGAAATTTTGACGTACTCTTACTGGTTTACCTGTTTTAATGGATTCCCAAGCTGCTAAGCACACCGCTACGGTTTTAGCCCCTTCCACAGCGTCTGGGTTTGGAGTTTTATCATTTTCGATGCAATCTTGTAGGTGTCTCAGAAACCTTATCACTTCGTTGATGTGTCCCTTAATCTCTTCATCTGGGGGAACAGTCTTCCCCTCAGCGATGCCATTTTTCATCTTCAGGTAGCGTGACGGGGGTAGAACATTCCTTACGATTCTACCATCCTTCTCCTGGACCAATACGTTGTTGATGAGTGTTCCTTTGGTTCCGTACACTCCATATTCTTCTAATGCTAGGGGAGGCTCCACAACGCCGTAGGCGCCGAGAACCCGTCCTATGGCATTGTTTTGGAACTTTAGGTTAAGGGAGAATGTGTCGTCTAACGGGTAGTTAGGTATCATCCCGCTTTTCTTAGAGTACGCATGAAGCTCAGCGATGTCGCCGACAAGCCACCTAAGTAGGTCCACTGGATGACAGACGCCGCCTAAAAGGAAATCTTGAGGCGCGGTAAGCCTCCACGGAGTGAACCTCAGGATCTCTCTAAGGTCATGTGTGTAAAGTGATTCTGCAAAAATGGGTTCACCCAGTTCACCCTTGTCCAAGAGACTCTTAGCAGTTATGTAGAGGTCTGTGAACCTAACGGTTTCAGCTGTAAGGAACTTCACCTTTCTCTTCCTCACCTGCGAGATGATTTCTTCGCATTCCTTCATGGTGGTGACCATAGGTTTTGTGCATAGGACATGTTTTCCCTCTTTAAGGGCGGATATTGTATGTTCTCCGTGGATGTGGTCTGGAGAAAAAACTGCGACGATGTCTACGTCGTCTCTTTCAACAACCGTCTTATAGTCGGTTGTAGCGAATGGGATGTTCTCTTTCTTTGCGAGTTCCAGAAGCCTCTTCTCGTCCGTCCTGCATATGGCTCTAACCTCCATCTTGAGGTCTGGCGCAGACTTTAAAGCCTCGAAGACATTTGACCCCATGAAACCCACACCGATTATCCCTAAGCCCAGCTTCTTAATACCCAATACGGATCCTCCATGAAACCAGTATTCTCATTCTGGTAAAGCGGAAAGATAAATATGCTTGTTTCAACACGTTTCCCTGGTATAGAGGAGTGTTGATGTTTGTCGTATATTTATGATGAGCAGGATTTAGGAAACCTAAGGAAGGCCCTTGAGAGTAAGCAACTGTGGGCTCGTGACAAAGGCTTCGTAGGTGAGCTGGAGAGGGAGTTCGCTCGCCGGTTAGGGTCAAGGTATGCGGTTGCCGGTAACGCGGCGATGTCTTTATTACACGCAGCGATAAATGCGGCTGGGGCGGGGGCAGGAGACGAAGTGATCTGTGACCCCGTTGTCCAGTTTCACGCAGTGGCCGCGTTGTATAACAACGCTCACCCCGTCTTCGCGGACATAGACCCGAGAACATGGTTGATTAACCCTGAATCTGTTGAGGAGAGGATAACCAAACATACTAAGGCAATCGTCTGCACCCATCTTTGGGGATTACCCTGTGAACTGGATACTCTGCGGCGTATAGCTGATAAACATGACCTGGTTTTAATCGAGGACTGCGCCCATTCACTCTTTGCTAAATACAAGGGAAAAAACAGCGGGACATGGGGTCACATAGGGGTATTCAGCTTCTGCGGGGGAAAACATCTCTCAACAGGAGACGGAGGCGTAGCTGTAACCGATGATGAGGATTTGATGAAGAAGATGCGGGCTATGATCATCTTTGGGGAGAGCCCTCCTGAGCTCGCGCATAACTACCGCATGACTGAGCTTGTGGCCGCTGTTGCTTTAGCGCAGCTAGATAGGGTTGATGGATACATTAGGTTGCGCAACGAGAATTACGAGGTCTACGAGGAAGTTGTAAGGGAGTGCACATGGCTGGAAAGCCGTATGATACCTGGTGACCGGACGCTTTCAGCTTACATATATGGATGCCTCTTCCGAGGCCGAGAGCACGGCGTGGATTACAACGCCTTTAAAGACGCTGCGGAGGAGGTAGGAGTTAAGGCAGGTTTCGGATTCACTCAAGTTCCCGCATATCTCTACGAGTTTTTCCAGGCTCCTTTAGCATACGGTAATAAAGGCTGCCCTTTGAGAGGATGCCCTTACTACAGGGGAAGCTTCACACCATATGATAAGCATAGAGTGCTTGGATTATGCCCAGTTGCTGAGGATTTAATCCCACGGATCGTCTCGACCAATGTATGGATGCCTAAAGAGGATGCCCTAAGGAACGCGGATTTATTAAGGAAGACGATTCGAATGATGGAGAGAGGGGGTAGAATCGCTGAAATTTAAGACTAAGGAGGTTAAGGAAAAGATCTTCGAACTCGTTAGGGAGATGCAACCTGTCACCGCCGCTGAGGTCTGTAAAGCCCTAAGAGAAACCTATTGCATCCAGATACCTGAGGAAGAGGTATACGAGCACATGGAGAGGCTACGTTCAAATTTCCCCATTAAACTTGCCCATGCCGGTCCTGACAGGTACTGTATAATCGACCTGAAATGACCTTCACTGAGAATAACCACATATTTATCCATCACAAGTAGCTAACATCGAGTGGACAAGCCTAGTATAGAAAACTCTTAGTGCTACCCATTTCTATTATGAAAAAGGGGTATCAGATTGCCTGGTAGGCTAGCGGTTGATGGAGGGGAACCTGTTCGTAAGGAGCCTTGGCCTCAAAGGGTTCAGATGGATGAGGAGGAGCTGAACGCCGTTATAAGTGTGATAAGGGATTCCATGAGCGGCCCGATTAAGCTGGGAAGGTACAGCATCCCCTCGAGAACCGAGGAGTTTGAAACCGAGTTTGCCAAGTTCGCTGGAACCCGCTACGCTGCCGCGTCAAGTTCAGGTACAGCCGCGGTGCACGTGGCGTTGGGTTCGGCTAATTTTGAGCCTGGAAGCGAGGTTATCACGTCGCCGATAACTGACCCAGGTTCCATAACCCCGATTATCTTCCAGAACCTCATACCAGTGTTCGCAGACGTTGACCCTGAAACCCTTAACGTAGACCCTGAATCTGTGGGGGAGAGGATTACGGATAAGACCGTGGGCATCCTCCCCGTCCATCTCGCAGGTTCGCCTTGTGACATGGATCCGATCATTGAATTGGCGGAGGAACGCGGACTCCTTGTAATCGAGGACTGCGCCCAGGCACATGCCGCTACGTACAAGGGGAAGATGGTAGGCTCATTAGGTGACTTAGGATGCTTCAGCCTCATGAGTGGTAAGCATATAACGAGTGGAGGAGAGGGTGGTATGACCGTTACGGATGATACTGGGCTGTGGGAGAGGGCTAGGTCCTTTGCTGATAAGGGGAAAAGCTATTGGCCGGAGAAAAAGCAGTTCGGCTTCCCCTCGGCCTTTCTAGGTCTTAACTATAGGATGACGGAGCTACAGGCAGCTATCGGCTTTGTCCAGCTCAGGAAACTACCAAAGGTTGTTGAAACCCGTCGAAGACTTGGTAAAGCCTTAGCCAAATCCATATCCAACCTGGAAACCATCAGGTTTCAGAAAATCGTTGAAGGTGCCGAATCATCATACTGGTTCATACACTTTCACGTAAACCTCGACATGCTGACGATTGGCTTAGACAGGTACGCTGACGCTTTAAAGATGGAAGGTATCCCCGTGAGTGCTAGGTACATCAACACACCGATCTATGAGTGGCCATTCATCACCAAGAGGGAGACTTTTGGGAAATCACAGCATCCTTGGTCCTGTATATTCTACGGGAGGAACATAGACTATACGAACTCCTGTCCGAAAGCGAAAAAGGCCTTGGAAGAAGTCCTCACCGTTAGCTTACATGAGTGCTGTACAGTGAAGGAGGTCGAGGATATCGCTTTAGCCATGGAGAAGGTTGAGCGTAATTACAGGAAACATGCTTAAGGAAGCTTTCTAATGATAGGCTTCTGCCACTACTTGGAAAATGTTGAAGCCTGTGTTTTCCGCATACCTGTTAGCAGACTCTTCCATATATTTCCGGGAAATAGAGGTCACAAACGCTACCCGCCGAGAATATCCTCCGTAACTCTTACATTCGCTTCCAGTTCTTCAAGGCTTGTAATCCCCACGGTGACGGAATGCGCGTAAGGAATTTGGAGGATGTACGTAAGCGCGTCTTTTACATTGCTCGATAAGAGTCCTCTACCTAGGGCTTTCATGATGTAGACACCCTTCCCCGCCTCATAGAGTTTATGGAAAGCGTCAAGCATCTCCGCTAATGTTCCCTCCCTGATCCTCGCGCCCACCCTGTTTACAACTGCTAGAACAACTTCAATCTCAGGAAAACACAGGGCTGCCTTTACCACAGGAACTGAATGGGTTGAAAGCCCCACAGCTTTCACTAGCCCCTTCTCCTTAGCTTCAAGCATCGCCTTTAACGCTGACTTCCTCACCTCAATTTCGTCAGGGCTGTCGACGGCGTGGAGTAAATAGACGTCCAAGTAATCGGTACCCATCTCATCCATGGACTTTTTAAGACTGTTCCAGACATCAACATCCCTGGAACCGTAGGTTTTCGTCGCTATCACGACTTTGGACCGGTCAAGCTGTCTGAGAGCTTGCTTAATTCCAGGATGTGCACCGTAGTCGTCGGCGGTATCCCAGAAGTTAACGCCTAAATCGAAGCCTCTTAGTAGAATTTGGGCGCCCAACTCGGCTTGACCATAGATGCTACGATAATCGGTGCCTATGGAAAGCCTTGAAACCTTCAAGCCCGTTCTTCCGAGAGCAACCACCCTCATCCGATAACCACCACCTTATAAGCAGTTATACCCCATTACCAGAGAAGACGTACAAGTTCTCTTCATGGAAACTACTTCCCAGGCGAGACTGGGAGTCCCAATGCGTCTTTTAATGGAAGCTGGTATTTCCCGAGTTTTCCACCGTAGTTCGCCGACGTTATACTTATAACACCAGGTACCTTTACGGTCGCCATGATTCCTTCCCTTAAGGCTTCCTTAATCACATCCACGTTGAGCCCGTTGACGACGATTTCATAAACGTTAGCTACACCATCAGGTATCAGTGATTCCGCGACTTTACCCCGTAAGGTTGGGCAGAAGATTTGGTTTGTCGAAGCCTTCAACTTGTATTTCATAGAGCCAACCTTAGACCCTGAACGGCATAAACCCCCTGGAAAGGGTAGGATGACACCCTTAACCCTGCGGATAGCTTCCACAGCCCTCTCACCAGCTTCCAAACCTGATTTCTGGTCCCGGGACAGTATGAGGAACATACCTCCACCTACACCCCGCTTCATCCCAAAGCTGTCCTCTACGATGAATTCACCCTCCATAACTGGGATACGCCAGACCTTTCTTTCACCTATCTTGTCCTCGACCTGAAACCCGTCTCCGAACTTCGCTACACCTCTACCAACCTTAGCCTTCCGCTTAGCATCCTCGAGGACGTCGAAGGCAGCTGTAGTTGGGCAGGTCAGTATACACTGCGCGATCCTAGCGATCATCTGCCCCTTCAGGAGAACTCTATCGGTGTGATACATCTGGATGATAACCCCTGGACGTCCATCCGGTGTCTGATCCGGGGAAGCAAACCCTTCGATACCCGCTTCTACTGGTGCGGCTATTATCGACGTCGCGTAACCCGTTGTAACCATTCCCGCCGTAGACGCCCATTTCTCATTCTCAGCTGTTACGAGGAACCTACAAACCCATATCGGAAACATTTCAGTAAAAGTATCGATTACATCAACGCCATCCACCTTCAAAACTCATCCCCTAGGAGGAGAGGCGTAGCGATGAGCTTAAAAAAGTTATTGGAACATAAAGCACTCTACGTTTTCAACTACTTTTCATGGCTGAAACGTTAAAGCAAGACATATTTCTCGTGAGATGCAGGCAAGTCTTGGGATAGATTTAAATCGAGTTGATGTAAAGAGTTTCCCCTCGTGGCGGTCCGCCATTGTTGGGTAGAATAAAAAGATGGAAAAAGCCTATTACAACTTTGACGCCTGTCTTCGTCTTTGCCGTATTAATAATTGTTGCAGTCGAAACCTTAGGGTTTCAAATCCCAGGTTCACTTTTCTGGAGAGACCTCATCATCAACCTAGCGATTTATCTTATTGTAGCACTCAGCCTAAACCTTGAGTATGGTTACGCGGGGATACCGAACTTCGGGAAAGTGCTGTCCGTAGCTGGAGGCGCTTACGCCGTAGGCTTTTTCCCAGGTAGGATTGCAGCTTGGCTCTTCAACATAGCTCCTAACTTGGACTACATAACATATCATCGAGGGATAATAATTCCCCAGGTGAACTCGGTGCTTAGAGGCAACCCAGCACTTTCTTTAGCACTATTCTTCGCTACACTAGCAATAGCTGCTGCCGTCGGTGCTTTATTAGGTCTAGCATCATGCTATCCAGCCATAAGACTTCGCGAAGACTACTTAGCTATGACTCTACTCGCCATGGGAGAGTCCCTAGGGTTGATAGGGCTCTACTACAGCCCACTCATTGGCGGAACTCTCGGCGTCGCGGTGCCAGATCTATTTGGATGGAGCGGCGAGTCCAGATACATAGCATCAATGCTGTTCATACTCAGCATATCTCTTTTAGTGCTTTTCTACCTTGAGCGGCTGGTAAGAACTCCGTTAGGTAGGATGCTCAGGGCGATCAGGGATAACGAGGATGTGGCGGAATCTTTTGGGAAAGATGTAACACGGATAAGGATGAGGACCATCATGATATCCTCAATCATCGCGGCTGTCGGTGGTGCCTTATACGCCTTCAACACATGCAACGTGTTCTCCCCTACGTTTAGCAGAGCGTCATGGACTTTCATACCATGGGTTATGGTGGTCTTAGGAGGTGCCGCTAATAACGTGGGAGTGCTATTGGGGACTTTCGGCCTCATATCTCTCCAAAGGTTCATAGATTTTTATAAGGAGCAGTTAGGTCCTCTCGTTCCCTTCGATGTTGTGTGGCTTTACTTCCTCCTCCTCGGAGTTGGAATAATACTGATACAGATGTATAAGCCTGAGGGACTTATACAAGAGAAACCTACGCATACTTTAAGCCGTAAACAACTCAAGAGGCTAAGCGGCGAAGGAGAAGCTGTTTCCAACGAAAAAAGTGAGAGCTCAGAAGGCGTGAATTCAAAATAAATCCCTCTTAAAGTGGTCGTCTCATTTTTACCCCAAGATGAAGGTTGAAACTGGAACGAGTAATGAGGTGAGTAATAGAAGTGTCGCTACTGCAGCAGTTATGATAGTGGCAGCGGCTTTCACCAGGGAGATTCCATGAAGTTGCTGAATTCCTTTCGCCGCTACCGCAAGCGACCATACCGCGAAAGCTATTCCTAAGAATGGTATCCAACCTAATAGCAGGGATGAAGTGCTTCCATACATTATAGATTTTAATGTTTGCCCTATCCTTTTTCTACCTCCCAGAATGTAAATCACGGAATGCGTCAGGAGACTAATCGATGAGAGAATAATCAATCCTCCTAGAATAATATAGAAAAAACCGGCAAGGGCAGGCCAAACAGGTTTGAGGGTTATTGGTATAAGTCCTGTGACTAAAGGCTTTAAAATGGGGTAGGTGTAGGTTAAGATAAACGTTTGAAATGCAGCGAACACGACTAGAAGTTTGAGAAAGTGATTAAACGAGTTTTTCCAAGCTTCATCCCCTACCTCGTCGAATGACTTCTTTGGAAAACGTATGAAACCCACACTTTTAGCCCAGGTTTTCATCGTTAAACCTCGCCAATCAACTCCTAGAAGACCTTTAGGAGCTAGGAAGAGGGTGACCACGATCGCGAAAAGTGGGATAAGATGCCTGTATGGAACCACCCATACCCCTACCTCAACAGCCAGTCTACTAGTACCGATTATTTCGGCAAACCCGATCAAGAATCCTCCTATTATAGCACCGTAAACGCTGAGGAGGCCACCCGTTATGCTCGCCGAGAACACGCTGACTGTCCACCAGGCACCTACATCCGGGTTGCACATACTGTATAAAGGGATAAGCATTCCTGAGAGCCCTGATAAAGCACCTGCTATAAACCATGAAACAGCGTACACCAAGTTGACGTTTATGCCCATTACACTGGCTAGGGATGCATCCTCGATAGCCGCCCTCATGGCGACCCCAAACTTTGTCCGTGTCAGCACCAGATGTATTAGAATCACTGTGGCAATCGCCAGCGCAGGTGCGACGAATAGAAGACCTCTTTGCTCCGCGATGATGATGTCGTAGGATTTCAGGAGGAAATACCTCGACCTGATCTTAAAGACTCTCGAAAGGTAGTCAGCGTAGACATTCAGCACAGCTAATAGTATAAATTCCATGGCGAGTGTGGTTATCATCAGTGCGACAACAGATGCTCCTCTTCGCATAAGCGGCCTGAAAACGATAAGGTACTGCGCAAGCGCGATTAAGCCACCGAAAAACAGAGATAGGTAGAGATGATAATAGATGTTACTCCCCCATATGCTGACAACCGTTAAGGCGACGTATGCTCCAAACGTGGCAAAAGTTGTATGAGCAAAATTCGGAACCTTGGTGGTAAGGTAGGTAAGGGTAAGCCCGATACTTAAAAGTGTTAGAAGACTGCTGTATATCGTTGCATCCACGTAAATAGGGTCGATCATACGCCTTTGCAAAGGTACATGGACAAGTTAAGCTTTGCTCTTACGTAGTTCTAGTTACCTCATCCCTCTGTAGAGAAGTATTCCAGACATCCACCTTCTTCGTCAAAGGCTGTTTACATAAATAATTTCTCGATGTTTCACCGACCAAGGACCTCACTACCTTTGAGGACTTTAAAAAAATAGGTTTTTATGAAGGCATCATGGCTTTTAGCTGACGTATTTTTATAACGTGTTGGTTCAGCTTCAACGTTTAAAGTTACCTAATGTTAGGATATTACTGACACGAATATATCAGAGCTTGCTAGCCATGGAAATATACCCAAAAGCTTATAAACTCAACTGAAAGACTAGGTTGGTTAAGGTGAAAAAATGGCTAAAAGGGGAATTGCTACAACAGCTGCTGTCGTATTGGCGATTGTCACCCTCGTCATAGGACTAGGCATAGGATTGGTAGTTTATCCAATCGTATTTCCCGGGCTACAGGCTAGAGTAACTCAATTAGAGGCGGATGTGGCACAAAAACAGGCAACCATAACTCAACTTCAGGCACAGGTAACGAGTCTGCAGGCAAACGTAACAAGCTCGCAGGCAACCATAACTCAACTTCAGGCACAGGTAACGAGTCTGCAGGCAAACGTAA
>CAYNFI010000013.1:30661-37654 GCA_964396445.1 uncultured Candidatus Bathyarchaeia archaeon
CAAGCTCGCAGGCAACCATAACTCAACTACGGGCTAGAGTAGCGCAGTTAGAGGCGGATGTGGCACAAAAACAGGCAACCATAAGGAGCATACAGGGAAACATGTCTAGTTTATTGACTGAACTGAGGGCAGCATTAATAACTAAGTTGCCGGCTGATTTACAGAGCAAATATTTTGCAACTAGACTGAACTTAACTGGTCCGCAGAAGATCGGTGCGATAATGTCTATGAGCGGGGATTTAGCATCATATGGTGAGAATGAGAAAACGGCAGCGGAGCTCGCGGTTAGCGAGGTGAACGCCATTCTATTGGCGGCTGGGGAAACATGGTACGTGGAACTTGTTGTCGAGGACACCCAAACTAAGCCTGATATCTGCCTACAGAAAGTGGAAAGCCTCAACGCGAGAGGTATAAAGCTTCTCGTAGGTCCTTTGAGCAGCGGAGAAGTCGGCGCTATCATGTCGTACTGCAACGCTGAAAAAATCTTAGCGATTAGCCAATCATCAACTGCACCAGCACTCGCCGCAGACGACTACATATACAGGTATTGCCCCAACGATATGTGGCAGGGAAAGGCGATTGGAAGATTGATGTGGAGTTCTGGTATTAAATACGTAGTCCCGACATGGAGAGGCGATGCTTGGGGAGACGGACTGGTTAATTCAGGGAAACAAAGGTTCGAAGCGTTAGGCGGTATTTTCTCTCAAGACGTTGTAAGATACAGCACAATAGTAACGCCGGATTTCTCAATCGAGGCAGCGACACTTAACACTATCGTTACAAATGCGCTTGCGACTTATCCAGCTAACCAGGTAGCAGTCTGGGCTGTCTCATTCGGGGAAATCGCAGCCTACATGTCCCAAGCACAATCATACCCCAACCTCGCTAAAGTTGTATGGTATGGTAGCGATGGTACAGTTAACGAACCAGCGTTAATTAATCCCGCAGCCCCATTAATATCCGCGTTTGCAGCTAAAACCAACTTCACCAATCCAATCTTCGCCCCAGCGAGAACAACGAAGTACGATAAAGTTAACGCCTACATTTGGCAGAAGCTAGGGAGGGAACCGGACTCTTACTCATACAATATCTACGACATGATCTGGGCGTATGCCTACAGCCTCCTAGTTACGGGTAAGTATGACTCCGCAGCCGTTCGAGCAGTCTTTCCCGACGTTACCCGATCAATATACGGTGCTGTAGGCTGGGTGGACTTCGACGATAACGGAGACAGGAAACCAACCGACTACGACCTGTGGCGTGTGGTGCCGGCTGAAGCTGGTAAGTATAAGTGGTTATACGTGGGTAAGTGGAGTCTCGCGACTGACAGCGTAGAATGGCTGTAGCTACACCCTTCCCCCTTTTTTTATGTGACGACCATGGAAAACCTACTTGTCGTTAAAGATGTGGTAAAGACATTCGGCGGCTTAGTCGCCCTAGACGATGTTGACATCAACGTAAAGAAGGCCTTAATGGTGATGCTCATAGGCCCTAACGGAAGCGGGAAGACGACGCTGATAAACTGTATTACAGGATTCTATACCCCGGATAAGGGAAGAGTATGGTTTGACGGTGAGGAGATCACCGGATGGCCGCCTCACAAAGTGTTTAGCGTAGGTTTGGTGAGGACTTTCCAGATACCTCAACCTTTTCAGAAACTCACGGTTCTGGAGAACCTGCTCGCAGCTTACAGAGGGAACCCCGGTGAAAGCTTCTCGAAGGCCTTGATCAGGGGGTCATGGATCGATGTAGAGGAGAAGGCGACTGAAGAAGCTTTCAAATTCTTGGAATTCCTCAACCTCGACCACATGTGGAACAGACCAGCCACGCATCTAAGTGGAGGGCAGATGAAGCTTGTTGAGGCTGGTAGAGCGATCATGAGCGGAGCTAAGATGATCCTAATGGATGAACCAGCCTCGGGTGTATACCCGAAACTCGCCCATGAAATATTCGAACGCCTTACCGAGATGAAGAAGAAACTTGGAATCACATTCCTAATCATCGAGCATAGACTTGAACTGGTCTTACCTTATGTTGACTATGTCTACGCCATGGCGAGGGGAAAGATTATCTCCGAGGGAAACCCGGGAAAAGTTTTAAGCGACCCACTTGTTATAGAGAGCTATCTAGGTGGATGAGAAACGTTAAAGATTGAAGATATATGCGCCGGTTATGGAAAGCTTCACGTGCTCTTCGACATTAACACAAGAATTGAAGATAAAGGAATCACAGTGCTTGTTGGACCTAACGGAAGCGGGAAGAGCACGTTGCTGAAAACGGTTATGGGAATAACACAGGTTTACTCTGGGAAGATAATTTACAAGGGGGATAACATAATTGGTCTACCACCTCACGCCATAACGAAGCTGGGCATAGCCTATCTTCCACAAGTCGGCAACGTCTTCGCGAACCTAAAAGTCAGGGAGAACCTCCTCATGGCGGGTTACGTTCTAGGCAGAGATGAGGCTAAGAAACGAACTCAAGAAGCATTAGAGGACTTCCCCGTGCTTAAGAATTACTTAGACAGAAGGGCTGGAACACTCAGCGGTGGAGAAAGGCAGATGCTGGCAATGGCCATGGCGATGGTTCGGAGGCCTCAGGTCATGCTGTTCGACGAGCCCACAGCCAGTCTCTCTCCCAAAATGGCAATGGAAGTACTCGATAAGATAATAGACCTAAGAGATAACTATGGTATGACGATAGTGCTTGGCGAGCAGAATGCTAGGATCGCCCTTGAACGAGGAGACCAAGCTATACTTCTCGTCAGCGGAAAAGTGATGTATGAAGGTGGTGCTAAGGACCTTCTAAGCCATAAGGAACTCGGCAAGGTATACCTGGGTATTGAGAAAGCGTGAAAAATATTCCATTAATTGTCGGCGAAACACGGGTTAAAAGCATTCGTTTAACCGAGCAGACAGCATCACCTAATCCTTGGGTTAGGATGGTTTAACGCAGAGTCTACAGCCTTCACGTTTAATGAAGAATCGTCTATAGCTAGTTAGGCACCGAGGGCATACCTGGCGTTTACACTTAGGGCAGACTACGAGATGGGTTTTACACAAGCTGGTTCCACACGAGGCACAGACTACTGTATCTTCTCCACACACCTCTTTTCCACAGAGGGGGCATGTGGACCTTATCTCTGAGGAGCATAGGACACGTTTGCATACATGACATACCCATGAGTGGTCTTTGCAGATGAAATTCCCGCAGGAGCCGCATTGGTGAACGCAGTTCAGACAAAGAGGTTTTGCACAGGTTACGCAGTGCTTTACCGTGTTCAGGCAGGTTTCGCCACTACAAGCAGCGCATTTCATGAGGTGTGAACCTATGTGGCTCATGCATAGATGTTGACCGCAGAACTGGCACTCAGGCGCATGGTCTCCACAGTAAGGCTTTTCTAAGCCGCAGACTATGCATTTCCTAACGCATTCAGCGCACAGCTCGATGTGGCAACGGTCACATTCGGATCGAGGTTCGAGTTGACACAGTGAGCGTTTACATGCATCGCATTCCCATAGGTGTGCTGGACACACGGTTCTAAGACATTGCCCGCAGGTTTTCGCATGCTCTGAGCACAGGGGTGAAAGGCATAGGGTGCAAAGCCACTTCGCCGTGAGACCGTGAACCTCACGGTGGCACACATCACATGTACCATAATCTCCTTTACCGTTAACCGCGTTCCACGCAATGTCAAGGGTCTTTAACCGACCTCTCAAACCGAGGCTCAGCTGCGTTTTGAACACGGGTATCCAAACTACCTGGAAGACTGATGGCATGAGCTCTTTCAAGGTTGGTTGGATGACTTGAGACCCGATTTCCTCCTTTTCCATCTCCTCATAACGTTTTTCGACTGAAGCCAGGCTTTCATCCATATCCATCAGGGTTTTCTCCCGGCTCCCAGCATGTCGTTTAACCTCTTCCGTAGCTTTCTCCACGTCCTTCCTCATCTTTTCAATTCGTTTTTCCATACTTGATATCCTCATCATCAGCCTCTTCGCGGGTTTACCCAGCTTCCTAGCCTTTCTCACATCCTCATTAAGAGCATCCATCTCCTCGTTAGCTGCCTTAACGCTTTTCACCAGCGCCCCGATCCTCAGGTTCCCTTCTTGGATGAGCTGGTTATGCCTTTCAACCTCCTTACCAAACCTAACCCTAACATCGTTTTCCTCTTTTTCCCTTAGCCCGTTGATGGCTTCCAGGCATTCCCTTCTGAAGGCTTCCTCATCACCGTTAAGCGTGAACCTTGACAGAGACTTATAGTATAGGACGACCTTTGTCAGGTTGAGGGCGGCGTATGCTTTAAGGTTGTCCAAGAGCTTTTCAACATCCTTTGCCTGGCTTAGCTGAATCCCTATTCGAACGTATCTCCCAACGGCTGGAGGCTTCGACTGGGGAAGGATTCCCTCAATCTCAGCTAGGCTTAGCTGATAGAGTGTATCGCTTCGCCACTTGATTCGATGCGAGCCATCAGCGAGTGAAACAAGGCCGGTTAAGCGGTCTTCATAGTTAACCCTAGGTTTCTCCCTCTCAACCTTCGCCTCAACGTTGTACTGAAGCGCGGGGTAGTATTCAAGCCTAGGGCTTGTGACCTCAACCCTAACTTCAGGTAGGAAACTGTGTATCTCTTTTCTAAGGCTTTCTTCAGTTATCCGTATAGGTAGGAAGCATTGAGGTAACCCAGGGGCTAGTAGGGGCTGCTCCTCAACAACCTCAGCTTCCCTCAGTTGCAGCCGGCTCCTCGACTCACTTACCCTCTTAGCGATCCTTTCCCTCGTCTCCGGTTCAACGAAGTCTAGGGGGTTAAAACCGGGTGCACCATGCTTCGTCTCCCTAGGCCTAACATTGACGATTATTGGAACCTTCTCGACGAGTTCACCTGTGATAAGGGCTTCACCCTTTTCAAGCCACGTGATATCCCTCTCCCACTCATGCCCCAAGCCCCCGCTTTCCATAACGATCTTAACATCGTTAGGGTCTGTTACCCTATGGATCACCCAGGTCCCAACCAGTCCCCTTACAGTTGTGTCTAGGAGCTGTGGTCTCTGGGTTACCACGATGAGGTTTGCACCAAACTTCCGCCCCTCTTGAGCGAAGCGTTTCACAAGAAGCGTTGTAGCTGTTCTCTCCTTCCCGGCGAAGCGATGGGCTTCGTCGAGGATGCAGTAGAAGGGCTTCACCCTCCCGGTTACGGAGGCTTGGAAAAGGGTTTCTAGGACTTCACCGACGACCGGCAGCTGCTCTTCATCCGGTAAACCCCTGAGGTTTACGATGGTACACTGTGCAGGAACCACGAGGTCCTCAGGTTGAGCCGCCTTTAGAACATCGAGGCTTATGTCCGCTCCCGGGTTTACCCTAAGGTCTGCAAACTCAACGACCTGATCTAGGTATGACCGCGGCTTTACGCCGAAGCCTTCAAGAGGCGGGTCTCCCGCTACTTTTAGACTTGAGTACTCGCCATGGGCATCGATGATGACGACTGGCAAACCCTTCTTAAGGAATTCCTCGACTACAACCCCAACGGTGTAGGATTTCCCCGAACCAGGTTTCCCCACGATGAAAACTCTTCCGATTTTCTTCACCGGAAGCCAAACCTTGTATCGGAAACCCTTCAAGGTACCTATGTAGATACCTGTCCCCTCGGTGCCCATAAGCTCAAGTGCCTGCTTCACCGTGAGTTCGCAGGCTTGGTAAACCTGGGCGCCTTCCATGAATGGTGTCCTAGGTCCTTGTCCTACAACGACGCAGTTGACACGGAGTTTCCCAGCAACCCTCTGAGCTTCCTTCACTAAGCACAGGAAGACTCTGTTTTCATGGTCAACCTCCACATACTCCTTAGCCCCTATGGCTTCACCTTCGACACTTACGCTGAAGCCTTCAACTGTGGTCATTCCCTCAATGACGCCAACGGCCTTCCTCTGACGCATTACAACCAGTCCCCTATTCCTCTTAAGACTATATGCGCTTACTCGTCGTCTTGGTCAGTGTTGTACGTGAAAGCACCGCCTTCACACATATCATCACCGAACCATTAATAAAAAGGATGCCCAAGGCTTTCCAACTTCAGATGCCTTAAGCTAATCTTAATTGGTTTAAAAACAGTTTTTTTCTAAATCACGGTTTGTTTACTCTTACGTTTGGTCCTCTTTTCCACTCCTCCTTCACATCCCATTGTTTATTTACGCGTGGAGGAATATCGGGTTGTCTCGCTTGAAGAAAATCGAGGTGCAACTGTAACAAAGCCTAGGTCTCTTTAATAGGTTAAACGACCTTCAATGTGGCTTTTTAGGATAGATACTACTTTAAGGTCTTGATCGAGAAGACGGATAGGGTATGTAGCGGGTGAAGTCCCTGAGTGTACTTAGGTTGTGGTAAAGGTATACTTTTGGCGATGCTTTCAGTAAGAGTTTAGCGATCAGCTTTACATGTTAACCATTGCTTTAAATGTACAAGAATTTGAACATAGTGTTCAAAAGCATTGCATTATAGGATGGAAAATGCTTCTTTCTCCAAGTGGTGGGGAAAAAGAAACAGGTCATTAGAGGTTTTGCTTTATGAGTTATGGGGTTAAGGCCCTAGAGCCGCGTTTAGTACGTGAGTTACTGAACCTCCTAATACTCCAAGCGCTTTGTGAGAAGCCAATGTGTGGTTTTGAGGCTATGGCTTTCATCCAGAGAAAATTCGGGGTTGTAGTAGGCTCTTGCAGAGTCTACCCATTACTCCATAAACTTGAGGAGAACGGGTACATACAAGGGCCTTTAGGATCTGGCGGAAGTCGAAGGAAAGTTTACGCGCTTACCCCTAAGGGCTTGACTTTCCTGAACATTGGAAGAGATGCCCTCCGCACATTCGTGGGTAAACTCCTAGAAACTGGGCTTATTAGACCAGTTGAGGCGATTAAGTCGCGTTCTGAAGACTATGTCAGATTCTAACATATGAATAGGGGTGTGCATAATTTTAAGCGTTCTTCCAAGGATTCTCCCCTATGGAAGC
>CAYNFI010000014.1:0-37468 GCA_964396445.1 uncultured Candidatus Bathyarchaeia archaeon
GAGACAGATAGCCCTCATGGATGAAGCCTGGTTCGGAGGCTTCTTCCTCCATGCCAGGGAGGGCTTAACGACGTCCTACATGGGCGAGGAGTGGATGGGTAGACTTAAAGCCTGTGTAGAAGCCGCTGAAGCCCGAGGCATGTACGCGTGGCTTTACGACGAGGATAAGTGGCCAAGCGGCTTCGCAGGCGGCATAGTGACCGCTCAGAAACCTGAGTACAGAGCCAAGGTCCTATCCATGATGGTCAGCGGGAGACTGGACGAGGTTAGGGAAGCCGTTAGGGTTTTTGAATGTGACTTCATAGACGGTAAACCTGTGAACCTCAAGCCGCCCTCGGGAGAAGGGATGGCTGGCAAGAACTACTTATACTTCTGTTTATGCGAGGGGGGTATAGGGAGTAAGTGGTATGACGGTTTCACATACTTAGACACGTTGAGCCATGAAGCCGTTAAGGCCTTCATCGAATCCACGTATGAGCCTTACTACAAGAGGTTTGGTAAATGGTTCGGCTCAGTCATCCCCGGGATCTTCACCGATGAGCCTAACTACTATGCACCTAGGGCGGTGGATTATCCATCGATACCTTGGACCACGGGGTTTCCAGATTATTTCATAGCTAGGAAGGGTTATGATTTAAGGGAGCATCTGCCAAGCCTATTCTTCAACGTCGGAGACTACATGAAGGTTCGCTTCGACTACTGGAGCGCCGTAACATCACTCTTCGTGGAAGCATACTCTAAGCAGCTCTATGAATGGTGTGACGCCCACGGGTTCAAGTACACGGGGCATTACCTGATGGAGGAGACCCTCGTCAGCCAGACTAGGGTCGCCGGCGCCGCCATGCCTCATTACGAGTACATGCATTTACCCGGTATAGACCATCTCAGCAGAAACATCCATGGTTTCCTAACAGTTAAGCAGGTTGCAAGCGCGGCCAACCAGCTTACCAGGGAACGAGTGTTATCCGAATCCTATGGCTGCAGCGGGCAGAACATGTCCTTCGAGGATAGGAAGTGGATCGGCGACTGGGAATACGTTCTCGGCGTCAACCTGCTAAACCACCACCTCTCGCTTTACACCATGAGAGGTAGGAGGAAACGCGATTATCCGCCAACGATCTTCTACCAGCAGCCTTGGTGGAAGTATAATGCGCTTATAGACGCCTATTTCGCAAGGCTGAGTTACGCGTTGTCCAGGGGCTTCAGGGTAGCAGATATTCTAGTCATCCATCCGATAGGAAGCGCTTGGACGGTCTACAGCCCCATAAACCCGCGGGAAGCCGAGCGGCTTCACAGAGACTTCGAAACCGTATGCAGGCTTCTTCTAGAAACACATAGAGACTACGAGTTAGGCGATGAAGCGATTATGGCCGGGCATGGAAAGGTTGAAGGGGTAAAGATAGGTATAGGAAGAGGCGTCTACAGTGCCATAATCATACCACCCAGCGTGAACATCGCTGAAACAACCCTGAAGCTTCTATCAGAGTACGCTGAGAACGGTGGTCTACTCATCGCTGTTAAGCCGACACCCAACTTGGTTGAGGGGAAAACATCAGGGAAACTTCAAAACCTTCTAACTAAAGCCTTAACGATAAACCTAAGCGAGGAAGAGCTTGCAGCAGCCCTAAAACCCGTTAAAGCCAAGGTTGAGGTTTCAGACCCGGTTGGAAAACCCGTGAGGAATGTTTGGTACCACCTTAGAAGAGACGCTCATCAGCAGATACTCTTCCTCGCAAACACTAACATGGACGGTGGTTTCGACTTAACCGTAAAGGTAAGGGGGAACGGTGCATTCGAGGAATGGAACCCATTCAACGGCGACGTGAAGCCTATTCCATACGAAGCCGAGGAAGGATATACCACGTATAGCTTCAACCTTCCTCCCGCAGGGTCTAAACTCCTAGTATTAGACGAGCTCAAGGAGCCGGTGGAGTCTGGGAAAGCGGAGGCAGCGACGTGGAAGGAGATAACCCTTCCTAGGAAATGGAGGGTTCAGCGGATGGACCTTAACGCCATAACCCTAGACCACTGTCGGTTTAAGGTAGAGGATGGTGATTGGAGCACAGTTGTGCCTGTTTGGAAAGCCCACAGGCAGGTATCTCGTTCAGGGCTTGGAGCCAAGTTCACGATTGAATATAGATTCGAAGCAGAGTTGAAACCAGGGGAGAACAAGGAGGTATGGCTTGTCATCGAAAGCCCTGAAAGATACGTGGTTAGAGTCAACGGTGTACCTATATCCTATAGGGAGGACTACGGGTGGTGGGTGGACACATCCTTCAGGAAGATCCCTGTTGGAAGCCTTGTTAGGGGAGGTCTCAACACCGTCGCGGTTGATGGGAGGGTTGGCTTCTACAAGGAGATGATCGCTGGAACTGACGCTCACGACCTTGAAACCGAGTTGGAGAGCATATACATCGTCGGAGACTTCGCCGTGGAGAACCGAGAGAACCGGAGGTTCAAGATCGTAGATGAAAGCTTGGAAGCCCAGTCGGGAGACTTTGTTAGAGGAGGATACCCGTTCTACGCGGGTATTCTATCTTTAACACAGGAGTTGAACCTGCCTAGGATATATGGGAAAGCGGTTATGGTCATCGAGGGGCTTAAAGCCATCGTGGCAAACGTCATAGTAAACGGGTTTGAAGCTGGGCAGATATTCCTCAGACCCCACGAGGTTGATGTGACCAGTTTCCTGAAGGAGGGGGTGAATATGCTTGAGGTACAGTTGGTTGGGAGTTTAAGAAACCTCCTAGGCCCCCATCACCACAAGGCGGGGGAACTCTTAAGCGTAGGACCGGGAAGCTTCGTAGATGAGGTTAACTGGGTTGATGATTATAACTTCGTCCCCTTCGGCTTAGAAGACGTGAAAATCCTGTTCGAAGAGGGAAACAAGCCTAAACGTGGCTTATCCCAGCCATAAACTCTGCTACCTCAGCCCTTGAAGGTAAACCTTCCTGAGCCCCTAGCTTCGTAACCTTACAGGCGGCCACGAGGTTGGCGAAGCCCACGGCCTCATCCAAGCTTAAATCCTCCGCAACCGCCACGGCTAAGGCGGCGTTGAAGGCGTCCCCAGCTCCAGTTGTGTCAACGGGCTTAACCTCATAGGCAGGGATGATACGGCTTCCCTTAGAGTTAACGATGAGAGCGCCCCTTGCGCCTAGGGTGACGACCACGTTTTCCACCCCCTTCCCGATGAGCTTCAAAGCAGCGTTTTCACAGTCCTTTACATCCCTTACCTCAACATCCGAGAGCATACCGGCTTCACCCTCATTGGGGGTAATAGCGTAAAGCCTTCCATAGAGGTTTTCAGGCAGCTGTTTGAAGGGTGCAGGGTTCAGGATGACTTTAACCCCAGCATCGTAGGCTTTCTCAACCGAGTAAACCACAACCTCTAAAGGAACCTCAAGCTGTAATAGGAGGACTGAAGCGGAGGTGATAACGGGCATAGCCCTATCCACGTCTTCCCTAGCGAGGGCTGAATCGGTTCCCGGCGCCACCGTTATCATGTTGCGCCCGTTTTTATCCACCGTGATGAGGGCTACACCCGTGTAGGATGAGGGATCCTCGACTATGTAAACCGTGTTCACCTTATTCCCCTTAAGGTTCTC
Source organism: uncultured Candidatus Bathyarchaeia archaeon (assembly GCA_964396445.1). GTDB lineage: Archaea > Thermoproteota > CALKCG01 > B24 > JAWCPE01 > CAYNFI01. The sequence goes on from CAYNFI010000014.1 coordinate 3,606, forward strand.
AAGGAGGAGCCCTCCAAGGTAGTCTCTCCCAACCCTTCCAACCATGTAAACCTGTGCTCCCAACCTAGATGCGGCTACGGCTTGGTTAGCTCCCTTACCCCCAGGGCTCATTTTGAAAACGCTTCCGATAACAGTTTCCCCCACTTCAGGGAGATGGTCGGTTGTAACCGTGAAGTCCATATGGGTGCTTCCAACAACGGCTACGCGGATGTCGACCATCAAGGCGTCACCTTCCCACGCTTCCTAAAGTGAAGGGGTTAATATGACTAGGAGCCTTAAAGCTGGAGGCTGGGGAACTTATCAATGAGGGCCCTAGCATCAGCTACAACCTCATCAGGGTTCTCTCCCCCATATACCTCCAACATGAATGGACCATTGTATTCAATGTTGCGAAGAACCCTGAGGAAACGGTTCCAGTGTATGAGTCCCTTTAAAGGGGAGGGGACGAGGTGAAGGTCCTTAACCCTATCGTTGTCGTTTACGTGAAGTGAGAAGAGAAACCCTTTAGCCTCCCTTAACTCCTCGTATACATCATAACCACTTATTAGAGTATGTCCCGGGTCAAAGCATATGCTGAAAACATCCCCGCCTAAGGCTTGCACTAGCTCTACAAGTTCCCGGATGCTTGAACAATACCGTCTGTTTCCACGCTGCGTCATGTTCTCAAGAAGCACCTTAACTCCACTGCCCTCAGCGGCTTTACCCACCCTCTGCAGCGTATCCAAAAGCCTACCCTTAACCTCAGACTCAGACCCTGTTACAGTCATGCTTTCACCGGAGCCTGGGTGTAGAACAACGTATGGACACCCGAGTTTTGAGGCGTATGTGAAAGCCTTTGAAACCCATTGGATCGACATCTCTTTCTTGGCTTCATCGAGACTGGCGATGTCCAGGTTGGTAAAAGGCGCGTGTAGAGACCGGAAGACAAGTTTTAAGCTGCGTCCAAGCTCATGGACCTTGGAAAGCGCGTGCTCCGGGAAAATTCTCGGGTCGAGTTGGGCTTGGTCGGCCCAAAGCTCGAGGATGTGGAAACCCGTCTTCGCCAGCCTTCTTAAGGCTTCGTCGATCGTGTAATTGAGGTAAACCCATGTTGAAATCCCTAGCTTCATACTCATATTGAATCCAGCTTCCTGTGGAAGCCCGGTTAATGGTTAAAGCTTGTAACCTATTCCTCTGAGGAATTCCCGGCGTTGCTTCACATCTTCCTCGGTTTCAATCCCTTTGCTCACGAAGCCGTCGACGACACCTAGGATTCCCCTGCCTTGATCGGTTTCGACCAAGATAACTTCAACGGGATTAGCGGTAGCACAGTGGATTGTGCACACCTCAGGCACGTTTTTAACCTTATCCAGAACGTTGAGTGGGTAAGCATTCCTCAGGATGATGAGGAAACTATGCCCTACACCTAATTCGAAGGCTTTTTCCCCCGCAAGCCTTTTCAACTCAGAGTCGTTCCCCTCCATCCGGACGAGACATGGTCCAGAGGATTCACAGAAGGCAAGCCCAAACCTTATACCTGGAACAGAGTTTACAAGGGCTTCATAGACGTCCTCAGCTGTTTTAATAAAATGTGCCGTGCCGAGGATCAGGTTACAGTCCTTAGGAGCCTCAACCTTTACAACCCTTATCTCCATCAGCCTCACCCATAATATAAATAAGAAGTATAAGCCACAGTTTAAAACGTTTAACCCATCTTCCCTGATATAGGGGGGAGGGTCAGCAAACAACCTTTAAACTCGACTGGATCAGAGACAGCTCGGTCATCCATAAGGTTAAGCTTATTATGCGATGAATAAACGACAGGAAACTTTTATAGGATTCCTTCCACAGGTATCCCTTATGCCTGGGTTGAAGCGTATAGTAGAACTCGCGCTCATAGTGGGATTCGCCGTAGCTTCAAGCCTGTTAATATACATCTACTACGGCGAATTAACTCACTTCTTCTGTGAAGCTGACCCAGTATACCGTGGTATCGCCATATTCCTCCTATGCTTTATAGGAGCCTCCTCAATTATAGTCCCCATACCTTATACAGTGGTGATACTAAGCCTCTCAGCGAGGATACCTGAACTTAACATCCTTGAAATAGCATTGTTAGGTGGGCTAGGCTCTGGACTAGGTGAACTTGTTGGTTGGACCTTAGGCCGTTTCTTCCAGGGTCAGATTCAAGATTCCAAGTACGGGAGGAGGCTGAAGATCTTCTCAAAGCTAGCTAGTGGTGGTAAGGGTAAGTGGCTCATCCCACTTGTCATAGTCCTATTCGCTTTTTCTCCCCTACCCGACGATGCACTGTTTATCATATTAGGCGTTATTAACTACAGCTTAGTTAAAGCCCTAGTTTTTGGTATGCTCGGTAAAGCTTCTATGCTCTACACGATCGGGTTCTTCGGTAAAATTATCGGTGAAGCTGCATCGATGCTGCCGGATTGGGTAGGCGCGGTTCTCGCTCTAGTCCTGATCCTGGCATTTTTAGCCCTAATCGAGCTGGTAGACTGGGAAACCTTGATGGAACGCTATTCTAGCTAAACCTTTATGGTTTATCCCAGCGTAAATACGGGTGGAAAGAGGGTTAGTCCCTGGTTTCCAAGGGAACTATAGGGTATTAAGCCCTTACGCATCATATCTTGAAGATTTCCGTGAAGCGGGTTGACGACCTCCGAGTAAGAGGGATTATTTAAAAGCTTACTTAATCAAGCCTGAGATGGGGAAGCATTCAGATCAGAGGTGATGGGCTTGGGGGTTGACCTTGGCGAACTATTATCAAGGAAGAAGATAAGTTTCGATGAGCTTTCGGGGAAAGCTGTAGCCGTAGACGCTTACAACACATTGTATCAGTTCCTTGCCATCATAAGGGGGCATAGGGGGGAACCACTCATGGATAGGCAGGGGAGGGTTACAAGTCACCTCAGCGGCTTGCTCTACAGGAATAGCAACCTTATGGCAATGGGTGCGAAGCTCGTCTACGCCTTTGACGGTAAGCCCCCTGTGGAGAAGGAGATGGAGGTTAAGCGGAGAATGAGTGTAAGGGAAGAAGCTGTGGTGCGGTATGAGGACGCCCTTAAAAAGGGTGATATGAAGGCGGCGCGGACCTACGCTCAGGCAACCGCTAGGATTAAGGATCAGATGGTTGCAGATTCGTGGAGGCTCCTCGACCTCATGGGTATACCATGGGTTCAGGCGCCCTCCGAGGGAGAAGCTCAAGCCGCCTATATGGCGGCTAAGGGAGACGTCTGGGCTGTAGCCTCACAGGACCATGACTCCCTCCTCTTCGGAGCCCCAAGGCTCATCCGCAACCTCACCATGAGCGGGAGGAGAAAGCTACCGGGGAAAGAGCTTTACGTTGAGGTAAACCCGGAACTCATTTGCTTGGACAAGGTCCTCGCTGAGCTCGGTCTAACGAGGGAGCAGCTCGTGGATTTAGGCATTTTAGTTGGGACAGATTATAACCCAGATGGGGTGAAGGGTGTAGGACCTAAATCCGCCCTAAAAATGGTTAAGACTTATGGAAGACTTGAAAATATCCTAGCTCATGTACAGGAAGCCCGCTTCCCAACATCCCCGGAGGGAATTAAGAGGATTTTCTTAAAACCGGATGTTACAGGCAATTATCTTCTAAAATGGAAGACGCCGATGGTGGAAGGCGTCATCGATTTCCTATGCGGTGAACGGGATTTCTCTGAAGACCGTGTTAGGAAGGCCATGAGTATGGTAACAGAGGCTTTTCAGAAAGCTGAGAAGGCTGAGAAGACGGGGACGTTGGCTAAATGGTTCGTGAAAACCTAGAAACGCGCCGCCTTCAACAGTCAACGCGATATCATTGACTTTAAATGGTTCGAATCGAATCTAACCCATCGCATTCATTGAACTTGGCGGTATATGATAAGCGATGAGCCCGGCGCGCCTTCTATCACGACCTCCAATCCCTTTGTGAGTCCCTTGCCCGTGAAAACCCGCCTAACGTCAGAGCCTTTAAAGTAAACATCGTAATTGACGGCGGGTTGAAGCCCTTTCAGTTTCAAGCACGTTGTAGGAATTAGGCTTTTATGGCGTCGAAAGGCTAGGACTATTCCTTGTTTAAGGTCTTCACGGTGGAATTGATAAGCTATCCAGACGTCGTCGGCTACGCTGTACTGTGTTAGGGGATAGAAGTCGCCGAGGAAGAAATGCCTTATGCTTTTAAACTCCTCAGCGAGATGACGCGCCTGCTCTACGGGGAAAGGCTTCTCACGTTCCACAGGGAAGGGCAGGCTCCAGAGAGAGGAAACATCCGGTTGGTACGGATTCCAGCCGAGGGCTACCCCGTTATTAATTGAGCTTCGGAAGGAGTATTCTTCGGGATAACCGCTGCCGGTACTGGTTGAGGGCAGCCAGAGGCTGATCCCGTATGTATGTGACTGGTAACCATTGGGTTCGAAGTACTGGTAATCCGTTCGCCAGAGGGCTACGCTCCGCGTGACTGTCTCAAGGTCTATCCGACGGCCTCCACTGGCGCAGTTGTCGATTATCAACCCGGGATGTCGCTTCAAGAGCTCATCCCAGAAGGCGTACAACCCTTCAACATAGCGTATCTCGGTAATACCCTGCCTTTCAACATCGTCTACTGCCCGCCAGTATGGAAGCGGGTCCATGTTAAAATCTTGACGATACACGCTTACCCCTTCGCTATTAATCATGCCGGCGATATGCTGGGTTAACCATCTACGCACCTCCTCGTCTCCGAGGTTCAACAGCCCGTTTGGGTTTCCCGGTAATCTAAGAACCCATTCTGGGTGCTCGCGGTCAAGCCATGTCCCCTGATGGACACGCTCAGGCTCAAACCAGACTATAAGCCCCATACCCATCTTCTTCAGAGCGTCTGAGACCGCTCTTAATCCCCTCGGGAACCCATCCTTCCTGACAAACCAGTTACCTACACCGTTTGGCCAACCTCCCTCAAACCAACCCGCGTCGATCCAAAGATACTCAACCCCGTACCTTTGGAAGCGGGAAGCGAAGTCAACCTGGTTCTGTTCAGTGGCTTTATTCGCCTCATCGTACAACGCTGAAGCGGAACAGGCGAAGGGTAGCGTCACAGGTTTCCCATCCCTCTTGGGCATGTGATGTACAAGGATGAAACGGCGTAGGAGATTCTGACCAACGAGGTAGTCGTCACCCCGCCAGGAAAGAAGCAGTATGCGAGGCGTGCGTATCTCCTCTCCCGGATGTAGCTTAAGATGTGTCAACTCAAGCCCAATTTTAACCCTTATCGACGAGCCTTCATCCCTGGCAAAGGATGCAGCCCACTGCCCAGACCAGCCTATCCCAACGACCAAGCCGCAGCCTTCCCCCGGAAACTCGATGTTGAAGAAGGGCAGGGCAGTTGTATTAGATGACCTTCCCCCAACAGGCACAAGCTTCACCTGAAAATGCGGCTTTACCACATCGTGTATAGGGGCAAAGTCCTCTCTTCTTGCGTTGCTCCCAAGTGAACGATGTAGAACAAAATCACCTTCCAAATTCCTCGTGAATGAGGCATCAAGTGACTGGATGTCCGCGATGATCTTTGTATCCGCCTCAGCGCTGTTTCTTAACCTCAACACCCACTCAGCCGCTGAGAAGTCCTTAAACAGTACGCATTCACAACGGACTTGGAGCAATGACTCTGGGTCTGTGTATGTAAAGAGGCGCTCTGTTCGAGCATCATCTAGTCGACTTGTCCTATGACTGAAACACCAATCTTTAAGGAGCGGCTTGGATGACTTACCAGCGTATTGAAAAGAGAAGGGGGGAGATATGCCTTCGGCGAAACAATTTACTAACCATGTTTCCGCATCATTACACATGCCTTTATTCCGCTTTTTCTACATACCTATGTTTTTAAATAGTTTAGTTTAGGAAGATTCAACCTGAGCTTCCCTCATTAAATAACCAACGTTTAGACCTTAATCGTGGCAAGTGCCCATCGATTACACCAAGTTATGAAAAACTATTAAATCGTCTTTCTACCTTTCGAAACCTAAAAAGAAGTTAAGAAGTACGAATCCATTTTGAAGTGATGTAAAATTTAAGACAAGGGTTGGGTTTTACCACTTGACTGGAGGCTTCGCGAGCCGTTGCAGGTGCTTTTCATAGGACCAGCCGGTTCTGGGAAATCGCTTTTAACAGCCACTTTCAGCCACTGGCTGACCAAACACATAGGAGTCAAGGTTGGATGCGTTAATTTAGACCCCGGATGCACCTACCTCCCCTACAACCCAGACCTCGACGTTAGGGAGATGTTCACGGTTACGGATATCATGGAGAGGGAGAAGCTTGGACCGAACGGCGCCATGATCAAGGCTATGGAGATGATGGAAGAACGTGTTGAGGAGCTTGAAGCCAGTATTGCAGAGGTTAAGGCTGATATTTTGTTGGTTGATACACCTGGGCAGATGGAGGTATTCGTCTTCAGAGCTGCGGGGCCAAGGGTTGCTGAAGTCTTTAAGCGGAGTGGGCGTCCTGTAGCCGTCTATGTCTTAGACCCATCGCTGGCAGTGAACGCTACTGGTTTAGCCGTCGCGGCTTCACTTATGGTAGCGACGCAGTTAAGGCTTAGGATGCCAACTGTAACGGTTTTAAACAAGGCAGACCAGGTTAGAGGGCGAAGGGTTGACAGGCTTCTCACCGACTTGAACGGGTTAGAGAACGCGATTGTAGGTGAAAGGCTTGGGGCTATGACAGACCTCGCCCTGAACCTTGTGTCTGCTCTAAGAACCTTAGCTAGGACTTCAGGCATCGTTAAGGTCTCCGCGAAGACGGGTTATGGTATGGAAAGGCTTTACGACCTATGCCATGAAGCCTTCTGCGAATGCGGGGAAACATAGCTCTGAATTCATAGGGAAAGAAAAGGTGGAAATGGTTTACCTAAAGTTTATGAGAATATGCGTCGCAACACTTATGGTGTAAGCGCTGAAAACTTGTCTGCACAGTCTCCATGCATGTTCTGAGCTTAAAGCGGGATCGTCACTGGTTTCCCGATGAGGCTGGATTCCCTAGAGGCGAGGCTGAGTTCAAGGGATTTATACCCCTCTAAAATTATGGGAACAGGTGTTTCCACACCGCGCCTAACACAGTCTATGAAAACCCTATCCTCTTCAGCGTAGGCATTCACCCTATTATAGTAAGTTTCAGCCCTATCTTTCCAGTAGACGGTTGCTTTAGACCCATCGGTTTCGTACTTCACGTTCTTCGCGATGGCTTTAACCCAGATTTCACCGGGGCTGCAGGCGTTTGTCGAGGATACAACCCCTACAGCTCCACCTTCGAAGCGTAAAACTGTGACGGCTACATCCTCGATCCTAAAGTTGGGAACATCCCTATTCATAAGCGTTTCTAACACGGCGTATACCCTCCGCACTTCCCCAGCCAGCCAACGTGCTTGGTCAAATATGTGCGTTGTCTGCTCAGTTACCTGCCCCCCGCTTAGTTTCACGTCGGTCCACCATGGAGCCCCAGGTATGCCTCCCCACCACCGACCCTCAACCAACCCGATCGGTCCACCTTGGCTGTGGAGGATTTCACGCGCCTTCTTATTAGCATCCATGAACCGCCAGTGGTAACCCACCTGGGTGATAACCCTATGCCGTTTCAGGGTTTCAAGTATCCGCTTTGCTCTGTGAAAGTCGCATTCCAAGGGTTTTTCAACGAAGATATGAGCCCCATACTCAGCGGTGAAGCATACCTGCTCCTGATGGAGGTAAGGCGGGGTTAATATGTAGACGGCTTCAGGTTTCTCCTTCTCAACCATCTCCCTGTAATCCACGTAGAACCGTTTAATCCCGTAGGCTGAGGCTTTCTCAGCTTTTTCCTTCGCGATATCCGCTGCGGCGATGAGTTCAACGTCCTTAGACTGGGATAGAGGCCTCAGATGGCTCTCCGCTATGCTCCCCATACCTATTATGGCAACACTAACCAAATAGAGGTCCCTACTCAATCCTGCTACGGACTGAAACTATTTAAAACATTCCAAGGAAGGTTGGGGGTTTCTATGGATTATCGAAGCAGTAGTGAACCGTTTGAAAACCTTTTTTAAATGAAGCCGCTTTCGTTGAAACCTGTGTAGGGTTTAAGCCTCTGAGCAGAACACTTTCTATAAACTCGGCGACCACATCCATGTGTTCCTCCTTCATACCCAGACGCGTAGCCTCGGATGTACCAAGCCTAAGCCCTGAGAGTGGTTTACCTAATCTATCTCCTGGGACTGGGGAAGGGCTGGCGATGAGGTTAGCCTTCTCCAAGAGCTTAAGACCTTTAATGCTTCCGCCTTCCTTGGAGAGGTCGATGCGTACGATGTGGGAGCGTGTGAAACCCAGGTTTTCACCCAGTACTCTAAACCCTCTCTTGCAGAGTGACTCCGCCAGCGCCTTAGCGTTCGCCACAACCTGCCGCGCGTAGGGTTTCCCGAAGGCGAGCATCTCCGACAGGGTTAAAGCCATAGCGTATATCCTATTATAATGGATGTTGTCGTGCATGGGGGGGTATACGACGCCCGCGACTTTTCTGAAAACGGTTGCGGTGTTTGACCCTATGAATCCTCCTTGGGGACCTGGGAAGGTTTTATGCGTGCTACCCATGAGGATCTCGGCGCCTTCCCTTAGGGGGTCTTGAAACTTACCGCCTGCGATGAGCCCTAGGACATGGGCGCCGTCGTAGGCAACGTGGGCTTCAACCGCTTTAGCCGCCTCAGCGAGTTCCTTCACCGGCTGTGGAAAGAGCATGAAGCTTGTGCCTAGGATTAAAAGCCTCGGCTTCTCCGCTGTAATGACTTTACACGCTTTATCAACGTCGATGTTCAACCCCTCAGCGTCGAAGGGTAAATGCGTATAATGGCGTTGAAGAGATGGTGAAACCTTGAAGCCTTCAACCATGTAGTTGGTATGTCCTCCATCCAAGTAGGCTGTGTTCAGTACCGTGTCACCGGGTTTTGTCAGGGATAGGAGAACGGAGACGTCGGCGATGTTCCCTGAAAGAGGTCTAAGGTCTACGAAACCGGCTTGAAAAAGCTTTTTCGCCAAATAAACCGCGTTGTTGTATACCTTGACGATGTACCGTGTACCTGTATAAGACTGGTACGAGGTTACTCCGCGTAAACCCTTTAGGCTTCCATACCTGTGGGCGAAGTCTGAAGCTAAGGCTTCTCGCACGCTAAGGCTCATGACGTTCTCTGAGGCGATGAGGTTGATGCAGCTTCCCCTCCACCGTGTATGCTGGATGGCAATCTGTATCAAGCGGCTGAAGTCTTCCCTCAAGGTTGAAGCCTCTGACAGATCATTCCATGTGCTTAAACTTGAAAAGGCTTAGGGTTGAGGCTCCACGTTCTGGGATTTAGAAAAGATGCTTCCCCTTTAAGCTTCAATTTTCAATGCAACATGGTCTCGGCTTTATCGATGTCTTAGATCCGCGCTTCGTATACCCTTTTAACAAGCTCCATGGTCTTCACAGCATCTCTGAAGTTGGTTTCAGGCTGTCTGTTTTCTTTGATGCAGTCGATGAAGTGGCGGTTTTCAGCGTAGAAGCCGTAGTACTTGAAGCGTTCCCCGCTTCCAGCCGCTTCAACCGCTGTAATGACGTGCGGTTCCTCCTTGTTGTCAGCGTAGATACGTGCCCTATCGTCTGGGTCGATGAAGGCGGATATACCTTTAGCGTGCATTTCAAAGGTGTGCACTCTTTTCCCCGCAACCCAGTTTGTGAGGAGAAGCCCTGAAGCCCCGTTTTCAAACCTTAGGACAGCGTTGAAGCTGTTCTCGTAGTCTACGTAGAAGCTGCTGATGACGCTGGAGAGGCTTGTAACTTCTCCTCCCATCCAGCGGAGTGTGTCAACAGCATGTATGGCGTCGCATGTGAGAACATCCACGGCGCCGTCGTAGTAGGGGTGGTGGTTTAACACGTGTTTGTAGAAGGTTGCCGCGCATTGAACGAGTGGACCATGCACTTCAATGATCTCCTTTACCCTTCGCATGAGGGGGATGAAACGCCTGTTGAAGGCAACCATAGTCTTACAGCCGTTCTTCTCAGCCTTTACGGCCATGTTCCGCGTCTGATCCAAGGTAACACCCGGGGGCTTCTCGATGAAAACGTTTAGTCCCTTGTTCAAGCAGTTGACAACGGGGTCGTAGAGGTGGTGAGGTGGCATTATAATGTAAACGGCGTCAAGCTTTTCCCCGTCAATCATCTCTTTGTAGTCTGTGTAACGCCTATCAACTCCATACCTTTCCGATGTTGTGGTTAACCTCGCCACGTCCAGGTCACAGACCGCGGCGATCTCCACATCCGTGAACTCTGCGAGAGAGGGGTAGTGGGCGAAGTTGGCTTGGGCACCTGCCCCGATCATTCCAACCCTAACACTGTCCATAAAAGATCTCCGGGAACGTATTCAACCATTTTTCCTAGATCTTTACCAAGGAGTACATGCTGAGGGTTTTTATTCAGCAGGTTTTCCAGCCCAGAAAGCGCCGCTTGTCAGAAGGCTTCTGAAGCCTTCTTGTCTGCAGGCTTCAGGGTTATGGCCGAGGGCGAGGTAGAAGACCCTTCCCTTCCCCCAAGGCTTGGTCCAAGCCACAGGCATGGCTTTACCCCGCCAAAGAGCCGAGCAGAGGATGTTCACCCGCGAGTCATAGTCTAGGATGTACTGTTCGTCTTCAACGGTGAATTCAACCATGTCCTTCGTGATCGGATGCTCAGGGTCTACGATGCTTACTTGGTACTGTCGGAAACGTGGGTGGGTGACGAAGTAACCTCCGATAAACGCACGGTAATCCGGGCTGTCGCGGAAGGAATCTGCCGCGGAGTGAATTCCCACGAATCCTTTACCTTGGGCGATGAAGTGCGATAGACCGTTAAGCTGGGCGTCCGAGATCTCGCCGACGGTGTAGTAGAATACAAGGAGATCATACGGGGTGATTTTTACCGTCTCCAAAGCTGAGAGGTCTTCCTCGACTTTTATCACATCAAATCGTCCATCTGCCCTGAGTATGTCCTCTATGACCTGCCCACATCCTTTAAAGTCGTGGATCTTGCCTCCTACAAGGAGAAGCGTCTTAATTCTATCCATGCATCAGACTATCACGTTACGAGCATTTAGTTCTTTCCTCACTAGGTAGGGAGTGTAAAGTCACGGACAGGATCTTAGCCGTGTTCCAGTTTTATGTTGAATCATAAAATTGATATGCTCCCGAAGATATGGGCGTCAATATGGATGAAACCTTTTTTCAAGCTCCTAGGATGAGGAGAGATACACGATGTTTATAACACCCGTTATGATGGAGAAGGCTCAAGCCAACATCGTTAAGCATGCATGGGCCGCGGGGGTTCAGCGTCAACTCGTCGAAGACGCGCAGCCTTGGCTGTCTTTATCAGACGATGAGCTTTGGAAGCTTATGTTCGGTAACACGGTCACACGTTCTTGGATGGTTTGGTCGAACGGATACTGCCCAGCCTGCGGAGGTAACGTGACGATGTACGAGTGGGAGATCGATGCTTTGAAGATGCCTTGGAAAACCCGATGCCCCCACTGTAAAACGGTCTTCCCAAAGAATAACTTCTATGATTTCTACCGTTCTGGGCTCGATGAGCATGGTGTTTTTAACCCAAGGCTCGCTGACCGCTCCCTCCTTTTCAACCTTGAGCACCCTGACCCTGAAGACCCCCTGCATATGTTCGGGGTAGATGATGGGGAGGGCTACGTGGAAAACGGTAAACGCTGGCGGTTCATCGGGGCATACCTTATCTACGGTCAGTGGAAGCAGTTGGTGTATGGAGGTATCAGGAAGCTCTCAGCGGCTTACGCGGTAACCGGGGACCCCAGGTACGCACGTAAGGCCGGGATTCTTCTCGACCGGGTAGCCGACCTCTACCCAACCTTCGACTATGCAAAGCAGGGTTTAACATATGAGAACCCAGGTAGCGCTGGCTATGTCTCGGTGTGGCATGATGCCTGTGAGGAGACACGGGAGTTAGCCCTCGCGTATGATCTGGTGCGTGAAGCCCTGCGGCGGGACAGATCATTGGTGATTTTTCTATCAGCGAAAGCGGAGGAGTACCATGTTTCAAGTCCTAAGGCTTCGAGTGAAGATATCCTCTGGAACATCGAGGAACATATCCTTCGAGAAGCTGTACGTAACCGTCAGAAAATTCATTCAAACTATCCCCGCCCCGACATAACGATCGCTACGATTCAAACTGTCTTAGCGTGGCCGCATAACCGTGCGGAAGTAATTGCGATACTCGATGAGATGCTTGAGAAGGCTACGGCTGTAGACGGGGTTACAGGTGAGAAAGGCTTAGCGGGATACTCTTCATACGTTGTCCAAGGCATCGCCATGCTTCTAGAACAGTTTTCACGCTTAGACCCGGATTTCCTCAGGAATATGTTTAAACGGCATCCTAGGTTACACGCAACCTACCGCTTCCACATCGACACATGGTGCCTCGGAAAGTATTACCCGCAATCCGGAGACACAGGTGGGTTCGGTTCTCCGACGCCGCAGTACGCCGCAGCGGGGTTTACGAAGAGCCCTGGGCTTTCACCTTCCATGTACACTTTCCTATGGCGTCTCTACGAGCTTACAGGCGATGAGGCTTTCGTGCAGGTGCTCTACCATGCAAACGGTTACTCCGTGGAAGGACTCCCCTACGACCTGTTCGCCGATGATTTCGAAGCCTTTCAGCGAAGGGTTCAAAACGTCATCGCGCAAATGGGAAGCGTTATCCACCTTGGAAGCGTGAATAAGCAGGAATGGCGTATAGCGATTCTCCGCTCAGGCGAAGGTGTGAACGCCCGCGCGGTGTGGCTTGATTACGATTCAGGTGGAGGACATGGACACATGGATGGTATGAACCTGGGGCTTTTCGCTAAAGGCCTAGACCTTATGCCCGACTTCGGCTATCCCCAGGTTCAATACGGTGGCTGGCGTACCCCTAAAGCCCTCTGGTACCGCATGACCGCGGCTCACAACACCGTCGTCGTAGACGGTAAGAACCAGCAACAAGGCGCGGGCGTGACCACTTTATGGGCGGATGGAGCGCAGTTCCACGCCGTCCGTGCCTCAGCACCTAGGCTGGTTGAGGGGAAGCAGTACGAGCGGACCGTCGTCGCCGTTGATGTCTCCGACCGGGATTTCTACATCTTAGACGTATTCCGAGTTGTCGGAGGATGTGACCATGCTAAATTCATGTACAGCCACTTTGGAAAAATCGCAACCCGCGGTCTAAGGCTTATCCCAACCGATGGGTATGGATACGAGACGCAAACGCGTGGTTTCCAGTACGATCCGGCTCCTGAACCCGGCTGGAGTGCTGACTGGACTATCGAGGACCGTTATGGACTTAGAGAACCAGGCTCTGAAATCCATCTCCGCTACACCGACCTAACCTCTAAAGCGCAGGCATTTACCTGTGAAGCTTGGATCGCAGGGCGTGGACTTTACTTGAAGGAGGAGGTTTGGATTCCCTGTGTCATGGTGCGTCGACGGTTGGAGGAAGCACCCCTTGCATCTACCTTCGTCGGAGTCATTGAACCGTATGAGGTACAATCGTGCATCTCTGAAATCCATCGACTACCTTTAGAAGCCACCACTGGGGAAGCCTATCCGGATGCAAGCGTAGCCGTTGAGGTTCAATTTACTGATGGCCGCAGCGACCTAATAGTCACAGCGGATGCGGAGAACCCACTAGGACTCATCAGTTCAAAGTACCAAGGCGAGTACATGGTTGAGAGGAAGTGGGACGTGCACGTGAAGGGGGAATTGTGTCTAATCCGTCGAAGTGAAGGTGGTGAGGTTGAGCGCATCGTAGTTTGCCACGGAACCTCCCTGCGCATAGGTGACCTTGCCTTAGAATTAACAGAGGAAGCGGATTTCATTGAGATAGGCTTCCAAGAGGGTCACCCTGTCGGTGTCTCAGGGGAGCTTGAGAAGATCCGAGGAGTTACACGCGGGGGTGTTAATTTATGGAAAAAGGAGCTAGGATAATCAGGGTTCCAGCCAGCTACTACCAGCAGTTCGACGCGGATTTCAACCGCGAAGTGCCCGCAGAAGGGTATGGCGGCTGGAAAAGGGCGGAGGTAGAGGTTTCCTTACAGCATACAGCTGTCGTAGTGATGCACGCCTGGGACTGTGGGACGCGTGAGGAATACCCCGGATGGCATAGAGCTGTTGAGTATATTCCAAGGTCTTATGAGATCGCGCGAACGGTTTTCCCACAGCTACTCTCGGCGGTGCGAAACTCGTACCTTAAGCTTTTCCACGTCGCGGGCGGAGGTGATTACCACAAGAAGTACCCGGGTTATAAAAGAGCCTTAGAGTTGGCAGGACCTGAGCCAAAGCCTTTTGAAAGGGTTAAGCCTGACCATGTCCTTGAACGCCTAAGGAAATTCCGAGCGGACCATGTTTTTGTAGGCGCTCACAACCGCGCTGACGTTCAACGGGGGTCGAAGAACCTGAGATTTCTACCTGAAGCTGAGCCTTTAGGTGACGAGGGTGTCGCTGATAACGGGCATCAGCTCTTCGCACTGTGTAAAAACACCGGTGTGAACCACCTTGTCTACGCAGGTTTCGCCATCAACTGGTGCCTCCTGCTTTCACCCGGGGGGATGCATGATATGCACAGTAGAGGCCTTATGTGCTCAGCGTTCCGTCAGGCAGTGACCGCTGTGGAGAACAAGGATACGGCTGGTAAAGAGCTTTGCAAAGAAATCGCTCTATGGCGGGTCGCTGTAGCCTTCGGGTTTGTATTCGATGTCGAGGACTTCATCTACGCTTTAAAAACCAAGGCGGCAACATAGCCTTATAGAAATGCATGGGATCGAGTGTAAGGGAGGTTTGGATTTGAGGATAGACTGCCACTGCCACGTAGCTCGAAGCTTTGAAGGCGCAGACTGGACGAACAGCGACCTGGTCGAGGCAGCCGACCGCCTTGGCATAAACCTGCTATGCGGTTCAACACCTATCACCCACGGCATGCCTACCCCCGATGCGGTTCGCGAAGCCAACAACGTCACCTTAGAGGCTATGGGGGAGTACCCAGATCGAATCTATGGATACTGCTTCATCAACCCCGGTTACCTTAAGGCTTCGATGGAGGAGTTGGAGAGGTGCATACTGGGAGAGGGGATGATAGGGGTAAAGCTCTACAACCAGTATTTCGCGAATGAGCCCGTAGTGTTCCCGTTTGTAGAGAAGTCCATAGAGTGGGGTGTTCCTATACTCATCCACGCCGCTCACGCGATGGATGAGGATACGCGCCGCAACCAGCCTAGGCTCAGCGACGGCTTCCACATAGCTGAGCTTGCCCGGATTTACCCCGAAGCCACGCTTATAGAGGGACACATCGGCGGTGGGGGAGATTGGGAGTGGAGCTTGAAAGCGATACGGAGAGTTCCAAACGTGTACCTCGACACGAGTGGAAGCGTGGTTGATGAGGGTATGATCGAAAAGGCTGTTAACATGCTCGGTGCACAGCGTGTGCTGTTTGGAACCGATTGCGTCATGGAAGGCGGGGTGGGTAAAATCCTAGGCGCCGAGTTAACGGATGTGGAACGTGAACTCGTTTTTTGGCGTAACATGAAGCGTTTACTGGAGCTGAGAAAGGTGTGATCATAGACGCGAACACCTACATTGGGCACTGGCCGTTTAGAAGGCTTCGCTACAACACGGTTGAAGGCCTCGTTAAACTCATGGACCGCTGCGGTGTGGACAAAGCCGTATGCGGTTCCATAAACAGCGTCTTCTATAAAGACTGCCAGGAAGGTAACGAAGAGCTTGCTGAAGACGTTGATGAATACCCTGAGCGAATCATCCCCTTCGCCACGGTTAACCCCGCCTACGTCGCTTGGAGAGAAGACCTTGAAAGGTCCGTCAAAGATCTTGGGATGAAGGGACTTCGCATATACCCTTTATACCATAACTACAGCCTCGCAGACCCAAGGTTAGGGGAACTTCTAAAGGAAGCCGCGGCGCTCCGAGTCCCCGTGGAGATCCCGCTTAGAATCGTCGACGTCAGGCAACGTCACTGGATGGACGTTACGAGAACCCTCACCCTCGACGAGGTTGCTGGCCTAGTGAAGGCTTATCCAGAAAACCACTTCATCCTCCTGAATGGAATAGGATACGAGAAAACCCAGTTTGCGGAGATGAAGCAGAATAATTACCGAATAGAAATCTCAAGGCTTACAGTACTACTTACTAAGACAATTCCACGCCTCATTGAGACCCTAGGCGCTTCCAAGCTTGTTTTTGGGACAGGCATGCCTTTCAGCTACCCTGAACCCGCCCTCCTGAAAATGGAGCTGTTGGAAGCGGGTCTCGAGGTGAAAGAGGCGATATACTGGCGGAACCTCGCTGAGTTCCTCCAATAGGAATTAGGAATTCCATACCCCAGCAGATGAATAGATATTCAACAATCAACTCCCTACGCTTCCAAGAGAGAATCTATTGGAAAATAAAAACGATGCAGTCGTCTATTTTAACCGGCGGAGTCGAAAAGCTTATAGCTGTTCCCGGTTCATCATCCCAAGCTGCCTTGTGACTAGGAGTGCTCTTAAACCATGGAATCAAGTTGGGTATATTCAGAGAGAAGAGGGGACACCCTCGTCTTGGGAAATGAGCTTCTGGAGATACGCTTCTGCGCATTTACTGGAAGCCTCTTGGGAATCGAGAATAGGAAGTCGGGGATCCATTATGTGAAGGGCGGTGAGTCTTCGCCGGTCTTTTACCTATGGACTTTGCTTTCGGATAAACTGCATCCACATGGGCCTAGTTATGGGAATGATTCGGAGCCCTTTAAACTTCGACTTCCAAGTGCGAAGACTTTCAAAGGATACAGGTTTGAGAATACAGCTGAAGGGCGTATACTATATGTTCAACATACATTACTCGGTTGCATCGATGTAACGTACACCATCGAGGTGAAACGTGGTTGTGCACTCACCTATTGGCAAATCGGGATGGAAAATCGCTATAAGGATCTCAGATGGGGACAAGTTGTCGGTGTCGGTTTTCCACAGCTTGCAGGTCTGCAGATAGGTGAGAGGCATGATGACGATGTGCTTGTAAGACCGAACCGATTTGGGGAAAAGATACATGACCCTGTCTCAAAGTCCGGAACATACCCTGTAAACCTATGTTATGAAGGGTTTGCGTCGATGATGTGGATGGACCTCTACGATGCTGAGGGAGGCCTATTTCTCGCCAGTTACGATAAAACATTGCTGATGACTGAGCTTGAATCTGAGGCGGACGCTGAGACAGGAACTATGAGAATGGGAATGCGGAAATACGCCTATGTTCCACCGGGTAAAACATGGGTCTCCGAGCCCTACGTGGTGGGGGTGCATAAAGGTGACTGGCATTGGGCTGCTGATGCCTACCGTTGCTGGGCTGAGTCCTGGATGTGTAAGCCTAAGGTTCCAAGTTGGGTGAGAGAATCTGATGGATGGTATGGCGTAGGCTTAGGACCTATGCATTACAATGAAAGTGAATCAGGTTATAAGTTCAAGGACATTCCTTCGCTCTATGAGGCAGCTGAATACGTGGGATTAAACTGGGTTGAAGTTTGGGGACAGATGGTTATGAACGGCTGCTACCGATTTTACTACCCCGACCCTTACTTAGGAGATATCGAAGAGTTCCGTGAAGCCATAAAGGAGGTTAGGAGTAGAGGTGGGCATATAGGGTTCTACGTTAACGTTCAAGCCTTCGACCCTAGGTTTCCAGAACTCCCTCAGAAATACGAGGGTAAAATACCCCCTGATGTGCCCACGCCGAGTTGGTGGGATGAGTTTAAAAACTATGCAGCCGTCCATTTCGACGGTTCCTACGTGAGGCAGTACATAAGGGCAGAAGAATGGTCTGACGGGTTTAGGATTATGTGCACCGCCTCCGAGGGATGGCGGAGGTACCTGCTTTACTGGGCAATCGATAAGTACGTGAAGGACTATGGAGCGGATGCCATGTACATCGACCAAGTGTCGTCTCCACCCGTTGAGTACTGCTTCAACTTTTCACATGGTCACCGTCACCACGGTGCATGTGTACAGGGACGCGTGGAGATATTGAAAAGAATGGTCGAGGAGGGTGGAAAGATTCTCCCGCATTTCGCCCTTATCTTCGAAGGAAACGGAGACGCCGCCGGCCAATACGGGCATGTACATCTGTACACAAGCGTGGCTGGGCAGACCAAGTACCCGTATCCTGAAGTTTTTTCCTACACCTTCCCCGATTACATAATCATAGACGGCTTCGCCAACGGCTGGAATCAGGAAACAATGTCCAACTACTATCCAGGAACAGTGGGAAGGACATGGCGGAAAGAGGACGTTGTGAACAGGGTTTTCCTTCTCGGTTATAGGTTTGACTTATGCGTTCCATTGAAGATTGGTGACCCATTCACAGAATACGTTAAGAAGGTGATAAATCTCAGGAAACGTGTAAAGGCATACCTTTACAACTCAAGGTTCATGGACGACATCGGGCTTAATGAACTTCCAGGGAACGTGATGGCTAAGATATTCCATCACAGCGAAGCCCTAATAATCACGGTTCTCGATAACAGGTTCTCGCGGATGCCTTTCCAACTGGAGATAGACTTAACTATGTATGGAAATCCAGGCATAAAGGAGGTATACATACACACGCTTGAAGGTAGCGAAGAGCTAGAACACGTGTTAGACTTAGAACCTTCAAGGATTACATTAGTTGTTCCACCAAACGAGTTATCTACCTTATTGATCCACTTCGCTGGAAAACCGTCAAAGGAGTAAAAACGCATAAACCTACTGCGGTAACGTTAAGCTTCGGGTCTTAGTCCCAGTTTGAATCATTCTCCTAAGCTGCTTATGTATATTTTGAAACCTTCTTGAAGGATGATTACGCTGCACAGTTACCTAAGTACCTGGTTTAGACCTTTAAATACGGACTGTGTCTTCCCATGAATCCCATTTTGTCTTCAGTTCGAATTCCCAGTTCTCCCGGTCTGTTTTAAATGTCCCAGCGTGGATGACATCAGACCTGTGCCTGAGGTCGTAGACTGAGGGCTTGTCAGCGGAGAAAACCTCCTTTCCCTTGAAGAACAGTTTCATTCCATCGATGAAGGCGTAAGTCAACATGTCATCTGCGAAACGTGTGTAGGTGTAAGCGGCGTCTGAAGCCAGCTCGCCATACCGGGTTTCTCCCCCTTCATAGGTATAGACTGGCCGCGTATGAGGTCTGGTTAAGCCGATGGAGAGGTCGTGTTTCACGCAGATGAGTACATCACCATTCGGTGTACGTAACCGGATGGCGTCCGCGTTGGGATACCGGTCTGTGTTTACCCCCTCAATTCCTCTGAGCACCCAGTCAACAGATTCATCGACTTTATAGGGGTAAAGTATGCTGATGAAGGATATTAAATCACCTTTTTTAAAGCGCTTCGAGGAGGTTTGGTACACGCATTTCTCAGGGAGATAACTGCGCATCGCCTCATCTACCCCGGTTGTCTTCTCTGCACCCGGATGGAAGTAGATGAGCAGCCTAGGTCCTTTCTCGTTAATCCAAGCGCGGCGCCTCCGCTCTTCAATCGTTATCCCCGGATTCCCCCATGCGCCAACAAGCCCTATGAGCTCGATGGAAGTGTCGTAGCAATCCGCGAAAGCTTCACGAACCTGCTGCGTCCAGTATAAATTACTGACTGTGAACTCCCCGTCTCTTAGAACCTTCACCCCATCGTGTACAACGAAGGCTTCTAAACCCTTGAGATACGTTATGACGCGGTCCCAATGACAGCCGTTGCCCACGTCTATAACCTCGGTTCGGCTTACATCCACGTCCTTGAAGACTTTGAAGTGAACTCGTCGTGTTCGAACAGGTTGGTAAATTCCTTTACCCCGTAGGAAGTCGAATAACTTCATATTCCCAGGTTTCCCTTCCCGAACTATTATGCGGTTATGGTATACATCCGCTCGGTAAGCGCCGTTGGGTAAGCCTTCGCGGTAACCGCCGTCGTGGAGTAGAAAGGAGCCGTCTTTGATCAGAGTGATTATGGAGTTCTCGTCAGCGTGTCCGTGATGCATCTTCTCAGCGGTTACCACTAGGGTATTCCTCAGATGTTCCTTATAGTACCAGCCTACATCACCTTCATCCATGTAGTTAAGCAGCAGATATGTGGCGTTCTCATCCCATCCACTTCGGAAAACGATTTTCTTACCGATAACCTCGTCAAGAACCTCGCGGCTCCCCGTAGTCGGCACTTTGGCTTCTACGGAGTCATCTGCCCAAAGATACGCGTATATGGAGTAGAGCCCAAACATCCGTTTCCCCCGCATGTATTTGAAGACTTGGTCAGCGGCGTACTTCATACAGGGGTCACGGTACACCGTAGCGCCTTTCTCCAAGAACATGAGGCAGAGGTCTAAGGGTTGACTCCAGGAAGCGTCTCCGAAATCCGGTACTATGCCTAGGGGGCAGAGGAGGTTTGTGAAGTATTCGAAGTAGTATCTTAGCATAGGTGATTCATAGAGGCTTGAATCCGCCTTCACATCGATGTAAAGGAGGAGGTCTGCTAACCAAATGGGGCAGTACAGTGCGCTGTCTTCAAGTGACCAATGCCTCCAGCTGGCGTCCATAAGGAGGTTGCCGAGTTTAGCCCATGCAGAGGCTTGAGGATGGTCTGGGAACATTTTAGCAGCGTATGTGAGTGAAAGCCCGCTTTTCGCCGCTCGGTTATGTGGTCCCCATTCTGGAAACGGGAAAAATTGGTCAGCTGTGTTACCCACGACCTGCTTTAAAGTCTCCCGGTCATCCACGCGTAACACCCCGCTGTCCCTGATAAACTCGTATGCACGGAGGAACAGGGTAAGCCCGCCGAACACGGGAGCAACTGGGTAAATTCCTTTAGCGTACTTAGGTAGTTGCCGCATTCGATCCGGTACGAGTTGCGGGAAATCCGTGTAGGCAAGTAGGGCGTCCCTCACCCGTAGGGCATAGCCTTCATCCTTAGTAATAGAGTATAGGAGGCCTTCAATCACCGCGCGGTAAAGCGGAGCAGCTGGAGGAGTATACGTGTCAGCGGACTCCATTTCACTCCTCCACGCTTTCAGTGATCGTTCGTAAGCTTCCCGCAGGCTCTCATAGGATTCCTTTATGAAATCGAGGTATTCATGCTTAGTCGGCATAGTATCCCACGTTGACGCTGAAAAAGCTTACAGTGTATATAAGGGTTAAATTATACAAAATTACTTTCGTGGGAAACCTGTGTTTTAAGCTTCGGTTCTAAGCCTGGGGTTGAATATTTCCTCTAAACTGTGGAGGAAGAGTATGAAGCCTGTTTGGATAAGTATAAGGCATATGAGTGGTGAGAAAAGATAAGGCCAGACGTCAGGATTAATTAAGGCTCCGTGGCCGATAGCGGTTTGGATCATCACTCCCCAATTTGTTACAGTGATCGGCATAGCGCCTATGAAGTATAAGCCAACTTGGGAGTAGATGGCGCCTATGATGGAAAATATAAGGCTCATAGCTATGTAGGGGAGTAGGTTTGGTAATATTTCTCTGAAAAGAATATGGAATCTACTTAATCCGAGGCATCGAGCGCTTTCAATGAACTCTTTCTCCTTCATGGATAATACTTGGGCTCTTAGGCCTCTAGCCAATGTAGCCCAGCCTACGATGCCAAGTATTAACGCTATCTCCGGGGGGGTTAGAAATCGAGGGATAGTTGTGACGATTATAAGTAGTAATGGGAATTGTGGGACTACGAGGAAGATGTCCGTCCCTAGCATAAGCAGTGTGTCAGTTTTTCCCCCGATGAAGCCAGATGAGATTCCAATCACGAAGGCGATGGTTGTTGTAAAGATAGCGGCTAGGAATGCGACGATTAAGACTTCCCTAGAGCCATTGATTATCTGCGCTAGAGTATCCCTTCCCGCCCAGTCTGTGCCCAATAGGTGTTCCCACGATGGGGGAAGATATCTATCGGCGACGTGTGGAGTTCGATCATATGGAAAAACATTAGGTCCAATCGATGCCATCAGGGTGAAGGCTACGATGATAATGAACCCAGCTAAAGAGGCTCGACTCTTACGAATTATTCTAAAAGAGGATTTTACATTAGAGGTAAAACTGGCACCAGTTTTTTTAAATTTCTCTAGTTTATTTTGTGTCAAAATGGTCACCCTAGCCTAATTCTGGGATCAAGCCTGCTATAGAGTAGGTCAGCGAGGAAGTTTGATAGGACAGTTGCAACCGTTGTTACGAGGAAGCATCCAGTCATCAGTGTGTAGTCTCTGGTTGGAATGCTGGAGGCGAGGAATTTACCGATGCCTGGGTATGAGTAGATGTTTTCTATGAAAACGGAGCCGCTGAAGATGTAGCCTATAGCAACAGCTAGGCTTGCGAAGAGGGGGAGAATAGCGTTTCTACCAACGTAGGAGGTTACGATCCTCCGCTCACGGAGCCCCCGCGCCTCTGCGGCGGTGACAAAGTACTCCCCTAAAACGCTCACTGTGCTACTTTTCATCGCTAACACCCATCCACCTATGCTGGTGAGGACGTAGGACATTACTGGCAGGAAAGCGTGGTAAAATACGTTAGCGATGAAATCGAGTGTGAAACCAGGTTTGGAACCAAAACGGGACGAGTCGTACGGTCCTAAAATAGGAAACCAGTGAAGCTGCCCTGCGAGGAAGAGGATGAGGAATACACCTACAACGTAAGGTGGAAGGGCGCGGGTTACGGAGCTGAAGAGGGAGAAGAACCTGTCGAAGACGCCTCCCCTCCGGTATGCCATGAACATACCGAGGAGTATTCCAAGAGAGAAACTTATAATAAGGGAGATGGACACGAGGAATACCGTCCAAGGAATTGCGTAAATAAGTATAGATGCGATGGGAGTAGCGTATATTATCGATGCTCCTAAGTCACCTCTGAAAAAGCCTTTTAAAAATTCGAAATACTGGGTATGTATTGGATCTGTTGGAACAAAGGGTACCATAGTTGCAACCACGTGCGCAGCTTCTTCAGCAGAGTAACCCTGCATTAATAGCTGCGCCATCATGACATCGACCGGGTTACCTGGCATTAACCTGATTAGGAAAAAAATTAGGGTTAGGGCGCTGAACATCGTCACAACGACCGTCAGCGCCCTTTTCACGATCCAGCGCAAGGTGAGTCTTTTCTCCCGCTCTGTCGCTTGCTATCTACGCCGTAGCACGAAGTAGAGGACGACGATGACTACGATTACCGCGGCGACTCCGCCTATGTAGAGCTCTATTGGCATACGTTCGAGGACAGCTTGAAGGGTATGGGTTTTATCCATGGTAACGGTTATCGAAGTTCCGGCGACTGAAACTCCGTCGAGAACCCAGTTCTTGAAAGTGTACCAGCTGGCTGGAGTAACTGTCACCGTGACCGCGTCTCCATAGGCATAAGAGTATGTGCCCGTAGCGGGAGTAGTGGTACCACCCTCAGTCGGGGTTACGGAAATCGTTAGGCTCTGCTTGCCTATGAAGATGGCTTGAAGGGTATGCGCTGCATCCATGGTGACGGTTATCGTAGCGCCGGTTTTATTCACTCCGTCGAGGATCCAGTTCCTGAGAGTATAACCGCTGGCTGGAGTAGCCGTTACATTGACCGTGGTGCCCTTAGCGTATCTTATTGTACCTGCGGCGGGGCTGGTGGTGCCTCCAGCTGCTGGGGAGGCAGAGATCGTTAGGTTAAGGTAGGGTTTCAGCATCAGCCATCTATGGAGGTATGAGGATCCATGCGCCTCATATGTTCCTAGCCCTCTCCAGTACAAATCGTCGGCAGGCCAGTCCGGCCAACCTGCGAATTGCTGGGTGTTTATGTACGCGTAAGCCGTTGGAGCAACAATGTTTAATACGGGTACTTGGCTGGCGGTGATGTATGAGAGCACAGCTATCATTTCCAGACGCTCTTGCCGCGTAGCCAGCACTGGGGCGGTTTGCATATACTTTGCGTAGTTGTAATCAACCCTGGGGGAGGTAGATAAGTTTACGGGGGAAGTTAACCATGGGACATTTTGAAGCTCAGGGAGGCCGTGTCCTGGGTAGATGAATCGGTATTTGTTGTAGACTTCGTCGAAGGTGAAGTCTATTCCGGCTAAGACCGAGGCAGCTATTTGGTATCTCCCCTGATAGAAATCCCCATTAGGCACAGCAAAGAATACGGCGGTGTCCACCATGAGTCCTGTTGTCTTGATCCCTATTAAAGCTAGTTGAGCGCTAATGGCGTCAAGGGTTAGAGCGCTGAGCCATCCGCTGGATTTGATGACAAAATCAAGTCTTTGACCGGTAGACGTCTTGTATATTCCGTCTATATCCTTTACGCAACCTATGCTCTCCAACAACTGCTTGGCTTTAGTGGGGTTATAATCGTAGGTGAAGTCCTTTAACCAAGTGTCGATGAAGGTTTGGTTAAGGCCTTGGTATAGATACGCGTTGTTGAATCCCACGCAGTATTTTGAAGTTGAGCCTCCCGCTGGGTATTCGATGGCGGCTAGCTCCGTTCTGTTTAACCCGTATGCGATGGCTTGTCTAACCTCCTTAATACCAAGCGGGTTAGGTTCTCCGTCTATAGTTGGGCGGTTGTTGAAGTAGAGGGACCCACAATTTCCTCTGGCTATTGGAACGATTTTTACCCAAGGTTTACCCACCATGAGCTTGTGCTGCTCTTTCGTCGGGATTGCCCAGTGGAAGCTGAACTGTCCTTCTGAGAGCATCTGCCACCCAACGTTCGCGTCGAGCACTCGAACATAGCGAACCTCGTCTATATCTGGTACCGCTCTCCAGTAGTTGGTGTTTTTCTCAAGCACCATCTCGGTTTCAGAGATAGATTTAAACTTATACGGACCAGTTCCTATGGGCGTTGCAGGCTTTAAAGCCTTAAGCTCGTTGATTAGGTCGTTGAACGGGGTTGAATTAGCGATTATGTCATTGCCTTCCTGAATCTTGTTATAGACTTTAGTGGCGAGGGCACCGAAGTCGCTATAAGGTACCACGACCCAGTGCCATAGGATGTAGAAGGGTACGTAGTCGTTCTTTTCACTCATGTAGAAAATCATTGTTTGGTTGTCAACGATGGTGATGTTCCGTAGGTAGTACCAAGCCCTGTCTTTAAGGAGATAGAGGTTATACCACGTCGCCCATACATCCCTCGTGGTGAAGTCTGTACCATCATGCCACTTCACGCCTTTCCTCAGCTTCAGTGTGAAGACCATGTAATCCTGGTATGTCCAGTTCTCAGCTAGCCCAGGGACATAGCTCGCGTTTGCTTGATAATAATGCGTTAAAGGCTCTTGTACAACGCTGAGTAGGGAGATGCTGCCTGCGACGAACGGGTTCCAGTGACCTGTCGGTGGTGGAGTATAGTTGTACCATCTGCTAAAGACGACTTTCTCAGGTTCAGCGGCGGATGAAGGCGGTGGAATAACTGATACTGCTAACGCTAGAACTAGTAGTGTTACTGCTAAGTTTTTCAGGGAACCTTTTTTCATACGGTTCACCGGTTTATTTATGGCAATTGATTTGTATATATCTCTTTTGGTTAGATGTATAGATCTCCCTTCTCCGTATCCCAATAAACCTTCTTTTCTTGAAAGCTCTCTGCGCACTAGCTTCTTATCCATATTTTTAAATGAGGGGGAACATGGATTTCGAGATATTAGAGTTACTTAGATTACCTTATAAGATAGCCTAATGTTTTCAACGAAAGCTTTTATTCGATTTGGGAGTTATTCCTCACCCGTTCATCATCCTGAGTTAAGACCGGTTGTATTCAATTATTGGAATCTACAGTCTAATTAAGCGTTTTTCCCGTGGGAAGCCTTTTTAAAATCTTGTTTCTTTAATAGTGTTATGCGAATTTTTCTGCGAAGTGACAGGCTACGTGGCGCTCATTGATGTCTCTGAGTTCAGGGACATCGTCTTCGCAAACCTTCTCAGCGTATGGACATCGTGTATGAAACTTACAGCCTGAGGGCACCTCGGTAAGCCTGGGAGCGTCTAAGCTCCTTAGCTTCGGAAGCTCTCTTTCACGGCTGAGCTTAGGGTCTGGTATAGGGATCGCTGCCAGCAACGCCTGTGTATACGGGTGAACAGGTTTCTGAATGACTGAATCGCCTCCTCCAACCTCAACGAGGCTGCCTAGGTACATAACCATAACCTTACCGCCTCCCTTTTTCACGAAGTACCTGGTGATCGCTAAGTCATGTGTGATGAAGAGATACGATAGACGGAACTGCTTCTGCAAGTCCAACATGAGGTCTAATGCGCCGAGCCTTAGGGAGGCGTCGAGCATGGATACAGCCTCATCGGCGACTATGTAATCAGGGTTCACCGCGATGGCACGGGCGAGGGTTACCCTCTGCATCTGCCCTCCACTCATCCTCGACGGGTATCTTCCCAGAAAATCCTCTGGGGGTGTAAGTCCAACAAGAGTGAGGAGCTTCGCAGCCTGTTCATAAGCCTGCGCTTTACCCTTGACAATCTTGTTCTGAATCATGGCTGGGGTAAGCGACTGGTAAATCGTTCTTACCGGGTTAATGCTTGAATACGGGTCTTGATGTATGATCTGGGCTTTCCGACGGAACGCTTTAAACTCCTTCTTATCCATGGTCCATACATTCTTGCCGCGGTACAGTAGGGAGCCGGAGGTGGAGGTTAGTAAACCTAGGGTTAACCTTCCAAGCGTGCTTTTACCGCAGCCGCTTTCACCCACCAACGCTACGTTCTCACCCTCATCGATGGTGAAAGAAACGTTGTCAACAGCCTTGATCATACCTTTTTTCTTTAACATCCTGGCTCCAACTGTGAAGACCTTCGTTAACCCTTGGGCTTCGATTAAGGGTGATGGGTTCAATTGATCTCCCTCCAGCGGTGGCAGGCGACAAGCCACGAGTCCCCAGCTTCCTCTAAGGGAGGCCTAACCTTGCTGCAGACATCGCGGGCATAGGGGCAACGCGGGTGGAATTCACATCCCGGAGGTGGAGACACAGGGTCTGGGAGGGGTCCAGGAAGGGGCTTCAGCTTGTCGATGTCTCCTACAATGGAGGGGATGGCGCTGATAAGCGCCTTCGTGTACGGATGCTTAGGTTGATAGAAGATGTTCTCAACGCCGCTGGATTCCACAATAGTGCCCCCGTACATGACCGCCACTCTGTCAGCGATCTCAGCTATTGTGGCGAGGTCGTGGGTTATGAAAATCATGGTGAGCCCAAATTCCAATCGTAAATCCCTTAGGATCTTGATGAAGAATTTCTGCGTGAGGATGTCCAGCGCGGATGTAGGCTCGTCGAGGATGAGGATTTTAGGTTTAAGCAGCATAGCCATGGCGCTAACGGTTCGCTGCTTCATTCCACCGCTTAGCTCATGGGGGTAACGGTTTAACACCACGGCGGAATCGAGTCTAACCTGCTTTAGCAGCTCCATAGACCTCTTTTTGATATCGTCGCGTGAAGCCTTTTCATGAGCAAGCGTGGTGTCAACCATATGCTCGAAGACCTTCATAACGGGGTTGAGGCAGTTGAAGGCTCCCTGGAAGATTATGGAAACGTCTCTCCAACGGTATTCCCGAAGCCCCTTCTTACTGAGGGCGAAGACATCCTTACCTTCGAACAGAACCTTCCCGCTTTTTATGTACCCGTTAGGGTCGGTTAATTTCATCATAGTGTGAGCTAGAACGGATTTACCACACCCGCTTTCACCCACAAGCCCAAGGACTTCCCCTTCATACACATCGATGTCGAGGTCGCTTACAGCGGTGAGGATTCCCCTGGGCACTCGGAATTCAACGGTCAATCCTCGAACGCTTAGAATAGCCTTCTGCTGCATGGATTTATCGTATACTGTTCATAGCATTGGCTTAAAAGGGTTTTTAAACCTAGTCTACAACCAAACATACCCCTTAAATCTAACATCGTGGTTTCACAGAAACATCTTCTCTATAGAGAACGCGTAGTATGATTAGAGGGAGCCCATTGTGGGAGAGAACGTTAATAAGCGTTTCATCTGTTAGACTACGCGGAGAACCATGATTCTTGGCAAATGCGGCAACCCTAGAATAATGACGGCTGAGCATGTCCTCCGAGAGGGAAATCTTTTTTGTTACAAATTTATCCAGGCATCTGGAAATTCACCTTCGGCGAACCTGAGGCAGTGACGCCGGCTAAACTGCGGCATAGAGCTCCAGCAGAGGATGCATTACGTAAACTATCGGCGCCAAAAGAGTGCCCTATACCATTAAAGAGTATCGTTGGACAATGGACGACGCGTGGCTGCAAGGTAGCCATCAGTCTAGATGAGGACGAGCAGATTTACGGATTAGGCTTGCAGTTATCATCGTTCAATCAACGGGGCAAGAAGAAGACTTTAAGGGTGAACAGCGACCCGAAGGCCGACCTCGGCGACTCACACGCCCCCGTGCCCTTCTACGTTTCAACCAAGGGCTACGGCGTCCTCGTTGATACAACACGTTACGCCACGTTTTACATTGGGTCAACGAGGAAAGTGGGACAACGCCCCGCTCAGGTAGTGGTAGAAGTACCTCACACAGCCGGTGTGGATGTCTACATCTTCGCAGGCCCAGGGATCGTGAAAGCTATTCAACGCTACAACCTGTTTTCAGGCGGCGGCTGCCTACCAGCACGCTGGGGACTCGGGGTGTGGTATCGCTGCCATCTCCAATTCAACCAAAAGGATGTACTGCGACTCGCAGATGATTTCCGCCGCGACCGGATTCCATGCGATGTAATCGGGTTGGAACCGGGGTGGCAGACTCACTCTTACTCATGCTCGTTTGTGTGGAGTGATAAATTCCCACAGCCTAACGAGCTGACCAACAAACTCTTGGAGCGCAACTACCACCTGAACCTGTGGACACACGCGTTCATCCACGAGTCTTCGCCCGTATATGCAGCGTTGAAGCCGTTCGCCGGTGACTACGAAGTCTGGGAAGGGTTAGTGCCAGACCTGACGATGGAGGAGGCGAGGCGGATCCTCGCAGAATGCTATGAAAAGCTTCATGTCAACCTCGGTGTATCCGGCTACAAGCTCGACGAATGCGACAACTCCGATTACGTAACGGCTTGGTCCTATCCCGAGCTGAGCCAGTTCCCATCAGGACTAGACGGTGAACAGATGCATTCACTGATGGGGATACAGTACCAGGAAACTGTTTACAGTATATTCCGTAAGCAGAACAGGAGGACCTACGGTGGGGTGAGGTCCTCGTACGCGCTGGCGGCACCCTACCCCTTCGTGCTCTACAGCGACCTATACGACCATAAGGACTTCATACGCGGCGTGGTGAACAGCGGGTTCTCAGGGCTGCTGTGGACCCCTGAAGTCCGTTCTGCTACTTCCGCGGAGGACCTTATCCGCCGGCTGCAAACCGTTGTTTTCTCTCCGCAGACGCTGATCAACGCTTGGTCTATAAGGCACCCGCCTTGGAAACAGTGGGACGCTAAGCAAAATAACGCGGACTTATTCGTGGAAAACTGGGGGGAGGTTGAATCAGCCTGCCGAAGCCTACTGGAACTACGTATGAGGCTTATACCATACCTGTATTCAGCTTTCTACCGTTACTATCAGGAGGGCATCCCACCGTTCCGCGCATTGGTTGTAGATTACCCCAGCGACCAGAACGTTTGGAAAATAGACGACCAGTACATGGTTGGTGACAGGGTCATGGTTGCACCCGTAACCGCCAACACCTTACAGCGGGAGGTCTACTTACCTGAAGGCCGATGGTACGACTTCTGGACAGGTCAGAAGTACCGAGGTGGTGCTAAGATCGATTACCACGCGTCAATAGACATCATCCCGTTCTTTATAAAATCAGGTTCCCTGCTACCCCTGGCAACTCCTACGCTCCACACCGAAGACCCGTTGAGTTACCAGCTCAGTGTCAACGTGTACGGTGACGGTAGCCTTCCGATCACGCTCTACGAAGATGACGGGAAAACCTTTGACTACCTATACAACCAGTTTAACCGCCTAGATCTCTTATGGGACAATGTTAGGAATACAGGTGTAGAGACACGTACTGGTGACGTAAAATGCCCACGTTACACTATTAAGGTATGGGAGAGAATACCGTAATCCTAATTTCGAGTATTTGAGGCAGGTCTAATTTTTTCTATTATAATGGAGTAGAGATGGTAAGCTGACACACCTGTAAACTTAATAACACAGCTCCGTAGTAACACGTTTATGGACCCTAGCATAGGTAGGGTCGCCTTCAACATAGCTGTACTATTAATAGTTTTGTCCCTCATCCCCCTTCCCTTCCTCGACAGGGATTCCGCGGAGTTCGTTGTGGATGTATTAGCCCTAGTGATCTCAGCCACCTTCCTAGTCATCGTTACATGGGATGTGAGGAGACAGGTTAAAATGGTTCAATTGAAGACTGAAAAGGATGAGCAAGTGTAAGGCAGCGGTTAGGCCCGATAACCCTTAAGTCTTTCCCTTTGAGGAATACCTGTACTCTATCTGGCAGGCTCCCTCGATCGAGACCATACATGGACCTATGGGGTGTTCAGGGGTACACGACTTTCCGAAGAGTTGACAGTCCCAAGGGTCTTTAACCCCTCTTAGGATCTCGTCGCATCGACATCCCCTTGATCCTTCAAAGGAAACCGCGTCAAGGTTCTTCAACTCGTCCGCGAAGACTTTCTCCGCGTCGTGTTCCTCAAACTCCTTTCTCAGCCTCATCCCCGAGGCGGGTATCACTGGGAAACCCCGCCAAGCCATGTCGACCGGTTCGAAGACTGTGTTCATGACTTCAACCGCCTTGGGGTTTCCCTCGTACCGAACACCGCGGCTGTACTCGTTTTCAACCCGGGCTTCCCCCCTTACGACCTGACGGGCGAGCATGTACACGGCCATGAGGACGTCGAGGGGTTCAAAACCGGCTACAACCTGTGGTATTCGGTATTTCAAAGAGATCCCCTCGTATTGTTTCAACCCTATAACCGTGCTTACATGCCCAGGTTCTATGAGTCCATGGAGCTTAAGCTCACCCATGTTGAGCAGCGTATAAAGCGCTGGTGGGATGTACCTGTGGCAGCACAGGACTGTGAGGTTTTCAGGTAAACCTTTGAGAACGGTCACCGCGGTGCTCGGAGCCGTTGTTTCAAAGCCTACAGCCATGAAGACAACGTCCCCCGATGTTTTCTGAGCTAAAGCGACAGCGTCTTCTACGCTGTAGACCACCCGTACATCGCAGCCCTCAGCCCTCAGGTCGAGTAGCGACTTCCTTAATCCCGGTACGCGGACGACGTCGCCGAAGGAGGCGATGGTTTTACCCCTCACAGCGAGAGCGATGGCTTCCTCATACTCCTTAACCGTGGTTACGCAGACGGGGCAGCCTGGTCCCTGCCTCACCTCCACACCGCACTCCGTCAATAACGTGTTTAACCCGTAGCGGACTATGGTGTCCTGATGGGTGCCGCAGACATGCATAACCCTTATGTTCAGGTTCAAACCCTTCAACCGTTCAACTATTTTATCCGCGAACACTTTATCCCTATACCTGAACATCCCTTAAACCACCAGCTTAACGCCGCGTACCATGCATTCCCTACCCGCGACTATGGATACGATGTCTCCGCATCTAGGGCATCGAAGTGTTGGAAACGAGATGTGGTAGGCTGGGTCGTCGACGTACTGGATTCCCCCCTCATACCCACAGGCTTCACAGCGGACTATTCCCTTCTCTTCCTCAATCATGAGCTTGGAGCCTTCCAAGATCGTACCCCTAACCAGTGTAGCGTAAGCGAACTTAACCTGCTCAAGTCCTAGAAACATGAGCTTGCCAATGGATAAACGGACCTCAACAACCCTCTTGGCTCCGCGTTTCTCAGCCTCATGTAGAACGGCTTCTATAAGCCTCTCAGTCATGGAGAACTCATGCATCCCAAGCCACCATATTCCCCGCAGGCTTAAAGCCCGAGAGCCTTCACGACCTCATCTAAGCCCAAGCCGCTCCGGCAGTTCGTCCTCACAACCCGCGCCCCCGGGTTAACCGTATGAACATCTTCCTCAAGTTTCTGAACGTCAACTCCCATGGCTTCAGCTAAGTCCATCTTGTTTATAACGACCACATCGGCGTCTATGAACATAAACGGGTGCTTAACCACAGTGTACGGGCCTTCCGTCACGCTGATCACGACTATACGTTTCTCCGAGCCTAGTGGGAAGTCGGCGGGGCATATGAGGTTCCCGACGTTCTCTATCAATAAAATGTCTACGCCATTGAAGTCTATGCTCTGAAGCGCTTTCCTGACGAGGTTGGCGTCCAGGTGGCATCCCCTGCCGGTGTTGATCTGTACAACCTCAACCCCGTGCATGGCGATGAGGTCTGAGTCTATGGTCGTGGTTAGATCCCCGTCGAAGACCGTTACTCTATACCTCTCCTTTAGCCTTTCAACGAGGCCTTCGATGAGGGTTGTCTTACCTGAACCCGTTGAGCCCATAACGTCGATGGCGGTTACACCATGCTTCCTTAACAGCTCCTCGTTCTCCTCCGCGATATTCCTGTTTGCCTGAAGCAGGTCGGCTTCAAGCTCAACATCGTAGATTTCACCAAGTTCTGCTTTAACTGTTCTCCGCGTATACATCACCCCGGTGAATACAATGGAAGCGTATAAACGTCAGCATATTGGAGAAATAAACGGTTTTGGATAAATTCAGTTTACCTATCCCCTTTTTCACTCCGTGTATCTTCGTGGAGGATTTCACTCCAAAGCCTCAGGGTTTCATTCGCTTCCTTCTCGTCCATCACCTGAATCGCAAAGCCCGCGTGCACGATCACGTATTCACCAACCTGTACATCGACCAACGATACGTTCACATTCCTCGCCGTGCCATCGCCGAAGTCAACCTTGGCAACATCGTCGTCTCTGCGAATAACCTTAGCTGGGATGGCGAGGCACATCGTTGAACAGGCTCCATGTAACCAATAACTGAACAGTTATAAAACGGTTACTTAGGATTAACCCCGCGATACAGAAGGCCTGAGGTCCCCGTGATCCCTGGTCCAGTAATGTAACCTAACCGTTTCGTCTTTGATTAAGAGGGACGCTAGAGGTTAATCAGTAAAAGCTCAGCCGTAAACTACTACTGGAGGCATGTTCTTATCCTCGTGAGAACCTTGCTTTCATTGATAGTTGCAGCGTTAAACATCGTCTATGCTAAGAAGTCGAGCAGGGGGAAAAATGCTCGGATTAGATTTAATGATTAAGAAAGGATGTTAGAGAACTTTATAAATTCGGATGGTTTGCGATAATTGAATAAAAAATTGGGGGGTTACTCTGTAACAGTTATGGCTTCTTCAGGGCATTGGATGACGCATGCCATGCAGGCGATGCAGGCATCCTCGTTCACGACTACAGACTTCTTCTTCCCCCCGTACGCTGGAAGCTCCTTCAGTTCGAAGACGGCTACGGGGCATACGTCGACGCACACAGCGTCACCGTTGCATTTATCATGGTCAACCTTAACCTTCGGCATCCCCAAAGCCTCTAAGCCTTTTCTAAACATAGCTTACGTATAAAAGCGTTACCTCACCATGCCATTGAATGAGTAACCGTTCTAGAAAGCATTACACGCATAAAGCCCTGATTGATGCTGACAGAGCAACACCCAGCGAAAAACTATGGCATTTCCGAGTAACTTTTTTATGAAGGAGTATCTTAGACTACGCCCTTCTATTCATCGATGAATATGGTTTCAGTAACCCGTTAACTCATTTCCGAGAAGTGCGAACGAAAAACATATCTGAAACGAATGGGTTAACTATACGCGATGATGAGCGACACTGTCTCATGACACGAAAGTGGATGATTAAACGAGCAGACGCTGA
>CAYNFI010000015.1:0-34164 GCA_964396445.1 uncultured Candidatus Bathyarchaeia archaeon
ACCTAAAGGTTTATGAACTGCTTGAATCCCTCTCTTCTACGGTTGCGGGGGTTGCCGAGTTAGGACAAAGGCGCAGGACTTAAGATCGTGTAAAGACATCCTTGGGCTTAGATATAGGAGATCCTGTGGCATAGGCCTCCGCGGGTTCGAGACCGTCACCCGGCCGACGGCGAAGGTCCCGCCCCCCGCACCTCGCCTCTTACATGCTACCTTTGTTCCAAGGCTTTTAGATGCTTTTTTTTCAGAGCGTGTCGGGGACCTCTACAACATCACCGGTTTTAATGGATTCATCGGTTTTGTAAACCAGCTGCAAAGCCTTGAACCCGTCCACCGCATCCGGTGATGGTTTCCGACCGTCGAGTAGGCTGCTTACGAAGTGGTCGAGTTCACCGACGTAGCCGCCTAGGACGTAGCTCTGGTTTGGAACGCTGGGGATCGGGTAGTTCGGGGTCCAGTAGAGGGCGAAGGGTTTTAGAGGCTGGCTGTCGACTGGCTTAACGGCGTCGTCGAAGAGCTTGAAGTCGATGTAGTTGTCGACGATGATGAACTTTGAGTTTCCAACGATCTCAACCCTCTCGTTGAGCTGTGTCCAAAGCTCCGCTGAACCCGTGTGTAAGGCTCCCGCTGAACCGTTTCTAAACCTGAAGGCTACGGTTATGCTCGCAAGGTTGGATTCCGCCTTGGGTTTAGCCATCACGGCGTACAGTGTATGCACGTCGCCCATGTAGTACCTGGCGAGGTCGAAGTGGTGCACCGTGTAGTCTAGGAGATGGTTGAAGTACGTTGGGTAAGCGCCGCTGCAGTATTTTAACTGGATGAAATGCTTCCCAAACCCGGGTTGATCCGAGACCTCTTTAGCCTTCGCGTAGGTTGGTATAAACCTCTTCATGAAGGCTACCATGAGGTGTCTCTCGTTCCGCCGCGCCGCATCCACCATCAACCTAGCGTTATCCAACGTGTCACACATGGGTTTCTCAACGAGAACGTGGAGCCCAGCGTTTAGACAGTCTACGACGATGGGGGCGTGGAGGTTCACAGGGGTTACCACGATGGCAGCCTCGACATCCGCTTTTTTCAACATCTCTTCATGGCTGGTAAACCATTCCCCCGCGCCGAAGAGCCTAGCGTTACGCCTCGCCAAGGCTTCCTTCAGGTCTGCAACAGCCACCAGGTCAACCTTGTCGTAGAGGAAGTGAAGTGATGGATAGAGGTTTGCGGTGGCATGCCCTCCGCAGCCTACGAAGCCAACCCTAAGCTTTTTAACCTCACCCTCCATTCCAAGCACCTCGACTGATTCGATCGATGAAACGTCTACATAAGACTCTAATTATAGGCAACACGCCTTATGCTTTTCCCCCTTCCCCATGCCAGTAACCCATAATCTACTGAGGAGATGAAGCGCTTCGACCTGATCGATCGACCTAACAGGAGGAAATGACAGGCTTCTTTTCCTAGAATTTCCTTGAAAACGAAATGTTATTAAGGGTAAACATTCTTCATCTCTTTTCACTAACAGGTGGGAGGAGGCTAAGTGTCTAAGCCCTTTCATGTAAGGTTTGAGGTTCCGAAGGAGCTTGCAGATGCGGCCTATGAAGCCCTCTCCGTTGTCAAGTCTTCAGGGAAGATCCGGAGGGGAACCAACGAGGTTACCAAGGCTGTTGACAGGGGCATCGCTAAACTCGTCATCATAGCCGAGGATGTGGAGCCACCTGAAATCGTAGCCCATCTACCCCTCCTATGCGAGGAGAGGAAGATTCCGTACGTATACGTTCCATCGAAGAAGCAGCTCGGCATAGCCTCAGGCATAGAGGTTCAAGCATCCTCAGCGTGCATCGTAGACCCAGGTGAGGCAGGCGACATCCTGAAGGAGATCAACGCAAGGATCGAGGTCCTAAGGAAGAGAAAGGCTTAAGGAGGCTTCAAAGATGAGCGGAGCCGCGAGGCAGGTTCAAGCCTTAACACCGGCTGAAGTGATCCAGATCGCTGGGAGAACAGGGGTAACGGGCGAGGTTCAACTCGTCAGGGTACGCATCCTCGAAGGCCCCGATAAAGGAAGGGTCCTACCGCGGAACGTGAAGGGACCTATAAGGATCGGGGACGTCCTCATGCTTAGGGAAACGGAGAGAGAAGCCAAGAAGCTTAGATAGGCTGGCAGTGAAGGACCTGAGATGCCTAAGGCGAGGAGATGCTCCTTCTGCGGATACGAGTTCCCACCAGGAACAGGTATCCTATACGTGCGAAGGGATGGGTCCATGCAGTGGTTCTGCTCGAGGAAATGCCGGATAAGCCTCGTGGAGTTCAAGAGGGACCAGAGGAAACTTAAGTGGACAGCCTACCACCAACAGAAGGAAAGGGGAAAGTAGCGTCTAAGAAACCCTGACCGCGACGCTGAGGGTATGCCTGTGAAGCTCATCATATTCGGACCGCCTGGGTCCGGGAAGGGCACGTACGCTTCTAGGCTTGAGAAAACCCTTGGGACGGTAACCATATCCACAGGCGGAATTTTCCGCCAGGCAATCAAGCAAGGCACCCCGCTGGGTAGGAAAGCCGCTGTTTTCCTCAACAAAGGCGAGCTTGTACCAGACGAGGTCACCGTAGAGGTTCTCAGGGAGAGAATAAGGCAACCCGATGTGGAGAAGGGCTTCATACTAGACGGTTTCCCCAGAACCGTGAAGCAGGCTGAGCAGCTGGATAAACTCACTAAGATCGACGTCGTAATCAACCTGATCCTACCAGAGCGAATACTCGTCGAGAAGCTCTCAGCGCGGAGGATATGCAGGAGATGCGGTGAAATCTATAACCTCGCCGATATAAGAACGCGTATCGGAAACACCAACTACCTCCTACCACCCATGCTCCCTCAAAAACCAGACATCTGCGACAAATGCGGCGGCGAACTCTACACGAGGGAAGACGATGAACCGGAGGTTATAAGGGAACGCCTGAGAGTATACCAACGCCAATCTAAACCCGTTATCAGATACTACAAGGATAAGGTCCCATTCGTGAACATAAGCGTTAACCGCCCACCAGATGTGGTGACGCGTAGAATCTTAAAAGCGCTACAGAGACGGATTAACACCTATCTAGGTAACGTCTAACAGATTCGTAAGCCTCAAAGCTGAACGCGGAATCGCTTAAAGTTCCTAGTATCGTGGAAATCGAGAAGGGAATAGCCTAAGAAATATCATTAGTATCTCTGATCATTCATCCACATCGAGCAGGGGTGGGTTGGTTGGGGATGACTGACGGGAAGGAAGAATATGCCCAGTTAGTGAAAGCGTTGAACACACCTTACAGGTTAGGTCGCCCAGTCCTTGAACCAACGGCGGAGCAAGGCGATTTTGACAGTAAGATGGTAGATTGCCCTTTCGTGTTCTTCCATGATGGTCACTGGTGGATGACTTATGTAGGTTTTGACGGCGAAGGCTACCGCACAGGGTTAGCTTTCAGCAGGAACCTGATTGACTGGGAAAGAAAAGGCGTGATTCTGGACTGGGGTAACCCGGGAAGCTTTGATGCTTTTAGCGCTGCTGGAACTTGGATACTCAGGGAGAACGTTTTACTCGCTCCACCGAATTTGCGTAGATGGAATGGTCTTTTCTGGATGGCTTACTGTGGGTTTGCACGTAAGGGTTATGAGGTGGGACCTGGAGCTGTAGGGTTGGCGTATTCAAAAGATTTATTTCACTGGGAACGATTCGAGGCCAATCCCATCCTAAAATCAGAGGATGGAGCTCATTGGGAAAACGGTGGACTCTTCAAGCCGTGCATCGTTCAGCACATCGACAACGGGGAAAATTTCTACCTTTACTACAACGCTAGGGACAAATCCGATCGTTGGATAGAGCAAACTGGGTTCGCGGCTTCAAGTGATCTACGTAACTGGAGAAGATTTAGAGGTAATCCTGTGATCAGGGTTGGCTTTAAAGGCAGCTGGGACAGCCGTTTTGTAAGCGACCCTTTTGTAGCGCGGTGTAGAAATACTTGGGTAGCGTTTTACTACGGTTTCGACGGAGTTCATGCACAGGATGGAATCGCTTTTTCAAAGGACCTGCGTAACTGGAAAAAATGGAGTGAGCCTATTCTAAAAATTGGTCCACCCGGCAGCGTAGACAGCCAACACGCTCACAAACCATGTATCGTCCGGCACAACGGAGTCCTCTACCACTTCTACTGCGCTGTTAGAGACAGGGATGGTTACAGGACGATCAGCGTTGCAACGTCGAAACCGGTGACGCATGAAAGATGAACATTTCTAAGACAAAGACGGATGCTATCATAACCTATTAAAGTATTCACGGAGAAGGCCATATGTCGGCTCTATCACGGTTGTCTATAGGGCTTAACAGCGTAGTCAGCTCCTCATCTTTATTACATCCTCGTATGAAATCGGGGTTTTAAACCCACGCTGAGTTAAGTTCTTAAGGCGCCATACCTTCTTTAACCCTGCCTTTAAGGTTTTATAGGGGGTGTTTAAACGCCTATCAGGCAGCCTATCGCCGTGGTTCTAGGCCACGTAAGGCAGGGACCTCCCTCCTTAGGCTTCGTAGACCACGGGAAAACAACGTTGCTTGACAAGATCAGGGGAACCGTTGTTGCCCTCAAAGAGCCTGGGGAAATGTTCGATGAAGGATGATGCTTCACCGATTTCAAACCCAGCACATAGGGGCAAGCATATTCCCACTGGAGACTCTGAGAACCATCTGTGAACCCGTACTCGGGCGTTTCCACTGGGAAGTTAAGGTCCCAGGCTTACTCATCATCGACACCCCCGGACACAGCGCCTTCATGAACCTCCGTACGAGGGGGGGCTCGGTAGCAGACATCGCCATCCTAGTAGTGGACATCGTTAAAGGCTTGGAGGTTCAAACCCATGAGTCCATCGACCTTCTAAAAGCTAGGAAAACCCCGTTTATAATAGCCGCGAACAAGGTCGACCTCATCCCAGGATGGAAGCCTATTCCAGACGGAACGGCTTTAGCCTCGATTAAAGCCCAAGACTTTGATGTTCAAAGGGACCTAGACAACAGGATTTACACGTTCATGCACGCGCTCAACTACCTAGGCTTTAAAGCGGACCGCTACGACAGAGTAACGGACTTCACAAAGACAATCGCCATCGTCCCAGTAAGCGCCAAAACCGGCGAAGGCATCGCCGACCTGCTATCAGTCCTCATTGGGCTGACGCAGCAGTACATGCAGCGGAGGCTCATGGTTTCATCAGGTCCAGCTGAAGGAACGGTTCTAGAAGTCAGGGAGGAGCCTGGTCTGGGAACAACCTTGAACGCCATCATCTACAACGGGGTCTTAAGGCAAGGTGACACGATCGTCTTAGCGGGTAAGGATAAGCCTATCATAGTGAAGGTTAAAGCCCTCCTTGTACCAAAGCCTTTGGATGAGATGCGGGCTCCCTCAGGGCGTTTCAGCCTAGTAGACGAGGTACCCGCGGCCGCGGGTGTTAAAATCGCTGCACAGGGATTGGAGGATGCCTTAGCAGGGTCACCTTTGTACGCTGTTCCCTCCGGGGAACAGCCTGAAGCGTACACTAAGATGGTTGCCGACGAAGTGGGAAGGTTCAGGGTTGCCACGGATAAGGTGGGGGTTATCCTCAAGGCAGATACCTTAGGCTCACTGGAAGCCCTTAAGGTTGAACTTGAGAAAAACGGGGTCCCAGTAAGGATGGCGGACATCGGTGAGGTATCGAGGAGGGAGGTCGTTGAGGCAAAGGTTGTCCACAGGTTAACCCCTCTGTACGGGGTCATCCTCGCCTTCAACGTCGGCGTTCTACCCGACGCAATGGAGGAATCCAAGGGAGAGATCCCGGTCTTCAGGCATGACATCATCTATCAGCTCATCCAGAGCTACCTCGATTGGATGAGGGGTGAGGAGGATATGAGGCTGAGGGAGGCTTTCAAGGAGATGACCCTGCCTGGAAAGGTAAGGATCATCCCTGGATACGTTTTCCGAAGGAGTAAGCCCGCTATCGTCGGCGTAGAGGTCCTAGCTGGAAGGGTTAGGCCTAAATGCGGGTTGATGAAAAATGAGGGAACCGAAGTCGGCGTGGTTCTCCAAGTTCAGGATAAGGGAAAAAACATACCTGAAGCCATAAAGGGAATGGAAGTAGCCATATCCATCGACGGCCCGATTGTGGGAAGGCACATCAACGAAGGGGATAACCTCTACGTAAAGGTTCCGGAAGGGCATGTGAAAACCTTACAGGAAAGGTTCCTCAGCTTGTTAAGCCAAGACGACTTAGAAGCCCTCAAAGAGACCATAGAGGTTAATAGGAAGAGGAACCCCTTCTGGGCCCTCTAACCTTTCCCATGGAAACCATACGTTGACACTCTTTTACTCCGTGAGCTTTCACCACGCTTAGAACAGTATGTGCCGTCCACTGGGTTTATCCTTTACAGAATCTACAGCCCATGGTAACCATGTTCGCTGGCTCCTCCAACGGTTAACTGCATTCATTATTTTCAAGTATAGGCTGGGAAATAGCTAAGCGCGTTTAGAGGCGCCTATTACCGGAAAGCGAGACTCATTAGAAAATTATTTAATAGCCGAGACGAGGAGCTGAGGGACTGGAGCATCCTTCAATCTCCTCTAACCACCGACTTCTGTATGGAGCACTGTTGAAGCCTTACCTTCCTTCCTTAGGTAACTCCCTTCCACACGTTGGGCAGGACGCTGATTGAGAGGGGTCCTCAACCACTATTTTGTCGCGTTTTCCGATGTTAAGCAGGTCAGAGGCGTCGAGCTTAACCGAGAAAGGAGACATCATTCGCTTATACCAGTAAGCCGTCATAACAGGTATAGCGAAGTCCACCTTATCGTTCTGCGAGAAATCCTTGACGATTATCTTCACGATCTCGTGGGTTATCCTAGGCCTGTCTACGGCAAGCGTCATGTACCTCAGCCTCATCCAGGGACCGTAGTAATCAGCGAGCTCCGACCGAATGTAGGGTTCTTGACCCGTTTCCTTGATAATATCAGCTGTAACCTCCTTGGCCGCGTCGATAAGGATCTTCTCAGCCGTATCCCAGTCAGAGGTGAAGGTTATCCTCACGACGACCTCGTCCAACATGTAAGCAGGAGCCTTTGAAACGCCCCTGGATGAAGGTGTGGAAACAAGTTCCTCCTTCTCAAATTTGGGCGTGTAGTTGATGACGAGGTTTCCGAAGAGCATGGCGTTGGGGATGAGGATATGCCTACCAACGGCATCCTCGCTGCCCACAGCCCCACCTACCTGATTCAGCACCGTGTACATGGGGCTGACGTCGATGACGTCCCCGACCAAGCCGTAGGAAGGAAGCTGAACACGGTCCCCAACCCTGAAGGGACGCTTAAGGGTTACAAGTACCCAAGCGGCGAAGCCGCTGACAGGCGCCTGCAGCGACCAGCCTATGAACATGCCGCCGAAGGCGCCCAGTACCGCCCCGATGGTTCCGAGCTCAAGGAAGACCGTTAGAAAAGCGAGGAGTGTTATGAAGATCACGATGAACCTCCAGAAGCCTACGAGCATTTTCACATCACCCTCGGTTCCCTTAGCCCTAAATATGGCGACTCTGATGGCCCGTGATGAGAGTGAGTAGAAAACCAAGACGCCTATGAGGGCTACAGCTGCGGCGATGCCCTTACGCAGGGGGTCGGTGAGGATCTCCGGTGGAATCCCTGGGAGGGGTTTAACTATTAACACGTACTCAGCGACGAGAACGGTTACTAACACAAGTATTAACATACCGTAAATGTATCTTCTCATTAAGCAACCATCCCTGGAGCCGTGTAATGTCAAGCATATCGCTGGTTAATAAGTTTATCAGCGCGTGTGCCCCAACCTTAAAACCGATTAGACTAATTGTTGTACGCTGCCGGATACCCAGATACTTTCAGGAAACAAGAGTCCCCGTCTATTGGGAAAGTTCAAAGCATTGCCTATCTCCGAGGTGATTTCCTTAATATCCTCCAAAACACATAGGATATCCTTCTCAACTTCCTCCACGGTCTTCGTGAGGCTTTTCATCCTCAGTTCATACCTGTTCCGGCGGTGAATAACGAGACCAGCGTTAACCAACCTATTCAGGTGATGAACCATAATGCCGACGACATAAAATTTATATCCTTTTTAATGAATTTACTTCAACACAAAGTATATCAACCACCGTAATATGGTTTCGAAGGTGAAGCGTATGTGTGCGGCTGAAGCAATACCTGCGATAACTGAAACAGGTCAACAGGTTTTAATCTTGAGAGAAGGAACCTCTCGAACCCGTGGACGTGAAGCCCAGAGGAACAACATCACCGCGGCGAAGATCATCGCGGAGACCGTGAAATCTTCCCTAGGCCCTAAGGGCATGGATAAAATGCTCGTTGACAGCCTCGGAGACGTCACGATCACCAACGACGGCGCTACGATTCTAAAGGAAATCGATGTGCAGCATCCTTCGGCGAAGATGATGGTTGAGATCGCTAAGGCTCAGGATACGGAGGTAGGGGATGGAACAACATCAGTGGTTGTCTTAGCTGGGGAGCTGTTAACGAAGGCTTTAGAGCTTATCGACCTAAAGGTGCACCCTACGGTGATCGTTGAGGGCTACAAGAAGGCAGCGGAGAAAACCCTCGAGTACCTAAGCCAAATGGCGATAGGGGTGAAACCTGAGGACAAGGAGATGCTGAGGAAAATCGCTATGACGGCTATGGCTACGAAGTCCATCGCTGAGAACAAGGAATTCTTAGCCGATATAACCGTGGACGCCATCCTCCAAATCGCTAACATGGTGAACGGAGAGTACAAGGTTGACTTAGACGATGTGAAGGTTGAGAAGAAAGCTGGGGAGTCTCTCACCGAAACGAAGCTCATCAATGGCATCGCTTTAGACAAGGAAGTCGTCCACCCTGGAATGCCTAAGCTCGTCCATGAAGCCAAGATAGCTCTCCTGAATAGCCCTCTAGAGATCGAGAAGACAGAGTTCGATGCCAAGATCAACATAGAGCGCCCAGATCAGATCAAAGCCTTCCTCGACGAGGAGACGCGGATGCTTAAAGAAATGGTTGAAAAGGTCTCAACGGCAGGAGCGAACGTCGTCGTCTGCCAAAAGGGAATAGACGATACGGCTCAGCATTTCATGGCTAAGAAGGGGCTTCTAGCGGTTAGGAGGGTTAAGGAATCCGATATGCAGAAGCTCGCCAAGGCTACAGGCGGCAAGGTCGTAACGAGCGTTGACGAGTTGAAAACTGAGGACCTCGGCAAAGCGGACATCGTTGAGGAAAGGAAGGTAGGGGAGGATAAATGGACCTTTGTAGAGGGATGTATAAACCCGAAGGCCGTTACTATCCTTATCCGTGGTGGAGCCGATAAGGTTGTGGACGAAGCGGAGAGGTCGATCCACGACGCCCTATGCGTTGTCCGCGATGTTGTTCAGGAGCCAGCTGTGGTGGCCGGCGGAGGAGCTCCAGAGATCGAAGCAGCCTCAAGGGTGAAGAGATGGGCTGAGCAGCTCTCTGGAAGAGAGCAGCTGGCGGTGATTAAGTTCGCTGAAGGCCTTGAAGTCATTCCATCATCCTTAGCTGAGAACGCCGGTCTAGACCCGATCGACATCATCGTAACCCTCCGGTCAAGCCATGAGAAGGGCGAGGTGTGGGCTGGAGTAAACGCCTTTGATGGAAAGACAGGGGATATGACGAAGGCTGAGGTCTACGAGCCTTTGGCCGTAAAGGAGCAGATCGTTAAGTCCGCTGTTGAAGCCGCGACCACCATTTTAAGGATTGACGATGTTATCGCATCTGGGAAGCCGAGGGAGGAGGTTCCTAAGCCACCTATGCCCGGAGGGGAAGAAGGTGGACCGGGAGGGTTAGAGGATTAGGGAAACCATGGAGGTGTTTGAATGGCCATGGCTACAGGTAAACCGATTCTCATCCTAAAAGAAGGTAGTTCACGAAGTAGGGGTAAGGAAGCGCAGAGGCAGAACCTCACAGCGGCTAAAGTCATAGCCGAAGTCGTGAGGTCAACCCTCGGCCCCAAAGGTATGGATAAGATGCTCGTCGATACCATAGGAGACATTACCATAACCAACGACGGCGCCACCATCCTCGATGAGATCGAGGCGCAGCACCCCGCGGCTAAACTCATGGTCAACGTAGCGAAGACCCAGGATAAGGAGGTTGGGGACGGCACTACCACAGTGGTCATCCTAGCAGGGGAACTGTTGAAGAAAGCTGAGGACATGTTGGATCTAGAGATCCACCCGACCACCATCACAGCGGGGTACAAGAAAGCTGAGGGGAAAGCCTTAGCGACATTGGAAAAGCTCGCTGTGCCTGTGAGCTTCGAAGATACGAAGACGCTCACAGACATCGCCACAACAGCCATGCGGAGCAAGGGTATCGAGTTCTACCGCTCCGCTCTCGCCGAACTTGCGGTTGAAGCCGTTAGACGGGTCACAGAGACCAGGGATGGTAAGAGGTACGCGGATGTAGAGGACATACAGGTGATCAAGAAGCCGGGGAAAAGCCTAGCTGAAACGG
Organism: uncultured Candidatus Bathyarchaeia archaeon; assembly: GCA_964396445.1. Lineage (GTDB taxonomy): Archaea > Thermoproteota > CALKCG01 > B24 > JAWCPE01 > CAYNFI01. The sequence goes on from CAYNFI010000015.1 coordinate 10,525, forward strand.
AGCTTATCAAGGGCTTAATCATCGACAAGGAAGTTGTGAACCCAGGGATGCCCAAGCGGGTTTTGAACGCTAAAGTCGCACTGCTCGACTGCGCCCTTGAAGTTGAAAAGACGGAGTTCAGCGCCGAGATCCGGATTAAGGATCCAACGCAGATGCGGGCCTTCATGGATGAGGAAACCAGGATGTTGAAGGATATGGTTGAGAAAGTGAAGACTGCGGGAGCGAATGTTGTATTCTGTCAGAAGGGCATCGACGACACCGCCCAGTTCTTCCTCGCCAAGGAGGGCATCGTCGCCGTGAGACGTGCTAAGAAGTCGGATATGGAAAAGCTGGCGAAGGCCACAGGCGCCAAGGTAGTGACTAACATCGAAGACCTAGATGAGAACGAGGTGGGTGAAGCTGGGCTCGTGGAGGAGAAGAAGATAGGCGAGGATAAGATGGTCTTCGTAGAAAACTGTAAGGACCCGAGAGCCGTAGCCATCCTCATCCGGGGAGGCTTGGAACGCGCAGTGGATGAAGCTGAACGGTCGCTTCACGACGCCCTCTGCGTCGTCATAGATGTTGTGAAAGACGGAAGGATCGTCTACGGAGGAGGGTCCACGGAGAGCGAGTTGGCTAAGGAGCTAAAACACTACGCATCGCAGGTAGGTGGAAGGGAGCAGATCGCCATCGAGACCTTCGCTCAAGCCCTTGAAGCCATACCCCAAGCCCTAGCTGAGAACGCCGGTCTAGACCCGATCGACATCATGGTAGCTCTAAGATCTGCACATGAGAAGCCTGAAGGGGCAAGTATGGGGGTCAACGTCTTCACGGGGAAGATCGAGGATATGAGGGAATTGAAGGTTTTGGAGCCTGCTATTGTTAAGAAACGGGCGCTATCCTCCGCGGTTGAGGTTGCCTCCATGATCCTCAGGGTTGACGATGTGCTCGTAGCGGCTAAGCCACCGCCTCCTAGACCCGGCGCCAAGCCACCGATGGAGTACTAGCGGGAACACCACCTTCACCCTATCTCCACTCTTCCTTACTTTTTTTAACGCGTATTTTCCCCAGTTCTACGGGAGGCGAAGAAAGAAATATATTCCTCCCTACGTCGAATCAAGTGGAAGACAGCTTGGGGAGGGACCCGATTGGCTCTTGCGGCAAAGCCATCTGAGGCGCGGGTTGAAAAGGGTTGTTCAGACGTGAAGAAGGCTGAGAAGGGTGGTAAGCCTTCCCTTGAGCAGCTTGAGAAGGAGGTTGAGGAGTTGAGGAAGGCTTTAAACGAGGAAAGGGATAAGGCTGAGAAGCATGTGACGCAGTTGAAGTACCTGCAAGCTGATTACGAGAACTTCAGGAAGAGGATATTTAAGGAGGTTGATGAAATGGTGTCCTCTAGAAAGGAGGGACTCATCCTAGAGCTGTTAACGGTTATAGATGAGCTTGAACTCGCTGTGCAAGCGGGGAAGGAAACGGAGAATAAGGAAGCCTTAATGAAGGGGTTAGATATGGTTTTGAAGAAGTTCTATGAAACCCTCAGCGCTGAGGGTTTAACTCGAATCGAAGCCGTGGGAAAGGTTTTCAACCCTGAGGAACATGAGGCTGTGGAGAGGGTTCCATCGAAGAACCATAAAGAGGGCACAGTCATCGCTGAGACGAGGAAGGGGTTCACTTTGAAGGGAAGGGTGATCAGACCTAGCATGGTGAAAGTCGCCTTAAACCCGCCATGCTCTACCACTGTTCAGTTGGAGGAAGGAGGGGGAGGTGAAGCTCGATGAGTGAAGCTAAGGGGAAGAGGGAGAGGATCCTCGGCGTAGACCTTGGGACGACGAACTCCGCGGCCGCGATCATGGAAGCCGGTAGACCCCTCATCATACCGAGTGCTGAAGGACCAACGATCGCGGGTAAGATGTTCCCAAGCGTTGTAGCGGTTACGAAAGACGGTCAACTCCTCGTAGGTGAACCTGCTAAGCGGCAGCTTACCACAAACCCTGAGGGAACCATCCTTGAAATCAAGCGTAAGATGGGGACTGATTACAGGGTTTCCGTCTACGGTAAGGAGTACACGCCTCAGCAGATTTCATCCTTCATCCTTCAGAAAATTAAACGCGACGCTGAGACGTACCTAGGTGACAAGCTGAGTAAAACCGTGATCACGGTTCCAGCACACTTCAACGATAACCAGAGGCAGGCTACAAAGGACGCCGGGGAGATAGCGGGCTTCGAGGTCGCCCGTATCATCAACGAGCCCACAGCCGCCGCTCTAGCCTACGGCTTGGATAAGCTTGAGAAGAGTATGAAGATCCTTGTCTTCAGCTTCGGCGGGGGAACCCATGACACCACGATCATGGACTTCGGCGCAGGCGTGTTCCAAGTCCTAGCCACGAGCGGGGATACGCAGACAGGTGGCACGGACATAGACAACATCGTCGTCGAGCATCTCATCATCGAATTCCAGCGGCAGAACCAGGGCATCAACCTGAGAAGCGATAGGACGGCTATGATAAGGCTAAAGGAAGCCGCGGAGAAGGCGAAGATCGAGCTTTCAGCCCTCCTGCAGACAGATGTAGACCTACCCTTCATAGCCTCCGACGCCTCGGGGCCGAAGCACCTACACGTCACCCTTACAAGGGCGAGGCTTGAACAGTTGGCTCTACCCATAGTGGAACGGGTGGAGGCTACGATGAAACGCGTCTTAGCAGACGCTAAGCTTGAGCCTAAGGACATCGATAAGATCATCCTCATCGGCGGTCAAACCCGTATGCCCCTCGTCAGAAAGTTCATCGAGGACTCCATGGGGAAGCCAGCGGAGCGCGGAATCGACCCTATGGAGTGCGTAGCCATGGGCGCCGCTATCCAAGGCGGCGTTTTAGCTGGGGAAATCTCAAGCCTAGTCCTCCTAGACGTCACCCCGCTTTCGCTCGGCGTTGAAACCCTAGGCGCCGTCTTCACAAGGGTTATGGATAGGAACACCACCATCCCGGCTAAGCGGAGCCAAGTCTTCACCACAGCCGCGGACTTCCAGACCGCGGTTACGATACACGTGCTTCAAGGGGAGCGGGCTATGGCGAAGGATAACGTCTCACTGGGGATGTTCCATTTAACGGGGATCCCGCCTGCTCCAAGGGGCATCCCTCAGATCGAGGTGACCTTCGACATCGACGCTAACGGTTTACTGAACGTTTCCGCTAAGGACTTAGGCACGGGAAAGGAAGCTAAGATAACGATTACGGCTTCCACGAAGCTTTCAAAGGACGAGAAAGAGCGGATGGTTAAGGAGGCTGAGCAGTTCGCTGAGCAGGATAGGAAGGCACAGGAGGAGGCTGAGCTTAGGAACACGGCTGACTCCATGGTCTACACGGCTGAGAAGACTTTGAAGGAGCTTGGTGATAAACTGAGCAAGGAGCATAAGGATGGTGTTGAGAAGGCTGTTGAAGAGCTGAGGAAAGCCTTAGCGGATAAGGATGCTGCGGCTATCAAGGAGAAAATGGACCTACTTTCCAAGATCCTACAGGAAGCGGGAGCCAGTGTATATCAGAAAGCCGCTCAGGAGTCTGTAAAGCAGGAGGCTGAAAAGCCTAAAGGTGAAGCTGAGGAGAAGGGTGGGAAAGCCTCTGAGGGAAAGGAAAAGGTTGTAGACGCTGATTACAGGGTTGTGGATGAGGATAAGAAAGAGTGAAGTCAACGTTAAGGTATTAGGGTGGTTAAGGCGGTTAAACCCGTCCTCAGCTGGTCTACGGTGAAGGCTCTTGGGGTCTCAACAGAAGCGTGATTACTACGATGTCCTCGGGGTTTCAAGGAAAGCCTCTAAGGATGAGATCAGGGAAGCCTTCCGTAAACTCGCCTTCCAATATCACCCGGATAGGAATAAGGCCCCAGATGCTGAGGGTAAGTTTAAGGAGATCTCTGAAGCCTACGCCATCCTATCAGATGATGAGAAGCGTCAACAGTATGACCTGCTAGGTCATGAAGGAATTCAGGGACGTTACACCTACGAGGACATCTTCACACGGAGCAACTTTGAGGACGTCTTTAAGGAATTCGGCTTCGGGAATTTTGATAACATCTTCGACAGGTTCTTCCGCGGTGGCTTCGGAGGCTTCCAAAGACCATATGGACCCGAGAGGGGGAACGACCTCAGATACGACCTAGAGATCTCTATGGAGGAAGCGGCTTCGGGGCTTGAACGGGAGACCTCTGTACTCCGCTCGGAGAATTGCAGTGTCTGTAATGGGACAGGTGCCAAACCGGGGACAGCGCCTAAGACGTGTTCAAAATGCCAGGGAAGCGGGCAGGTGAGGTATGTGAAGTCTGCAGGCTTCGCCCAGCTCATCCAAGTCCTCACATGCGACCGCTGCGGGGGGAGGGGGACGTTCATAGAGTCCCCCTGCCTTAACTGTAAAGGAACCGGGGTCACGCGGAAGGTGAGAAGGGTTGTTGTTAAAATCCCTGAAGGAGTTGAGGACGAGAGCTACCTTAAGCTTCAAGGTCAAGGCGACGTGGGAGCCAACAGAGGACGGCAAGGCGACCTCTACGTCGTCGTCCATGTGAAACCCCATCCATTCCTTACGCGTGACGGAGATAACCTCCTACACAGGGCTGAAACCAGCTTCCCAACCGCCGCGTTAGGTGGAAAGATCCTCGTACCAACCCTAGACGGTAAAGCTGAGTTAAGGATTCCCCCTGGCACACAGAGTGGAACCGTGTTTAGGTTAAGGGGGAAGGGTATGCCCCGGGGACGCTGGCACGGTCGAGGGGATGAGCTTATAGAGGTAACAGTGCGCACACCGACTAACCTAACTCCTAAGCAGAGACGATTACTGGAAGAACTCGGTGAAGAACTCGGTGAAAAGAAATCTGGTTAAAGGGTTGGTTGAATACTCTCTGAGAGTACACGACATGGCTCCGATGGTCTTCAACAAATCCTCCACTCGGTTTCAGCGGGGCGCTGCCCCATTATGGTAGGGCAAGGTTCCCCGTTTAACCACTGGTCGTTCTGAGAGGTTTTACGGGGTTAACAGCCGTAGCCTATGCTGTTTCAGCCTCATTCTGTGTCTTAAGAGAAGCCCAAGCACCTTTGCATAACTTTTTTTAGGTGAGAAGGAGGCGATATCATGTTTGAAAATCGCCTAAGCGGGGTGTTTCATGTCCATCGTAGCAGTGGTTAAGGGAAACGAACCTGTTGAGATGGTAGCTGAGGCTATGGAAATGATAAAAGCCTCAGACATTTTCCACGCAGAGGATGGGGTTCTGGTGAAGCCCAACTACGTCAACGCAGACCACCCGTCTACAGGAGTCACCACGGACGCTCGGGTCATCGATGGCGTTGTAGGGTTTCTGAGACTGATTGGAGTTAAGCGCATCCTCGTAGGGGAGGGAAGTGGGATGGTGGATACGATGCACGCCTTTCGGGTTGCCGGCGTTGACGATGTGGCGCAGCGTTGGGGTGTAGAGCTTTTAGACCTGAACAAAGATACATTCGTCGACGTTCAGGTGCCCAACCCCCTCGCTTTGAAGAACGTTAAAATCGCCAAGACGGCGCTAGAAAACACTTTAATCAGTGTTCCTAAACTTAAGCTTCATGGAACAGCTGGCGTTACCCTAAGCCTTAAGAACTTGATGGGCACAGTCACCCCGAAGAATTCGATCCATAACCCCCTCAGCGAGAAAATCGTCGACCTTGCGTCCGTCCTGAAACCAAAGCTGGCTGTTATAGACGCTATCATCGGTGGAGAAGGTGATGAACTGGCTGGAAAACCTGTGGCGATGAACCTCATCATCGCCGGTGCAGACCCTGTGGCCGTTGATGCCGTAGGCGCCGCCGTTATGGGTGTAGACCCAAGCGTTGTAAAGCATCTCCGCCTCGCGGAGACACGGGGACTTGGAACCTGCGACTTAAAACGTATAAAGGTCCTAGGTGAACCTGTAGCATCGGTTAGGAAAACCTTCGATCGTTCTGGAAACACGTCGAGGAGGGGAGAAGGCTGTGGCTAAACAGTTACTTGTCATATATTACACGGGCACAGGTAACACCAGACGGATGGCTGAGGCTATCACGGAAGGCGCTAGGCGAAAAGGGGTCATAGTTCGGTTAAAAAGGGTTGAGGAATGTAAGCTCAACGACTTGGTTGAAGCTGACGGCGTTGTCGTAGGCTCCCCGACGTACTTCAGCAACATAGCATGGCAGGTAAAGAAGCTCATCGACGAGTCGATAACCTTATACCGAGGTGGGCGTCGACTAAGTGGGAAGTTGGGGGGAAGCTTCACATCCTCTGGAACCCGCAGGGATGGCATAGACTGCATTAGAATGCTGGAATTAACGTTCGGCCTCCATCATAGACTCAAGATGGTTCCAGGCGTCATAAGGGTATCAGGCGACGGGGAAGAGGAAGTCTCGAAGATGTGCCAGGAATATGGAGCGGAGATCGCTGGAAAAATCCTCTCCTAATGGATGACTGAAGTGCGGCTTCCCTCAACAACCACGGGGAGGTAGGCTTTTATAACTTGAGGTGCTTTAACGACTAAAGGCAGGGCATCCGATACCTTTTTTCTGAGAATTGCGGTAAGGGGGAGAATCTGAGTGACGATAGAGAGTCGTAGGCTCGGTAGGACGGGGCTGATGGTTTCGGTGCTAGGCTTCGGCGGTGCGCCTATAGGGGAACATGTACCTCCTAAGATGCGGGAAGAAGCTGAAGGCATCGTGCGTTACGCTTTCGATCAGGGCGTCAACTACTTCGACACCGCTCGCTCCTATGGGAACAGCGAGGAGAGCATAGGAGCCGCGCTTCAGCCCGTTAGGGATAGCTGTGTCATAGCGACGAAGGTTGAAGATAGGACGAAACGCGGCGCCTGGGTTCAGCTTAAGCAGAGCCTCAGGAAGCTGAGAACAGATATGGTCAACGTGATCCAGGTTCACTCTTTGACGGATATCAACGACCTTAAGAAAATAACGGGTTCGGAAGGCGCCTTGGAAGCGTTGAAGGAAGCGCGGTCGCAGGGCATAGTAGAGTATATCGGCGTTACAGGGCATCACACACACGTACTCGTCGAAGCCATACGTACTGGGGAGTTCGACGTGGTTCAAGCACCGATCAACGTAGTCACCAGACGGGCACTGGAGGAGCTCGTCCCTTTAGCGAAGACGTTGGATGTGGGCTTCGTGGTTATGAAGCCCTTCGGAGGTCAACCCTTCTTCCAAGGCTCCGAGGAGTTCAGGGTGCTTCTCGGCGGAGAGAGGTACAAGGTCGCTAAGCGAGGCCTCGACTTCATACTGCGGCAAGAGGTTTCAACGATCATCCCTGGCTTCGAGAGCGTATCTGAGGTCGAGGCCGCTGTTGAGGCAGTTCAAGGCTTTAACCCTGCAACCCCTATCGAACAGTTCGAGTTTTGGGGTGACGAAGAAGGACGCTACTGCCGCGAGAGCGGGACCCTGTACACATGCGAGATGTGTAAACCCTGTCCTGAGTTCCTGAACATACCCGCGGTCCTGAGGTTTGACCGGTTCTACGGCTACGGGATCAGAGATTGGGCTAAGAAACAGTACGGGAGGCTTTCGACGAGGGTTGACGATTGTACGCAATGTGGGGAATGTGAGAAGAGATGCCCCTATGGGCTGCCGATCGTGAAGCTTCTTAAACACGCGGATGAGAGACTTAGTCCGTCAAAGTCCTCAACGCCCAAAGTGATCGGCGCATAGCCTTTCATCATCTGAACGATCACCATTAAACTTCGATTATAGAGGCGGGGCATTTAGTTATTAAAAAGAGAAAGCTCACAGCCATAGAGCTCTAACGTATACTTCAGACTTTAAAACCCCTAGATTAAGACCTTGAGTTTATAAATAATACTTAATACAGCGTGCAGCGACTAACGTTTAGAACAGCCATGTCCACACCTTTTATGCATAGACATGAGCTCATAATCGACGTCCACCATCACTATATAGACCGGAAAGGCTTCATGGACGAGCTTTTCAAGGAGATGGACGCGGCTAATGTGCATAAGGTATGTCTCATCACCTCAGCGCCCAGTTACGGTGAATCTGAGGGAAAAGACTTCACGTGGGCCTTTAAAGACTACGCCGACCGCGTTATCGGCTTCGGTACCATTCACCCTGGGAAAACACAGCCCGAGGCTATCGACGAATACTACGGCAAGGGCTTCAAGGGGATAAAAGCCATATACCCAACGAAGAGGTACGACCACGACAGCTTCTTAACCTACTACCAGAAAGCGGAAACCCTTGGGATGCCCATCCTTTTCCACACCGGGGTAGTTGCCAGAGAGAAAATCGACGTGGCTCAAGATGTCACCTCTGCGCATATGCGCCCAGTGTACTTAGACCGCGTAGCCCGGCTGTTCCCGAAACTACACTTGGTTGCCGCTCACATGGGTGATCCCTGGTACCTAGAGGCCTACATGACTTCCCAGAAGAACCCGAACATGTGGCTTGACATCTCAGGGAAAGCCGTTTTGATAAAGGCCCTGAACATAAAGGAGTACCTAGGCATCAGGTTGACCCCTGATAAACTCCTCTTCGGATTAGACGAACCTCCATGTGAATACTCTCGATTAATCCATGTCTGGGACACACTTCTCCATGAAATGGGCTTATCCCTAGACGAACGCTCCCGAATCTTCGGAAAGAACGCTGCTGAAATGCTGGAAATTACCCTATAACGAATTGACCCTTGTAAAGAGATTGTAAACTATACGTTTATGAGGGAGATGCAAGGACTCTCCACTCCGCGATACCCAGACTAGTTACTAAAGCTAGTCACAATATGGTTCGATCTCAAGTTTTAAAGATGATGAGCAAGATATCTTCTTTAACGGCTTAAACCAATGAGTGGAGTTCGATTTCATCCACAAAGAGACGATATATAATAGGAAGCTCCTTTAATTACTGGCTTGGAAGGAAACGTCAATGGACATCATTTCAGAATCCACTGGTAAAGCATACAACCCCAACAACGCTAGCATCAATTTCACGAACACGAAAAGCACTTGAAGACCTGAAATAAAAAACATGTATCGTAAGCTTGATATGAGCCGACTAAGTAAATGCGTTATTAAGGGGTCCTAACGAATTATCCTGTTGAGGTAGAATCTCTCACAAAGTGCTTCACGGTTAAGAAGCCTTTGTCAGAGGAGAACCTGGGTCTCCTGAAGTTTATAAGACGCCTACTCCGGAAAACAAAGACTAAGGAAAAGATTCTAGCCGTGAACAGTGTGAGTTTTAGTATAGAAAAAGGAGAGCTCTTCGGGCTTCTAGGGCCTAACGGGGCGGGGAAGACGACGCTGGTTAAGACCCTCTGCACGCTTCTTTGGCCTAACGCCGGTACCGCCAAAGTTAACGGTTACGACATTAAAAATGAACCGAACAAGGTCAGAGCCTCCATTGGGACCGTCTTAGATGTCCACATGGGCTGGTACGGCAGGCTCTCCTGTAGGCAGAACCTGCTTTTCTACGCCCAGCTTTACGGAGTACCTCTTTCAAATATAGCTAAGAGGATTCGGGAAACTTTAGAGCTTGTTGAGCTCACGGAGAAGGCGGATGAGTGGCAGCAGAAGCTCTCTAGCGGAATGCAAAGAAAATTGGACGTGGCACGGGCCCTTCTCCCTGACCCTCCGGTACTTCTTCTCGACGAACCCACCCTCCAGTTGGACCCCAAGTCGGCCAGAGATTTTCGCCGCACCGTCAAGGATGAGCTTTGTGGTAAGCAGGGAAAGACGGTTCTGTGGACAACTCACAACATGAACGAGGCTGAAGAGATATGCGACAGGGTCGCTATCATGCATAAGGGAAAGATCATCGCTATAGGTAGCCCTAGCGAAGTTAAAGACCTGGTTAAATCAAGGGAGAACATCGTGGCCGATTTAGAAAAGGCAACGCCCGAGCTGATAGCCTCCATAAAAGAATTAGAGGGGGTAGTCTCCATCGTCTCAACTCAACATTCCCCCGGAATCACTCAACTGAAAATTGAAGTTAACGACACTAGAATATCTCCATTGATCGCTGAAACCGTAGTTCGAGTTGGAGGGTCGCTTCATTCAATGAAGCTCGAGGAGCCAACTCTTGAAGAGGCCTTGATTAGGTTGACGGGTGAGAAATAAGGTTGACCCAGATATTTAGTTCCATCTACAAAATCTACTCCTTTTTTAGAAGAGACGTAGTAAACGTTTCAAGCTACAAACTCAACTTCATCTTCAGCATACTCTCCATGTTTATTTTTTCCTTTACCATGGGAACCCTTGGCGCGATAACACAACCGGCTCAGGCTCAGTATATGCAAGCCTACGGCAACATGAACGCCGCTACGTTTCTGATCATAGGTTTTATGCTCAACCAATTTCTAGGACAAAGCCAATTTGCGCCTCAGGGTATCGCAAACCCAGGAAACCTTGAAAGAATACTGCTTACTCCATGTAGCATACCAGTCTTCATATTAGGGACGATGTCTTGGGGTTACTTCTGGAGCAGCCTTAATCTCGTAGTTTTTATCTTCGTGGGGGCAATGGTTTTTGGCATGAACCTTTTCACAGTTGATTGGCTCACATTCATTACCATACTACTCATCGGTGTCATAGCTATGTGGGGTCTGGGTATAATCAGCGCCGCTATACAAATGGTGACTAAACAATGGAACCCCGTCAACTGGTTCCTATCAACCTTCTCCTTCCTAGTTTCAGGGGTATTCTTCTCTCCCGAGGCGTTACTTACCGTCGACGCCACAGGCTTATTATATCGTTTAGCTTGGTGTCTTCCCCATACCTACGTATATTACATGGCACGCTTAGCTTTCGTAGGGAAAAGCTTAATGGACATGCTTTTTCCTCTCCTAACCCTAGTAACAATGGCAGCGGTATTCTTCGCAATAGGGTGGTTCATATTCAAACTCTGCCTGAGAAGATGCCAACTGGAAGGCAGCCTAGGTTGGGTCTAGTCCCCTGCGAGATCGATGAAACTTGACCCCTTTTAGGCATAAGTCCCGTCCGGCTCACTTCCCATGATTTCTCCATGCTTCTTCTCCGATGTACAACGCCGTTTGAACTGTACGGCACTGTGCCATTAACCCATGCTTCTAGGAGTTTGGGTATGGATAGATTCCCCGCCTACCAAATCGCGGCGTTAAGGAAGTTTTTAGAAGAGTGAGGGGAGACTCGGGAGCTTACATATACCCTCCGCAAAAACCATGGTCGAAGATGGGGAAAAGAGGGAGACGCTATAACGCTTGATAGTTACAGACTCTGAGGTTATGCAAGGGCTCTTTGACTACTTCCCTTGAGGGCTTTTCCAGATTCCCAAGCATGTACCTTTGTGTTTGAAAGCAGCTTCAGAGTGTGTTAAGGCAGTAAACTCGCTGAGTCAACGTCGAGGAATAGGACGGCGTTTCCATGTTCACGTATGATGGAGGCGGGGCAACTTGTTGAGATTCGGTCGTAAACCGTTTTCTTAACCGCCTCCGCCTTAGATTTCGCTGGAACCATGCAGAAGATGTATTCGGCTTCAAAGATCGCGGGCATGGTTAAGGTGATCGCCCTTCGTGGTACTTCATCTACGCCGGGGAAACAGCCATCGTGCACCTGCTGCCAGCGGCTAGTCTCATCGATTTCCACCACCTTCACCTTGAAGGGATCGTTGAAGTCGGCTACATGGGGGTCGTTGAAGGCCCAATGGCCGTTCTCCCCGATTCCAATACACGCGATGTCTAAGCCCTCTTCCTCAAGTAACCGCGTGTAGCGTCGACATTCCTCTTCCAAGTCCTCAGCGTCTCCTTTAATAAAATATACTTTACCAGGTTTCACCTTATTGAAAAGCCGGTCTTTCAGGAACTTTCCGAAGGCTTGTACGGCGTCCTGTGGAAGCCCCACGTATTCATCTAGATGAAAAGCCCGAATCAAAGACCAGTTGATACCCTCTACAACGGCTAGGTTGGCTAAGAACTCTTCCTGGGAGGGCGCTGAGGCGAAAACTATCGAAGCCTTCCCCCTGCTTGTGACGACACCCTTTATTTTTTCCCCTACTGCCTTAGCCGCCGCCTCACCCATTTTCTCGCGGTTTCGGTAAATCCTCACAGCGGCTTTTCCAGCGTTGAAATCCCTAATCAAACCGGTATCCACAGGGGATTAAACCTCCATGAGAAATACTTAACCCAAAGGTGAAATGTCTTACGGTACAGAGGTGATTCCTCGGTGAAACGGAAGCTTTTAGCCTCCTCGTTGAACCCCCTCAGTTTCCCGCTGTCTCAGCGTTCTTTAAGGATTACGTGTCAACCGTGTTAAGCCCCAGCTTCCGAGAAGACCTTCACGCCTTAAGTCACCGGGGAGTAACTTCTTATAGTTTTCAGCGACTTTTTTAAAGGCGTAGGCGTACTCCTCGATGATCTCCGGGCGGTAATGCTTGAACCATGGGATGCTGAAAGTGTGTTCCTGTATGCCCTCTGAGACTGGAAGGCTTCCAAGAGGCTGCCTTACATCCACACCTTGGGGACAGTTGGCGATACGTGTTGGTTTACCTTGATTGTATACATCGACCTCGTTGAAGACGGGATGAAGGTGTAACGCTAGGTTACACCCAGGGGAGCAGGGCGCTCCCTCCGCACTTACGGCTTCGCAGAAACGTTGAACCGAGAGACCTCCTAGTTCCTCTGGGCGGTATAAGCCATGGGGACTATACCACCCGCCTTTGGTGGTTCCCGAGTTCTTCGGAGGCCGGTGATCCCTGATCCCGGGGACTTCTTCAAGGAGGTCCCAGAAGTAGTTCATGGCTTTATCGATTTCCCTCATCAAATCGGGGTAGTATCTCAGTTGAAGGCGGCCCACGGCGGAGGTGAGTTGATGCATTCGATACTTATACCCTCCCCAGGGTAGGCCTGCGCCGGCTTTAAGGTCTTCAAGAGTAAGCGTGTACCCGTGGCGTTCATAGTGGCCGAAGGCGACGGCGCGTTCGTATACCCGCTGATCATTTGTGGTCATCATCCCGCCTTCACCGCAGGCCAACGATTTCCCGGACATTATAGAGAAGCCCGCGACGTCTCCGAAGGTGCCTACCATTCGGCCCTTGTATAAGGCACCGTGGGCGTGGGAAACATCCTCGATAACTCGAAGCTTATGCTTCTCAGCGACGCTCATGATTGCATCCATATCCGCTGGCATTCCCATGTAATGGACGACCATGATCGCCTTAGTCCGCGGAGTGATTCTACGCTCAACGTCCACGGGATCGATGCATAAGGTTTCAGGGTCGATGTCAGCGAAGACCACTGTTCCACCTAGTGAATAAACTTGGAGACAGGAGGCCCAGTATGTCACACTGGGGCAGATAATTTCATCGCCGTAGCCTACGCCTATGCCGAAGAGGGCGTTATGCAGCGCCGCGGTTCCCGTATTATGGGCTAGAGCGTACTTCACGCCCAGCCACTCAGCGAACTCCCTTTCAAACACCCGAGTAACATCGACGTCGGACATTTTCCCCGCGCGTAGAACCTCTAATACAGCGTCTTCAATCTCCTTCGTGATGATGGGCCAGGAAAAGATGCTACCAGAATCCGTTTTAACAGCCTTTGGTCCTCCTAAAAGCGCTAACTCACTTCCCATTTTGTTAATCTCCTTTCCACAAGCTTGTTATTAATCCCCTAATGCATCGGTATGATTTGTCATCCTTTAAGCCTTTTGCCAAATCTATTCACCTTATAGGGTTTAAGGTATAATGCCTCAACACAGCTCTAGGTGCTTCGCTGAAGGAGTGATAAGTAGGCGAACGTGCGTACTTAAACCATTAAAGGGTTTAAAGCTATAATGTGATGTGGAAGAGTATCGAAGTTGAAAAAAGGTAGAACCTTATACACAACCGCGGACATCGCCAATACACGGGAGAACATCGAAAAGTACGAGTGGGCGAGGAGACTACGGGTGGAGACCCTGAACCGCGCCGCTCAATGGCTGGAAATCCCGGATAAAGCAGTGCTTGAGATGGTTCCTCCACCTTCTGTTCCTAGGGCATTATACGTACATGAAACCGGCTGCCCCGTACATGGTTTAACGATCCAGAGATACGGACCCTACGCGTGGATTGTGAGTTCAGACCTGCCTTGGAAGGTTAAATGCCCCGTAGGTGGCGAGGTCTACCCCAGCAACGATTTTGGAGCATATCTCAAGACCGGGATGAAAGATAGAAGCCTCTTGACGGGAGCTTACCCAGATGACGGGTGGGGATGGATGAAACCCGAGGGCGATGGTAAGAAATTCTGGTTTGTAGGTTACTACAACCACTGGGGGTTATGGGTAGGCACCATCCTCGTCGGATTGAAGGACTTAGGCCTTGCTTACCTCCTCACTGGAGATAGTCGATACGCGCATAAGGCAGCGATAATGCTCTGGCAGATCGCTGAATACTACCCCGACTACAGATACGAGAAGCAATCGAGGCGAGGTACTGAGTTCGATCCAAACTATCGGGGAAAAATCCTCTACCATACATGGGAGAACAATACGGCGGCTGTGATGGCTGAAACATACGACAGTGTATTCCCCGCTTTGCGGGAGGATACTGTGCTTCAGAGACTTGTAAAAGAGCCCGCTGGAAGGATTCAGGAGCGGATTGAGGAACGCCTTCTCAGAGAGATGGCGCGATTAATCATGGATGGCTCACATACCATCCAAGGCAACTATGGTTCGCATCAGCACATTCTACTTAAACTAGCCATCGTTCTCGACGACGAAGAGCGGGCACCGACAAAGTCCCAGATCGTGGAATGGGTGCTGGACAACGATGACCTAGCCGGTTATACAGACATGGGCATCCACGATGCCTTACATAGCCTCATCTTCAGGGATGGATTGCCCTTTGAGTCCCCCGGCTACAATATAGGCTGGGTGGAAAACCTTCTTCTCATAGTAGAACTGCTTGAAAGGCTAGATGTAAAAGACCTCATCGATGTCCCAAAGTTTAAAATGCTGATCGACTGGCCTCTCAACCTACTCTGCATAGGTCATCTCGTTCCTTCTCTAGGAGACAGCGGGGACATGTTCGCCTCAGAAGGCACAGCGCAGATTCTACGTCGCCACATATACGAGGCGGCTTTTAGATGGTACAATGACCCTCTTTACGCTAAGGCGTGGAAACTCGCGCCGCAATCACGGGAAAACCAGAGAGCGCTTATCCGTAGGCTTCTAGATAGGCATAGAGAGCTTCTTCAGAAGCCTTCAGAGGAACTGGGGAGGGTTGCAGAGGGGTACCGTAAGCCTTTAGGTGTTGCCAGTTTTAATTTCCCAGCCTATGGTTTCAGTATACTTCAAACAGGTAATGAAGAGAGCACCAGCGCGGCAACGCTTTTATACGGTCATTTTTTCACACACGGCCACTTTGACCGACTGGATCTAGGCCTCTTCGCCTACGGGCAAGCCTTACTACCGGATTTTGGCTATCCTGAGACTGCCAATCCGGAAGACCCAAGGCGTTTCGGATTCTTCAGCCATACGGTGAGTCACAACACCGTGATGGTTGACCAAAGACGGCAGCAACTGGGAGCTGGGAAACTGCATGTCTTCGATTGCACCCCCAGAGTTAAGGTTGTCGAAGCCTCCGCTGAGGATGTTTACCCTGGCTTAGTCAACTGCTATCGACGAAGCATCGTCTTAGTCGACAGCACCCCCTCCGAGGCCTACGTGATAGATGTCTTCCGGGCAGTCGGGGGGACGCAGCATGATTGGATAGTTCATGGAACAGAGGCGGAGTTTAATGTTTTTGGAATCTCTCTGTCAAAGGTACAGGAAAAGGGGACTTTAGCTGGTGAGGATGTCCCCTACGGGAAATTTTACGACGACCTGAGCATGCGTGATAAACCATACGGGACCATAAGATACGTGCCTTATCAGGGAAGCGGCTTCCAGTTTCTCTTTAACGCTCAACGCGGTCGAGTTCAGAGCGGGAGTCGAGTTGTGTGGAGCTGTTTAAGGAAGGGGGCTGTAGGAGTTCATTTACAGGCCTTCCTCGTACCTTCGAGCGGGGAAGAACTTATCGTATGTGATGGAAGGCCTCAAAATCGCTTAGGCATGCCGGAGACGGTTAAGTTCATGCTGAGGAGGAAGAAGGGGGATAACCTCTCCAGCTCCTTTGTCACCGTATTTGAACCCTATAAAGTAAATCCTCATATCATGCGCGTTACGCGTTTAAAAGTTGAACCCTCAGATCCCACGGTGACAGCCCTGAAAATCGAGTTTCACGGTTTCACAGACTACTTCATCAACGCTGAGAATGAAGCGGAAACCTACTGGGTAGAACCAGGAATCTACTTCAGCGGCTACATAGGGCTATTACGCATCACCGAGTCGGGAAAAGTCACCATGGCTTACCTACTGAACGCTGAGGAGATCGAGTACGAAGACTTCTCCCTCTCCGGTTCAAGAGTGAAAGTCACCGAGATAGCCGCAGTCGATTACAGAGGAGGAATCATCACGCTGAGAGACCCCGTTCTCAACCCAGACCTTGAGGGAAAGTGGCTCATCGTATCCAAGAAAAACTACAGCTCTGGATACCGCGTAGATAAAGTGCTTAACGAGAAGAGCTTCTCCATAGGGGATCAAAGTTGCATCGTTGGCCGCACTTCAATCCAAGGAATCGACTTTGAAAATGGAGGTATTAAAATACCTCTAGTACTACCCTTCACTAAACCCGGCATGGGACTTATGGGTGAAGACGGGGAAGTCAAGTACAGGATCGCTTCCACAAAAGGTGCACTTTTACAATGTGAAGGCGTAATAAAAGTAGAGGGAAAACTCCATGAAGACGCTTTCCCAGACCTGAACGGGGATGGAAAACGGACCTTGTACATTATAGACCTCATGGTAGGCGATAAAGTGATTATCCCCGTTTCCACCATTTTCATCTCTCGATAAAAACCATGACATACTGAAGCACCTTAAAATCACTTCCAGGGAAAATGAGGTCTCAATACCTACAAGCTATACTTCAATGGTTTCAAGGAAAACCTAGATAGCGAATTCATAGAAGATAGATCGATAGACTATAAAGAAGCTTGTCAAGGCAAGTTAAAACTCATTTACCTAACACAACGGCGCCTATACCTTTTATCGACACTTCCTCAATCCTTAAACCTTAATATACAATGGCTTGAATCCCCACAAGTGTGACATCCTCTATGTTGCAGCCGTGAACCACGGCGCTGTGGGTGATGGTTACATAGTTCCCGATAGATATGGGAATATGCACCTTTAACGTGTCACCTTCATAAAGGTACCCACCATGGACTACGAAGTTCTCCTATAGATTAGCATATTCCCCGATGGTAACTCTAGCTACATCACCACATATAACTACGCCAGGCCAGATGGAAGCCCCATCGGCTATCTCCACATCCCCGGTAATATAACTGACCTTGAAACGAAAGCTGACTTATGGATCCTAGGTTTCTTCCCTTTTTGCTCAATGATAGGCAGAGGTCTACCCCGGATTATTTTCAACACCCGTCTTAATAACCGATAACCAAACCTTTAAAATAATAAAACTAGCAGCTTAGGCTTCCATCTGAATGGAAGCTTTTCGCAAGGTTTAAGAATGAAAAATTGACTCTTGCGTTAAGGTCCTCAGTAGGGGAAGTGTCCATATGCGCGCAATCGTTTTCCCTGAGAAGTGTCGAGTGGAGGTTTGGTCAGGGCTCAAGCCACGGGCCTTGAAGGATGATGAGGTACGGTTGCAGACCGTTTATA
The DNA here is from genome assembly GCA_964396445.1 of uncultured Candidatus Bathyarchaeia archaeon. GTDB lineage: Archaea > Thermoproteota > CALKCG01 > B24 > JAWCPE01 > CAYNFI01. The sequence continues at coordinate 28,231 of CAYNFI010000015.1, forward strand.
CAGGAGTCTCAGCGGGGACGGAGCGTCACGTCATGATGGGTGGACCATACTCGGGAAGGTTCCCCGTAATACCTGGATACCAGAACGTTGGACGAATCATCGAAATTGGACCGGGAGTTTCAGGCTGGAACGTGGGTGACATCGTCTTCAGTGATGGTGGCTTACCACCTGAGGGTTGGACAGGTAGTTCATGGGGCGGGCACATCGAGGTCCGCAACCGAAGACCGGAGGGAAACTTCGTCAAGATACCCTCTAACCTTGCCTTGGAGGAAGCGAGCCTCGTAGGCGTCATGAGTATAGGAATGAAGGCGGCTAAACGTGGCAACGTACGGTTATCGGATAAGGTTTTAGTGATCGGTTTAGGGCTCATCGGGCAGGGTTGCGCCCAATCCAGCAACGCTATGGGAGCGGAGGTGCACGGGGTTGACCTCCTTCCTCTCAGGCTGGAGGTCTCCAGAAAAGCTTCCTGTCACGAGGTTTGGGATGGCAGGGAGGTGGATGTATGGGATAGAATCCGTGGAGCAGGACCTTTCGATGTGGTCTTCGAGACAACCGGGGTGGAGGGAATACCGGACCTAGCCCTTAGCTGCATCCGTAACTCCACAGGGCGTATGGTAGCCATCGCGGGTAGGGTTTACATGACCTATAAGAACATTGGTTCCGGGCAGGCTCATGAGGCCACGGTTATACATACCAGTCACTTCGGTCCAGGTGATGTCCACGATGTCATCCGTCAGGTTCTCAACCACCGCATAGTTATCAACCCCTTAATTACACATAGGGTGAGTGTGGATGAGGCTCCAAAGATTTTTATAAAGATGCTAGACGATCAATCAGAAATATTAGGCGTGATTTTCAGCTGGCAGTAGAGGGGGAAGTGATCATGGGCTTGTATAAGAATCTGTTGAGTAAGGGTTTCACAACCACTCATGTTGAGAAGCACTTCCACGACCATGACGAAACATGGATCGTGTTAGCCGGCAAAGCGAAAGCTTTTGAAGTAGACCGTTCAGGGCAGAGGTTTGAGTATGATTTAGAACCAGGAGACGTTTTAATGATCGAGGTTGGTCATGAGCATGGAGCTGAAGCCTTAACCCCTGACTTGAAAATCGCGGTCTTTACAGGCACCATTCCCCCAGGTTCCCATAAGCCCGGCCACTATTACATGGAAAAGGAGAGGTACATCCCAAGCTTCGAGTTGAAGAAAAACCCCACAGATCGCTATGACAAACAGTTAGGTGTATAACACGCGTTAAAAATTGGGAAGGTGTAAAAACTGATTAATGGTGATCCCTGTAACCATTTTCAAGTCTAAGTTGATGTCGATAATGTTTCCGAGGCTGGTGGTTAGCCTATGCTGCTAGGTGATGAAGGAGGTTTAGGGCTTCCGTTACGACGAGTTGGCTTACATCATTGACGAAGGGTGAGTTCTTCAGTAACATTGGCACTCTCGTGGATGCGTACCCGCTCAACTCGTAGTCTATCGTTGTTGGTATGTAGCCTACGTAGTTAGCCGCGTAGCCAGCAACCATCGTCTCCTTGAACGGTGACCCCTCCATTATCTTGAGTGCCACATCGACGAAGACTTCTCCAGGAAGGAAAACCATCGCTGTGCCGCCGAGTGCTAACGCTTGGACCTCGCTCTCAATATGGTTTGGAAGCCCAGCTTCCAACCTAGTCACCATCTCCTCAGCGTAAGTCCGGTGAAACCTTATCTGAGGCCTTAATTCACTGACCGTGGCTTTCTCATTCTTCTCCAGCTGGGTTAGGAAATCCTTCAGGTTCTCGGCAACATCCCTCATAGTCAGCTTCTGAAAAGGCAGTCTGAGGATTCGCCTCTCAACCCTTAAACCCTCAACTTCCTTTAAGTGTACCCCCTCCAAGGACTTCAACACAGCTTCGGCAACCTTTTTCCCAATCTCTTCAGCAGCATCGAAGCCCCGCATATGCCAAGCTACAACTGGGTCTATGTCCCCGCATGTGCCCTGCAGGAAGAAGGCTTCACCAGCACCCTTCCTGTCTAGGATGGTCATGGCGTAGCCAGGCCAGTCAGCTGAAACATAGAGTCCATCCTCAGTCCTCACATCTATGGTTACCGCGTGGCAAGAGTGGTTGAACAGTGTTGCCACTGGGTTCATTTTCACATCCTTGATTTGGAGAACGCGGACCTCACGGTCTATAGGCCCTTTAGGTAGGACTCTGTTGAAGCCTACCGCCCTCACCTCGGACCTTCCAAATCCAACTTTTACCTCCACTAGGTTTTCATTAGCCTTAAGAGTTCCTTCCAACAACCTCTTCGGCAGTCCCTCCAAGTAATCATCGTCGATTTCACCTACCCCTATAAACGGGACCGTTGCTGGACCGGAGTGGGTATGGGTGCACGTCACTATGACGTTATCAGGGTCTACGCCAACCCCTTCCTCGATGAGACCCCGGGTCTCTGCCAGTGTGGGTTCACTGACGCCTATAAGGTCGTTGTTCATTAAGACCGCGGATTCGTCACCCGCCCGCAGAAGCAGCGACCGTGAGTATAACCTATCGTGTACACCTTTGTTCCTCCTACCTTTGAAGTAGCCGTACCCGGACAGCTCAACACCCAACGGTGGGCTTACATCGCTTCTGCCAACACCTACTTTAATTCCAGCCATAAGAGGACCTTACATGGTAAGGCGCTTAAATCTTTTCCAATCAAATAGTTCATCGACGTCATACACGAAGCTTACCACGAGGACGAGGGGTTGGAACTTGCCATACGTTTATTAAGATTCATCCAGTAAAACCCATGAGGATGAGTTTATGGGTTTGAAAGGCAGACGTGTCGCGGTTTTAGCTGGACCTGAATACGAGGACCTTGAGCTTCACTACCCGCATATAAGGCTCATAGAGGAAGGCGCTGAGGTTAAGGTTCTCGCCGTTACGAAGGATGCGGTGCATGGTAAGCATGGGCTCTCCATCGTCCCAGACTTAACGGTTAAGGAGGCGAAGACCGAGGACTTCGACGGCGTCATTATTCCCGGCGGATGGGCGCCGGATAGGCTTAGGCGATACAGCGAAGTCCTAGACTTTACCCGGGGGATTCATGAGCGGGGGAAGGTTGTTGCCGCTATCTGCCATGGACCCCAGGTGCTGATCTCCGCCGGGCTGCTTAAGGGTAGAAAAGTGACATGCGTCGCCGCGATAAAGGACGATGTGATTAACGCCGGCGCGGTGTACCTAGACGCGCCGATGGTACGTGATGGAAACCTCATCACTTCAAGGTTTCCCGCGGACTTACCGCAGTTCTGCAGGGAGATAATCAAAGCCCTAAGCTGACTCTTGAAACAAGGTTAAGTGGGGAAGCCTCATCCCTTAAAAACACTTATAACTAGAAGAAAAGTAGAGCTTTCCCAGGCGAGGTTCAAGACGGAGACGAAGTATGCATGTTCACGGTAGAGGAATTACAGGAGAAAGCGGCAAGTTACTTTCAGGCACGGCCTTCCAACTTCCCAGAGGGCCGCCCTTACAACTGCTGCGAAAGCGTTCTCCTAGCCCTAGCCGAGTACCTTGGCGTCGAATCCGACCTGATCCCTAGGATCGCCACGGGTGTAGGTGCAGGCTTCTCCCTGAACGGACTTACCTGCGGCTCCATCTCTGGGGCGGCCATGGCTATAGGCTTGAAATACGGGAGAAAGTCCAGTGAAGAGAACCCAGTCGCCACATGGAAAAGGGTTGACGGGTTTATAAAAGCCTTCAAGGACACATGGGGCGCAGTAACATGCCGTGAACTCACGCGTCTAGACTTGAAGACATCTGAAGGATTCCAAGAGTACTACCGAACTGTCCACGACTACGCGTGTACGGAACGGTTGAAGTTCGCCGTAGAAAAAGCCGTAGAAATACTTACAGAATGAAGGAATACGTCGAACAGGATGCGCTCCCGCTTTCATCCAGCGTTCCCCTAAGCCGCTCCAGACATCTTTTCCTACACTGGCAAATGTGCATTATCTTGAAACGTGAGGTTGAGAAACGAGGGTATGCGCTGAGGAGCGGATCCAAACGTTCATCGGACCCGGTTCGCGGTTCGCCCAAGCATAGTATGGAACGGCGGTGAAACGTACGCGACGCGAGCTAGGTGAGACCTCTTCTACTCGGCGGTACAAGTAGCCTTTAAACGTGTCCACGTCTACTGATAAGGCTTCCCCGTGGATGACTGTGACCCCGTTCAATAGGTCTGGAGCCCATTCCGCCTCTAGGGAGGCATCTGCTGGCAACACAAGGGATCGAACGTCAAAATCAGGGTTGTCCACCTGCTCCACACAGTAGACGAGCGGGCCGCGTTTAAGTGCAACGCGGTCGTTGTTCTCGCTGACATATGGATGGCAGACCATTCGCTCCACAGGTATGGAGAGGGAGAGCTGCACCTTGTCTCCGGCCCTCCATAAACGATGGACCTTAACGTAGTGACCTGGCTGAACACGTGTCTCCAATGGTTTCCCGTTAAGCTGAAGCTCAGCCTTTCGACACCAGCCTGGGATACGGATATAGACACTAAGGGAGATCTCGTTTTCCGGTTGGAGAATCATTTCAACTTCCCCAACCCATGGATAATCCGTGTGTTGAATCAAGGTGAGGGACTTACCGTTCACTTCCAGCTGCGCCGTGCTCTGGGCGTAGAGGTGTACCCAGACGCCTGCATTCGAGATGCTGTAGAAGTACCCGGGTAGGGATGCGAGTAAACGAGCGATGTTGGGGGGACAGCACGCGGTGCTGAACCAGGTTTGACGCCTGTGACCACCGCTGTCCGCGAGCGGGTTCACGTAGAAGTAATACCGGCCGTCTAAGGCAATTCCCGAAGGGACGCCGTTGTAGAGGGCGAGCTCCATGATGTCGGCGAATCTTCCCTTCCCGCTGGCCAGCAGCATCCGCCAGTTCCACATCGCATTCGCTATAGCCGCGCAGGTCTCAGCGTACGCCCTAGAGTTCGGTAACTCATAGTCCGCGCCGAAGGCTTCCCCCTCGTAACGCGCCCCTACGCCACCTGTTACGTACATTTTACGTTCAGTCATGCTACGCCAGAGGCGTTCAAGCGCCTCCCAGAGAGCCTTCTCACCTGTTTCCATGTAGATGTCCGCTGCTCCACCGTTGAGGTAGAGTGACCGTACGGCGTGTCCAACGACCTCTGATAACTCCCGGAAAGGCTTATGGTCGATGAGTACAACCCGCCCGCCAATAACTCCGCGTCCGCGCTGGTCTAGGAAGAAACGGGCTAGGTTAAGGTAGACCTCCCTTCCCGTTGCACGGTAGAGCTCAACCAGCGCCATCTCAATTTCAGGATGCCCACATGTGCCAGGACGCTTTCCCGGACCGAATGTGTTAAAGATGTGGTCAGCGAAGCGACAGGCCACATCGAGAAGAACGTGTTCACCCGTTGCCCGATAATAGGCGACGGCGGCCTGCATCAGATGCCCAGCCGAGTAAAGCTCATGCATATCACGCAAGTTCGTCCAGCGATCCTTCTTTCTTTCAAAAGTGAAGTAGTTGTTAAGATAACCATCCTCGTCCTGTGCAGCGGCGATGACCGCGACCACTCGCCGGACTATGTCCACCAGTTTAGGATCACGCTCACCTGCGAGGGAGAAGGCTACGGCTTCAACCCACTTGTAAACATCCGAGTCGTTGAAATAGCTGCCTTGAAAACTTCCAAGCTCCTTCCCCGCGGCGCGGCGGAAATTAAAGATACGCCCAGTTTCCTCGCATAGTTGATGCTGCGACGGCAGAGTTACCTCACGTAGTAAACGTAGACGTGGCGTCCAAAAAGCATCTACCAAACGCACATTTTCAATAGGCACAGGATGGAGCTTGGCATAAGTGCTGTGCATGGTGTCAACTACTTGTGTGCCTTTATGACTCCTTGTTCTAAGGTTAATCTCACTTTTTTCCACCATCTTTTTCATA